>NZ_CP081125.1 GCF_025141935.1 Sulfitobacter sp. S190 | reverse complement strand
CACTTGCAGACGCACCGCCGCGCTGCGCGATGACCGACAGTATCTGATGGACGAGCGTCGAGAGATGAAGCGCCTGAGGTTTTGGCGGTTCGCACCAGCCTTCCAACAGCAGGTCTATCATCGCGATGGACCTGATCAAGCCGAGGCGAAGGCGATCCACGAAACTGCTCTCCGGCGTCAACTTGGCTTCGACAGCGTACTGCCTGAGAATGGCCGGTTGTCCTTCTCGCCGGCCTGATCGCCCGAGCCGTTGCCGCAAAGCCGCGACGCTGAATGGTGCGCCGATTTGGGCTACACAGGTCACATCACCGATGTCGATTCCAAGTTCGAGCGTCGACGTACAGACGGCAGTTGTCGGTATTGCGGCGTCCTTTAGACGGCGCTCGACGAAATCACGGTGTTCGCGGGAGAGGCTCGCGTGATGGGGATAAAATTCCTGCGGCAGGCCTTCCCGTTCGCAAAGCTCCCGCAATCGATCCGCATAAATCTCGACCCATTGTCGTGCTCCGGCGAAGACCAGGTTGTCGCTGCCTCGAAGATGCTTGAACAGATGGGCTGCAATTGCGTCCGTTGTGGACGGGCTGTTTTCATCTTCATCGCCGGAGAGGTAGCCGCGAAGCTGGAGCCTCAATTCAGCCTCGCCGCTATCTGCTTCGATCAGCTCGACAACGTTTGCGGCATCAGGACGAAGATAGGCCTTGGCGAGGTCCATGTCGCCCAGTGTCGCTGACAGACCTATCCGACGGATTGGGCGCTTTATCGCGAGCTCGAGCCTTGTGAGCAGTGAACGAAGCTGGACACCACGTTCGCTATCCAGAACTGTGTGCAGTTCGTCGATCACGACCGCCCGCGTGGCCCCAAACAAGCGGGCAATTTCCAAACCGCGACGAATAAAAAGCGCCTCAAGGGACTCTGGGGTTATCAGAAGAATCCCTTTTGGAGATTTCAACGCGCGCGTCTTGATCGATTGCGAGACATCCCCGTGCCAGGGAACAACCGGAAGCTCTGCTTCTTGGCAGATGTCCTCCAGCCGCATGGCCTGGTCCGTGATCAGAGCTTTCAGCGGACCGATGTAGAGCAGGTCGAAGCCGGTGCCGCCCGACGGCTCGTCAAGCACCTGTGAAATCAATGGCAGAAACGCCGCCTCAGTCTTTCCGCCCGCCGTGGAAGCCGCAGCGATCAAATCGGCATTGGTTTCGCAGATCGTCCGGATGGATCGCGCCTGGATGTCGCGAAGTTCGCGCCATCCTTTCTGGCGAATCCATTTCTGCACAGGCCTCGCCAGTTTGTCGAACGCACTGCTCATCGGCGTCAGAGCTTGAAGCTGATCAGGTCATCGTCACCGGGGTCTTGGGCGCCAGTCGACTCGTCTACCTCGGTCATGTCTTCGCCGAGGTCTTCGGAGACTTCAATCTGTTCGATCAGATCGCTCCACTCGATACCGGGGTTTTGCTCAAGCACGGAAAGCAGGTTCACGAAGGCCGTCACCGTATTGCGCGGGGTGCGAAAGTAAGCTTCACCGATCCGGTCCGAGCAATGCGCCATGAAGGCCTCGAGCGCGTCGTCCGGTAAAGCTCCGGCATCTTCCTGCATGATCCGCCGGACATTGGCCAAAAGAACGAAGAGGTCTTCAGGGGTCAGACTGGCCAGCCGGACAACCGGTCCTGAAAGGTCGATCAATCCGTCTCGCGCGAAGGTGTTCTCGGCCAAACGCGATTGAAGGGCTTCGTAACTGTATAGCCCTCGACGGGTGTTCATCAGAAACTCCGGGGTCCCGCCCATTAGAAATCCGAGGTTCTCGGCACTACCTTGCAACACATCATTCAGAATCCGGAGGATCTGTTCGTAGTTTGCATTGCGCGCTTGCGACGAGGTGAGCTTGTAGAGATTCACCATCTCGTCGAGGCCGACCAGCAATCCTTTGTAGCCGGCCTCGCACACGAATGCCGACATCAGCTTCAGATGGTCATAGACACTGGCGTCGTCGATGATCGTTCGCACACCAAGCGCCTTGCGCGCGTCGGTGCGTGTCGCGAATTCACCGCGCAGCCACCTCAGGGCCGCGGATTTCAACTCGTCGTCGCCGGTCTCATGGCCTTCCCAATATCGACGGATGACTTCAGCGAACTCAAACCCCCCGGTAAGCTCTTCAAAGTGGCCAAGGCGTTCACGAATGATAGACCCTGTTGGCAAATCCCGTTCTTCGGCATCTCGGTGAGCCTGGCTGACAAACCTCTCCACCACGCTGGCCAATGCCCCGCCGTCTGGCTTTGTCCGCGTCGACAGATTTCGGGCCATCTCTGCATAAAGCCTTCGGGCTTGCCCGCCGGTCGCGTGAATGCGGCGATCCGGCGCCAGATCCGCGAACATGACGACCAGGCCTTTCTCCAAGGCGACGAGGCGGATCAGGTTCATGAAGAATGTCTTGCCCGATCCGTATTCCCCGATGATGAATCGGATTGCCGATCCGCCATCGGATATCCGGTCCATGTCCTTGACGAGCTCTTCAATCTCCCGGACGCGGCCGACCTGGATATGGCGCAAACCGAGCTTGGGCACGACCCCGGCTCGAAGGGCCTGTACAATTGCATCGCGTTCACGTGGTTTCAACTTCGACATCCCTGCCATCCGCACTCATCTTTTCTTTTACTGCCTCCGCAATCTTCGGAGACACGTCATATCCATCATACTCGTCAAGAAGCGCTTCATCATAGATCTCAAAAGCCCATTCGTTCACGACTTCCAAAGCCCCAGACGCCATCAAGCCGTGCGAGGCGCAGATCGTCTCGAACTCGGTTTCAGACCAATGCTCCCGAGTTACCAGTTCAAGGACAAGGGCGTCGTGTTTTGGGTCCAGCCCTGCCAGCTGACTTTGGTAGGCAGGTCCGGAAACACCGCTTTCTTCTTCTTCGACATCGAAAATCTGGCCCAGGACAGACGACACCCGCTCAGTGTCCGAACGGATTGCTGCGATCCGCGACGCGTCGAGTTTGGGTCCGTTGGCTTTTTCAAGATGGGGTATCGCTTCACCCGGACGACCCGGTTGCGAGGCACGAACAGCGCGAGGACCATCCGCAACTTCACCAGCATGCAGGTCCGAGTATGCTAGCGCAGGATCGAGGCCCAAAGCCTTGTAGATTTTCTCGATGCTTGCGACTTCGTCGGAGTGAATAATTCCATCAGCATGTGCTGCACTAACCAGTGCTGCGCGCAAAGCGGCCTGGCTGTCTTGGCCCACATCTTTCAATTTGCGCCGCAGAAGCGTCATGTCCGGCGGCACAGCCAGGAACCATTCAAGGTTTGCGCGCAGCCTGCGGAGTTCCTGATTGCTGAGGGCCGCGTCAGAAACCTGACCTTCCAGCGCCCTGCGTTCAGGCTCCGCGATGCGACCATCCGCATGGGCGACGAACGATCCAAGTGCCAATTCCATCAAGGCGCTTCGATAGCTGTCGGAAACTTCCTCCAGTCTTTCGATGGGTTCACCCAGGCTAAACAGCACAACGGGCTCTTCCGCTTTGGGTGATCGGAGTGCAAACCGAGGGTCAGGTGCGAGACCAAAACCGAGGCGCGCGAGCGCGTCGGCCGCTCCTGTCATCTGCCGTTTCCCGATTTTCTCGTTCGTTTCTCCCTCCAGACGTCCGATCAGCTCCTTAAGCGGCACCAATCCCCCTCGATCGACGATATCGCTTGCCCAGGATTTCAAGCGGTCCATTTCCTCGGATGGGAAGGCCTCCCAAAGTTCAGTGGGCATCAAGGCATGCGCTTCAACGCTTCCGCGGCCATCAGGATTTCGGCCCAGGAAGCGACTGAGCTTGTCGAGATCGTTCATCACCTCATCAGCCAGCTCCCGGGCAATCTCGATCGGTTTGCGCAGGCCGGAAATATCCGGGACAGGCTTGCCATCCACGGTTGGGTTGGCGGACCCCTGAAACTCGCTGGAAGCGGCCCGATAGGACGCCGTGAGCTTCTTCCTAGGCTTGGTAACTTTAAGTCCGTCCGGAAATCGTTGATCAAATCGCATGCGGAATAGGGCGATGAACTCGTCACGGCACCGCGTCGCGGGAGTTCTCAGATTGCCTTCGGGATGGCATATGAACCAACTTAGCAGCCAGTCAGCCGTCAGGTTTGCACCTTTGTCGATCCGAGCTCCGATTGCGTATTTGAGTGAGAACGGCAATTCCCAGCCCTGCTTCTCAAAAATCGGCTCGATAGCGTCGAGGTCGGTTTCAGCAAGCATCGCAATGTCGAGGAACTCACCCAAATAGCGCCTGACGGAGTGGTTGTCAGAGTAAAGCGACTGGAGCCGCCGAACTTCTTGTACGATATCATTGGCATCTACATTTGACTGATCGACGAAGAAGCGACGCTCCAGCCCATAGAAATAAAGGAACATGTAGCCGGGGTTATAGGAGGCATCGTTTCGCCCGCTGGCCAACCAGTCGAGGTAGGTCGCCCGGCACTGAGGTGAAATATCCGAGTATCCAGGCCAATACGGCATGCCATCGCCAGCCTTGTCCGTGCCTGAGCGTGCGACCGAAAGGGACGGATCGATATAGGCCCGGCATTTGTCGCGATACCCGTAGGAGTTCAGCAAGGGAGGTGTACCGACATAGACCATCCCGCCGATGTTGCGGCCGGCCACGCTGGCAGTTTCGGTAGACGGGACCCATCCACTCTTCTTTGTTCGGGACAACCTGCTCGATGCAACTCGTCCAGATTTTTTTCTTTCAGCGGCTGCCGCAAGAGCGGGCGCAGCAGACTTTCCAGCGCGAACGATCTCGGCGTAGTCCTGCTTCGGTGGGGAATAGGCTTTAGTCGCAGCCGATGCTTTGGAAACATTGGCTTCGCGAGTTCGTCCGCGCTCACGCTCGATACGTTTGTCATTGGCACTTGGCCGGACTTTCGGCTCAGATCGGTATGTTCGGTTTTCGGAACTTCCCTTGGCTTGCGCTTGTGCAGCGACTTTCCGCGATCTCCGTTTTTCCTGCCACCACACGAGAATGACAGGAACACCGAACGCAAACAGCATCTGGCCGCCGTCCGGCCAATCCTGAAGCATTGTGGTCACCACGACCACGCACAAAAAGAAATACAGAACGAGGAAGAATGTAATTCGAAAAAACTTGAATATTGAAGACATTAACAGAACCCTCTCCGCACTACACTATTTTGGATGCCCATCATTGCAACGACTATCGCAATGATTGAATGCGCTATTGATGCGTTGAAGTTCCTCGGTCCAGTTTGATCGACGATCTAGCTTAGGTTCATTCCTTCCAGATCATCTGGTTTCAGCCGATAGCGGATTACGTTGCCTTCATGGAGCCCTGCGATCTGCTCACGGACGTATGCGACGACATCCGCTCGATCAGCATCGGGCACGCCAGCAGCCAAAGCCATCTCATTCACCGCATCGTTTCGGAACTCCTTGAATTCGAGAACACAGCGCCGGACGGCTGAGCGAACAAACTCCCGATAGGCCAAAGCCGCTTTTTCCGGGCTCTCCACCTCAGCGCGGAGAATTCGGTACTTTTCGGCGGAAGCCAGATACGCGTCTATGTAGACATCGCGCAGCAACGAGACGTTGTTCAGTTCGTAGACCCCGATGAGCCCGTCGATGTAATCGCTGTCCTCCATCGTCGTGAAAGACATCGGCGCAAGATCCGATTTCAGAAGTGGGATGTTCGAGGCCACGCGTGAAGTCCGCTTGTTGACGTCGGCAAAAGCCTGGAGATACGGGATGTGCACCAAGAGGAAGAAGGACTGCTCGAACGGATCGGTGATCTGCGCAGCCTTGTGCAGCAGGATGTCGAATTCCTCTGCGATCGTGACCGCATCATCGAGCGGTCGATAGCTCGAGTGCGAGATCCCGACCGGCATCGCACGCAACCGGCCCGACATGGCCGGGTCCGCCAAAAGACCGTCTGAGAGCAGCGCATGGATCGCGAACAGATCCGGACGCCGAAGCCCGATCTCATCGAGATTGTGGACGACATACTGGATAGCTTCCTTGTGGTTGAGGATCATCAGGGCTTCTTTTCGATCCTTCCCCGCAGCTTCTTCGCCAAACCTGATCAGTCGCTCAGTCTGCAGAATGTCGTAGGTGTTCCCCTCCATCCTGGACGACGCCCAACTGAGATCGACCAGAAGCTGTTCAAGGATCCGACGTGCGTATGTTCCGGCTGGAATTGCGCCTCCCTGTGGGCGACCGGCCTCCAACAGCCTTTTGCGGTCTGATGCAGACAGGTACCATGTCTTTTCCGGGACGTACGCGTCGAGAAACTCCGGTCGATAGGACACCGGTGCTCGCCTGTTGTACGGCGTCGACAAATGCGCCCGGACGACCGCACCCCCGGCGATCCTGTATCCCGTCGCCCTGCCCTTGCCAGATACCTCGAGGCGACCTTCCTCCACCATGCGCTTCAAGAGACGCCATATAGTGGTTTCGCTCACATCCCTTGCAACGCCCCTCCGGATGGCATCGCGTCCGGCACCCGGGTTCTCGCCGACAAATTCGAGAACGTCTTGATCCGACAAGGCCATGAAACGATATTCCGCAAGTTTGAAACGATTAGAATATTGATACACATACATTTTTCCTCGATGCAAGTTTTCGCTTCACGGATTTTGAAACGATTCTTGGGTTAGGAAGCAAAAGCCGACTTCGTGAAATGGCCGAAACGATTATCATATTGAAATTGCGACTATTTCTGTCACGCCACATGAATCGTTGCACGGCGAATGAAACGATAAGCAGAACGACCGAATTCGCGTCAGGCATCGGCAACAGAAACCGGCAAGACTCGAAAGCATATGAGGAAAACAGTGCTCACACAGAGCCTTTGCACCCAACAACACCGACAACAGACTAGCCGAAAGCGACTTGTGGTCCTTCACCTGCAAGCCCCGCATCCTCGAGCTGCTCCCGGTCCGGCAAGTCCTGGAGCGACTCTAGATCAAAAGCGACTAGGAACTGCTCGGTTGTCACATAGGTGTAGGGTGCGCCGCGCCGCGGGGATCGTGGTCCCGTGCCGATGAGACCGTGGGCATGCAAGCGGCCGATCAGATCGCGGCTTATCTCCTTGCCGAAGATATCCTTGAGACCGTCCCGCGTGACCGGCTGGTGATAGGCAATGGCGGCCAGAACGGCCACATCGTATTCGCGCAGATTGAGATCCTGATCGCTGACATCCGCCGCGGTCCGGATCGCCGCCGCATAGGCCGGCCGCGTCCGCAGCATCCAACCACCGGCCACCTTGGCCACTTCAAAGGAACGTCCTTCAAGGTCTGCCATCAGATCGTCGATCAACAGATCGATCGAGGCCCCCTGCCCCACCACCCGAGCGAGGTCCTCGCGCGGCACGGGTGACGCGGAAGCAAAAAGCACAGCTTCAATCCGGCGCATCCATTCGCGCCATCGCAGGTCCGCGGGTAGCTCGTCCAGCTCCCGGTCTAGCGCCTGGTCTGCGTGGTCCTTCGCCATCACAGGCCTCTCGTTGGTCGCATGGCCGAACCGCGAAACCGGTACCCACTTTTGCTGGCCATGCTCATAACCCATAGAGCCGGAACGTGTCGCGCCCGGTCAGCTCGCGCACGGCGCCGAGCTCCACCAGTCGATCACAGAACCGGCGTGCCGCGCGATCGGACCGCAGCGATGTCAGTGCCGCCGGCGCGACCGCGTCCCGGTCCAGGAACAGCGCGACAGCCTCATCGGATCCCCTTGCCCGGAGCTTCGGCGCGACCTCTTTCAAGCGCGCGGCGCAGCGGGCCAAATCAGCGCCCTCCCGTGTTGCCTCGGTCGCTGCCGTCACGATCGCCCGATGACACGCCAGATGCAGGTCGTCGCCGGCATTCCGCACTTCGCCACGCTTCAGACCGATCGCCAGCAGCGGCACGACATGACTCCACCCGAGCGCTTGTGCTAATGCCACATTTGCGAGCAGCAGTGACGAGGTGTGGTCTCGTGGACGCTCCTCGATCATGGCATGACACACGGCCGCAGCCCGCGCGACCGGCGTCCCCTGCCCTGTGTCCAGCCAGGCGGCAATCTGGCTCGGATCGAGATTTGGTAGCGCGCGATGTAGCCCTTTCACCGAGACCGGGCGCTCGACGGCTCGCCGCCATGACAGATAGATTTCGCCAGCGGGACCCGGACTGTCACCCGGCTGTAGGAATGCCACTGCATCCCGCAATTCAGCCGCCAGTTCCGGGCGTCCCTGGTGCGTCACGCAGGCCTCCGCGGCGCGCAATGCCAGCCGCGCCCGGAGCAAGGTCTGGGGGACGTCGGCCCGGCGCAACACAAGATGCAGATGGTTCAGGGCAGCCCCCGACAAAAACGCCACATCTTCAGGGGCTTCGGGCCGCGCCGAGGTGACCCAGGTCGGCATCCGGGGTAGTGTGTCGAAGCTGTCAGCGGCGTATGCCATGCCACAAGACTACCTCGCCACGGCGCTTTCGTCCACAATATACGGTGGTAACCGCCCCACCCTGCGGGTGTCTGCTATGTCCAATAAGGTTGCCTTATCGGACAATAAGAGATAGGCTGCGAAGATGGCGCGGAATCTCATAAATAACGGTACCAAATCAGCCCTTGAGGCTGAGATTACGAGCTCAGCGTCCCATGACGCGCCGAACATTGATGAGCACGACGAGAGCGTGCCTCCGGAAGAGCCAGGCATCGCCCTGCCCGCCCACGTCGCCGGATCCGGCACGCTCGATCGCTTAGTCGACACGGCCCGTGACTATGCCAAAGCTTCCACCGCCGAGAACACCAACAAGGCCTACGCTGCGGACTGGAAGCACTTCGCTCGCTGGTGCAGGTTGAGGGGCACGGACCCTCTGCCCCCCTCGCCCGAGATGATCGGCCTCTATCTGACCGATCTGGCCGCGCCGTCGAACGGGTCCCCTGCCCTCTCTGTGAGTACCATTGACCGTCGGCTTTCCGGCCTGGCCTGGAACGCGACGCAGCGTGGCTTCACCCTCGATCGGAAGAACCGCCACATCTCGACCGTGCTCGCCGGCATCAAACGAAAGCACGCGCGACCCCCGGTGCAGAAGGAAGCGATCCTGCCGGAAGACATCCTGGCGATGGTGGCCACCCTGCCCTTCGATCTGCGTGGGTTGCGTGACCGGGCGATCCTGCTTCTGGGCTATGCCGGCGGTCTCCGTCGCTCGGAAATCGTCAGCTTGGATGTCGGGAAAGACGATACGCCCGATAGCGGCGGCTGGGTTGAGATCCTCGACGATGGTGCGGTGCTCACGCTGAATGCCAAGACCGGCTGGCGCGAGGTCGAGATCGGCCGCGGATCGTCCGACTCCACCTGCCCTGTGCATGCGCTCGAGCAATGGCTGCACTTCGCGAAAATCGACTTCGGTCCGGTCTTTGTTGGCACCTCGCGGGACGGCAAGCGCGCATCTGAGACGAGGCTGAACGACAAGCATGTCGCGCGGCTCATCAAGCGCACGGTCCTGGACGCGGGCATCCGCTCCGAACTGCCTGAAAAAGACCGCCTGGCGCTCTTCTCCGGTCATTCGCTGCGCGCCGGTCTCGCCAGCTCAGCTGAAGTCGACGAGCGCTACGTTCAGAAGCACCTCGGGCATGCCTCGGCTGAGATGACCCGCCGCTACCAGCGCCGAAGGGACCGGTTCCGGGTGAACCTGACCAAGGCCGCGGGTCTCTGATCGCCAGCGCCATTACGCCGCCTGTCCGCTGAGCCTGCCATAGAAACTCCGTTCCAGATGCAGCTCCCCTGCCCCGGCTTTCTCCGTCATGCCGCGCAGATAGCCACCCGCTGAGGCGATCTCGCCCTTGGCGTGCTTGTCGAAGACCAGCGCCATGGCTGCCGCGGCCATCTGTTTGCCCATCGCCTCCTGGGCCGCCAGCCAGGCGTGGTCCGAGATTCCAATGATCTTCTTGAGATCGCCGGCAATCCGGTACAAATCACCCCAATCCCTCAGGTATCCACCCATGTTCCGCGCCCAAAACGCGAATTCCGGACAGGCTTGCATGACGGTCGCCACATCCACAGCCACGCCTCGGGCCAGTTTTGTCGCCTCAGTTCCCTGCTCTTTCTGTTCCGGCCTCTCCACTGGCACCACGGTCGGTCTTTCGGGTGCCACGCCCGCCGCTTGCTCTTTTTCTGAGCAACTACTAATTACAGGATCTAGTTGTTTTGTAATTAGTATATGAGGTTCGGAAATGACCTCCTTGGGGTTCATTTCTTGAATCTTCTCGGTGACTTGTACCTCTGTTGTTGCCGGGTTCTCCACGACTTCATCCGCGCGAACTGCCTTGAGATAGGCCTGCTCGACTCGCTGCTGCAGCTCAGTGAACCAGCTGAGGATTTGCTCGAGCGTCTCGGAGGCCGCATTGGCCCGCGGAAGACGGCTCAGGAGGCCTTCGAAGCGCTCCAGATACCGCGCCCATGCGCCGCTGAGGTCGGCCTGAAGCGCCGCCTCGATCCGCGCGCGGATCATCCGGCGCGCTACGGTGATCTGACGCTTCAGGCGCTGACAGAGCGCCCGCTCGGCCTGGATGTGCCCGTAGAGCTCGGTGAACTCCTCGACACGGGCCGCCATGGGTGACAGATCGAAGCCATAGGCCTCGATGATGTGACCGTCCGGGTTTCGTCTGCCCCAGCGTTTGCCATTGGGGCTGTCTTTGAACGCGATCACGCCAACTTCGGCCAGGCGCCGTGCGTGGCGCTTAAGGGCTGAGAGGGAAAAGCCCGTCTGCTCCATAAGGTAAGCGTTGGACGCCCAGACGATCGGCCGCCTGCGCTCTTCCCAATCCTGGGGCTGTGTGAATGCCCCCAGCGTGTCGAGCAGCATCAGATCGCTGGCCTTCAGCCCGATATAGGCGCCGACGCGCTTCACGGCGACGAACGCCTCGTGTTTGGGTATAGATTTCCGTTCACCGGCTTGAGCGAGCTGTTCTGCTACGCCAAGACCCGGTGTCGGCTTGCGCCAACCTGTCTGTGTCATGCCTGTATTTCACCTCCGGTTTTTTAGAGGCAAAAGAAACCCGTTCGCTCAGAAGCGTTCATCGTTGACAGAGATTCATGAGAGACTTATCTTGATGGCGACCAAACCGATAAGATCAGCTCTCAGGCCCTCAGCTTGGGGGCTTTTCTTTTGCCTTTAGGTCACTTGTTCGTCCTCTTGCTCGTTGCCTCAATACAGAGATGCCTTTCAAGGGATCACTCCTTTGACGGCTCCTCCTTGTTCTTGTTCAAGTACTCCGCGATCAGGTCGCTCAGCTCCTCGAGTTGAACCTTACTGATCGGCACACCCGACGCCTTGACCGAGAGACTCCCGTTCGCCGATGTCAGCGTTAGGTTGCGATTGCCCACCTTGCGTTTTGCCGTGAGCTTGGTAGCTGCCTTTCTAGCAGACGCTTTCGGTTTGGACTCAAGGCTAGCCAGAGCCGCCTGAAGGTCCCGAAAACTCAGCTCATACGCATTCTTGAACGTGTTCAAGATTTCGTCTTTCGACGCAAAAACTGCGCGTGCGCGGGACACTATACTCTCGTGAACACCAATGCGTGCAGCAAATGCAACTGCGGTCAGCTTTTCTCCCGCATCCTGCAAAGCGTTGTACATCTCGCCGATGGACAACAGGCGCTCGAAAGCACCGAGATTTTCGCGAGCTTCGTTCTCTCTGAAGCGTACAAATAGCATCTCAAATTGGGCGTTGTGCGCTGAACGCAATTCAGGAGGAGCGAGGATCGCTCGAAGCTTCCGGTCAAGCTGCACAGCCGCAGCGTGCCGTCGCCGTCCGGTAAGTAAGATGAACGGCACATTGTCCACGCCTGTCGGATCAAGAGGGTCAGGGATCCAGTTCGGGTCTTCAGGCCAAACAAGTATGGGAGTATCTTGCCCATTCGCCTCGATACTCTCGATGAGCGTCTTAAAGGCCTCTTGTTCCATCCAGTCTTCACGACGGTCGGAACCAAGTAGATCGCTCACCTGGCTGGGGCTCAAGGTAAGTTCATGCCGACCATTCAGAATATCCGCAGCTAGCTGCTCCCTGCTCTGCTCTACAGCAGCCTGTGACTG
Source organism: Sulfitobacter sp. S190 (assembly GCF_025141935.1). Classification (NCBI taxonomy): domain Bacteria; kingdom Pseudomonadati; phylum Pseudomonadota; class Alphaproteobacteria; order Rhodobacterales; family Roseobacteraceae; genus Sulfitobacter; species Sulfitobacter sp. S190. Next base: position 84,096 of record NZ_CP081125.1, on the reverse strand, counting down.
TGCCAGCGCTCCGGCTTTCCATGCGCTTCCGGCCCCCTTGAAGGGCTTAGGTACTGCCTCAGAAGTAACGCTCGCCCCACTTTCATCAGGCAGTTGTTTGTCTTCTGTTGACTGGCTGATGGCCTTTGAGACCAAAGAACGTGGGATACTCCGTTTCATGCTGCGTCCTCCCCGTCGTCGTCATAGAAGTCATCCATCCAGGCGTTGGCATAGCCGCGCTCCAACCCAGGCCAAAGACGGCTAATGATTGCGTCGTTGACCGCATCCGCATTCGCAATGAATCGATTGATGCCCTTGCGTTTGCCCGGAGTGTCCGGCTCGTACTCATAGACGGACTGATAGACGTCCGATGCGTTGGAAATCGCGTCGGATCGCAAATAGAACACGGGCAGGATTTCAGTGGGGCAATGCTCCAACATGTTACCGATGTGGTTCAGGTCCTGAGCGTTAGAACGCTGCACTATGGTTGGAAGCAGCATATTCGCACCTGAACCTATCTCGATCCGCTCGTGCGCAAGGATGTGCTGCAGCATACCGAGCAGGCCGGTGACGAAAGTCGAGAGCGTCGCGATATCAAATCCTTTCATTGTCTGAGGAATGACGAGCGATGAAGAGGCAATCACGTTGTTCAGTTGGAACAGTGTCAACGCGGGCTGATAGTCGATAATGATGCAATCCAGCGTCTCATTCAGAGCAACATCCAACTTTTCGACGTCGACCTTACCGTCCTGAACCAATTCGTTGGGTGCGGTCTGGGGCGGATGTCCTCCCTTCCACCGATCGATTGCATCACGAAGATACCGGTAGAAACTCTTTCCAGGCGGCGCTTCGCGAACCAATCGGGCAATTTGAATTTCACCTTCAGACGTTTCACCATGGGCTGGTAGAAGGCGGAGCCCTGGCCAAGAGGTCTTCAACAGAAAGCTATCGAGTGTATCCGCGTCATGGTCCGTGAACGGCGCTTCGTCGGATTGAAAAAGACCGGCAAAATCCACCATGGAGGCCGTGTTCTCGTCAGGCATTTGCGGAAGCCCCTCGCCGCCTACGAAGTAGAGCGTGATGGTGCTTTGGGGGTCGGCATCCATAACTCCGACACGCATGCCGTAGTGCAAGCTAAGATACTGGGCAAAATGGGCCGCACTCAAACTCTTGGCGGTGCCACCTTTCTGGCTAGCGAAAGAAATGACTGGAAGTGGATCGTCCGGCTTTCGCCAGGCCAAGTAGTCGTAGGGTCGTTTCGCGGACGCTGCCAGAAGAGCGCGCATGTGCATCAATTCCGCCAGGGTGAAGACGCGCTCGCGTCCCACGTATTCACCCGCCGGGAAGTCGTCGTTCGCGTTGGCGAACTTCGTAAGGTATTGGATGCTGACATTCAGAAAGCGGGAGCACTGGCGCATTGACCAAGTCCGCTTAATCCGCTGGCGTAGTGTCAGTTCTTTGTTGACGGCGACCATCGTGCGCTCAAGCCCGCGCGACAGGTCTGTCAAAAACTGTTCAAGGTTACCGCTCATGATATTGTCCCGACATCGGTTGATTCCGAGTTCGACTCGATTCTCGCTTGATAGTAGCATTATTCCGACGGAAAGATAAAGATACCACACGCATAGGCGACTTGAGGCGCTTGTTTGGGAGCATCCCACCTCACATCTGCGCTTCTTGAACGCGTTCAAGATTCACTTCCAGAGACTAGCGAGGGCAGGGCGCTGCGAGGTTTGGGAGGGCGGTCTACAACTTCAGAGGCCAACAGAGTAGGTAATCCTTGAACCGCTCGTCGGAGTCCGCTTGAACGCATCGGCCAACGATATCGGCGCGCGATCAGATGAAGTGCATCAGGCTCCATCACGCAGATTCAGTCCAAGCCGCCCTCTAGATGGCTTCGCCGTGAACGAGGGAAGGACAGTGGTGGGGCAGGGGAGTGCAACTTCAGCAACCCCTGCCTGTGTCAGGACCAGAATTGTCGCCAACAATTGTTTTAGGACTCAAAAGGGTCGATCAAGGTACCTTGGATAGACTTTACCGCCAGCGAACAAGAACGGTGCACAACCCGCTCGTCGACTTCAAACATTGCCACACAGCATTCTTGAAGGCTGGATAGCGTGACGAAGTAGAACTTGGTTTCGCACTTTACTAGTGTGGGAAACGTGACCCCACGCGCCTACCTCTCGGTGGGTTTCTCAGCCAAGGTCTGGTGAAGGCGGATCAGCGGTCCTTGGTTTGCTCCTGTCACGTGTTCGACATCTCCGCCACCTAAAGGCGCACCAAAGAATTGGGAGGCCGTCCAGTCATGTCCATCGCCTTGCGCGACGTGCGAAAATCATTTGCCGCCAAGGCTGCGGTGGACGGGATCACCGTGGATATCGCAACTGGGGAGTTTTTTGCCATTGTCGGGGCATCGGGCTGCGGCAAGTCAACCCTGCTCCGACTGATCGCGGGCCTTGAGAAGACGGATGCCGGGACGATCGCGCTTGGCGGCATCACTGTCAGCGCGCCAGACCATCACATCACTCCTGAGGCGCGCGGGGTCGGCTTCGTGTTCCAATCCTACGCACTCTGGCCGCATCTCGACGTACGTGTAAACGTGGCCTTCCCGGCGGAAGCCACGGGAATGAGCCGCGCGGAGGCAGCCCGACACGCGGATCGCCACCTCGCCACTGTTGCGTTGGAGGACTACGCCACCCGCAGGCCCGCTGACCTGTCCGGGGGGCAGAGGCAGCGCGTGGCGCTCGCCCGCTGCCTCGCACAGGGGGCACGGACGATCCTGATGGATGAGCCGCTCGCCAATCTTGATCCACATTTGCGGCAGACGATGGAAGAGGAACTCGTTGCCTTTCACCGCTCCTCCGGGGCCACCACGCTTTACATCACCCATGACCAGCGCGAGGCGATGGCGGTCGCCGACCGGATGGCGGTCATGGCGGATGGCCGGTTTCTGCAGGTTGGCCCGCCGGACGAGATCTACGCATGTCCCAACTCAGCCCAGGTGGCGCGCTTCATCGGGCAGGGCGCGGTGCAGTCGGTCGCGTTTCGTGACGGGCGCACCGCCCTTGCGGACCATGTTGTGGAGTTGGCGGGAACAGGGGGAGCCGAAGGCACACGACAGGCCATGTTCCGTCCGGCGGATATTACCATCGTAGGGCAGGATGAGGTCGGCGTCCTCACGGGCCATGTCACCTCGGCGCTCTACCGCGGCGGCCATTGGGAAGCGCGGGTCGTGGTTCCGGGCCTTGATGAACCGTTTCTTATCCATTCACAGACCCTGGTTCGGGCCGGTGAGGGACTGTCCCTCCGGATCAACGGCGGCTGGCTGTTGCCGGAGGGCTGAGCCGTCAGATCCGCCAGGGCACGACCCCGGGTGGCAGTCGCCGCCCGAGCAAATCGAGGAGCCCCATCAAGGCAACCGTCGCGATCACGGTCACCGCTGCCATCGCGGCGGCGGTCGTGGTGTAGCCGCCATGCTCGAGATTATAGATCACAATGCCGATCGTTTCCGTCCCACTAGACCACAGCAGGGCCGAGACCGTGATCTCGTTATAGGCGGTCAGGAAAACAAGGATCGCGCCCGAGGCCGCAGCCGGTGCCAAGAGCGGCAGGAAGATCCGCCGCATCCGCATGCCCCACCCCGCTCCGGCCACCTGTGCGGCCTCATCCAGCGCGGGATCGAGCTGTAGGCTTGCCGCCGTCGCGGGTTTCAAGGCCACCGCGAAGAAGGCGCAAAGATAGGCGAGGATAATGATCAGAAGCGTGTTGTAGATCGAGACGCCGAGGATCGGCAGCGGGCGCAGGAAGGTCAGGATGAAGGCGATCGAGATGACGATGCCGGGGATCGCATAGGTCGTTTCGGCCAGGGTCGAGATCCCGAGGCCCGCGCGCCGCGCCATGCCACGCGGCCCGGCCAGAAAGTGCGCCAGGATCGCGGCCAATAGAGCGAGGATCAGGGCAGCCGTTCCCGCGGCCAAGGTTGAGTTGAGGAAAGCCCGCGCGGTGACCGACTGGCGCAGCAGCACCTCCTCGAAATTGGCGAGCGTGAGGGTCTCGGCCGTCAGGGGAAGGCCATAGGTGATCACAAGCGCTGTGCCAAATAGCGCTGTGACCGGCAGGCCGAGCGTCAGGAGCACCAGCAGCCCCATCGCCCCTTCGGCCAGCGGGCGGGCGCGCCCGAGCGACATGTGCAGCGGCGGCTGTGGCGGCCCGATCAGCGCGGCCCGCGCCCGGGCGGCCAGCGCCATCTGGAGGACAACCACCGTCACGGCGATCAACGCCATGAGCGCTGAGAGCACGGCGACATCGGCTAACATCGACGGGCCGAAGCTCGACAGCCGTTGCCAGATCAGAACCGGAAGCGTCGTGTAGCGCCCCGGAATGCCAAGCAGCGCCGGGATGCCGAAATTCCCGAGCGCGGAGACGAAGGCGAGCGCGTAGGCGGCCAGCAGGTTGGGGCGCAGAAGCGGCAGGATGACCCGGAACAGCAGACGCCGTGGGCCTGCGCCCGAGATCCGCGCCGCCTCGGCCATCTCACGCGGCAATGTCCGGAGTGCAGCCAAGATCACGAGGAAGACCAGCGGCATGTGCTGAACCGCAAGCAACAGGATTACGCCACCCCGCCCGTAAAGCGGATGCGGTGAGCCTGGGGGCGGGGCCAGTCCAAGCGTGCCGAGCAGCGGCGAGGACGGGCCCATCGCCTGGGTCCAGGCAATCGCCGTCACATGGGGCGGGATCATCATCGGGATCAGGACGAGGAAGGTCAGCACCGCCTTGCCGCGCAGGTCCGTCAGCCCGATGAGCAGGGCAATCACGGTCCCCGCCACGAGGGATAGGGCTGCCGAGATCGCGGCGCTTTCAAGCGAGTTCCAAAGCGCGCGCGGGACGGACCTACTGTCCAGCGCGTCGCGCATTGGGGCAAGCGACAGCGTGCCATCAGCCATCAGCCCCGCGCTGAGCAACTGCGCCAGCGGCAGGACCATTAGGGCCCCGGCAAACAGAATGAGGGCGGCGAGGGTTAGTCCCGCGCCACCCCCGGTACTTGTCATCAAAAGCTTGCGCAGGGGTCAGCCCCCGAAGATTTCGGTGAAGCGCAACCGGTTGTCATTGGCGTTTTCAAGCGCCTTGGCCGGATCGAACTCAAGCAGCTGGATCTCGTCGAGTGCCGGGAAGCCCTCCGGCGGCGTGATCGCGGGATGGGCTGGCAGATAGCCCATGTCGGCGGCCAGTTGCTGACCTTCGGGCGAGATCAGGAAATCGACGAAGGCCTGTGCAGCGGGCACGTTTCGAGCCGTCGAGAGGATCGCAACCGGCTCAGTCACGGCTGATACGCCTTCCTCGGGAAAGACGAAGCCGACGGGCGCACCGTTCGGGATCTCACGGATCGGCAGGAAGTCAACGACCATGCCAAACATCTGCTCGCCGCCCGCGACCGCGCGGTAGACGCCGCCATTGCCACCCTGGGGGTTCGTGCCCTGCCCGGCAAGGCCCTCGTAGTAGGCCCAACCAAGGTCGGGATGGGAGGTCAGCGCAGCCATGTGGATCGTCGCGGCACCAGAGGTCAGCGGCGACGGCATGGCGATTTGGCCCTCTGCCTCAGGGCGCAGGAAGTCCGCCCAAGAGGACGGTACGAAGGGGGCGGCGGTGTTGTAGATGATGCCGGTGGTGATCAGCTTGGTCGAGAAGTAGAACCCTTCGGCGTCCATGATCGCCGGGTCATACGCGGACACATCGGCCTCGGGGTAGGCCAGCAGTCGGCCCTCGGCCTCAAGGCCTTCCATCGTGACCATATCCGCGATCAGCAGCACGTCGGGCTGCGGGGCGCCAGCGGCAAACTCCGCTTCGAGGCGGGCCATGACCTCGGTGGTGCCAGCGCGGATCCAGTCGACCTCGACCTCCGGGTAGGCGGCGTTGAACGCATCGACGGTGCGCTGTGCGTCGGCGTCGGGCTGTGACGTATAAACCACCAGGCGACCTGACACATCTTGGGCCAGGGCCGGTGCGGCGAGGGAAAGCGCTGCGGCGGCAGCGATTAGGGCGCGTTTCATGTTGATCATCCTTGAGTATACACGAGCAAATCACTCGGCTATTCGCGGTCGTGTAGTAGATCGTGCATGTAACGCGCGGGTGACGATGGCGTCTCTGAGCGCCAGAATGCTTTGGAGGGGGTCGTGCTCTGCAGCCATGAAGAGGAGGGCCAAGTATCTGTGCGCCGCGTCGGCTCCGGGATCCTTGCAGACCTTCGCCGCGCTAAGTTCGAAGGGCCACCTGCAGTTGTCGGCCAGAGGTGGCACCTAGATCTCGTCGGTGCCTAGGTTTCAGTGGGGTAGGGGGGTCAATCAGTAGTTCACCTGCTCAAACCCATAGTTGCCATCATAGTCGCGCCAATCCACGAACACAGAGCGATGCGAGATGCTGGGGCAGTGATCACCCCAACGTTCGAGACCAACGTGTGCCGCGGGCAGGGCACTCGGCGACGAGCGAGCCCACGAGAAGTCACCCTGCGTTCCATAGGTGCCAAGCGAAACCACCGCCGTCCTGTTGCAGTCACCGTCCCGGCCCGATTCTCGCTGCCTCGCATAGCGTACGTCGTAGACTCGGATGGAGCGGACGAAATTGAATTCTGGCCCACTGATATCGATGTCGGCGCGATCTTGAACGAGCTGCAGCTGGAAGCCTTCGGGCAGAGAACCCGGTGGTGTTGCGCCACCTCGAACAACGGCCGACGCGACACTGCCCCATAGGGATGCCTGTGGAAGAGGAGAAGAGTAGGGCAGGGGGGCCTCATCCACTTGGATCATGATGTCGTAGAGACGAACGGCCGGGCTTCGACCCGCTCCCGGCGTATACGACGCCGCCATCGGACAGCGCCAGATCTGTAGAGGTGGCTCAACCGGCCAAGGCGTGATGCGACGGATGAACTCGGCACGCGCTTGGGAGCAGGGGACGGATGCGGGCCATCCGCCAGAGAGACAAAGGAGGATCGCGCAATCGATCGGATACGTCTGAGCACGGAGCCTGTCCGGGAACCCGACTGACATCAAGGAACCAAGCAGCGCGATAGCTGCGATGCGTTTGACCAATTTAACCACGTGGGTACTCCCTGGGACGTTGAGTTTCACCCAAGGCTACATCGATAATATACTGTTGTCACTTTTTGTATATTATCGGAGGCCCCCCACAGTGTAAGCTTGCACGTTTGTCAGTCTGCTTACCGCCGCGATCCTTTCGAGAGCACCTCCAGGTATTCAAACACAGCATCCGCATTTACAGCCCGTGCGCTCTCAAAGATCTCGGGTCGCAAGGGAGGATCAATCACCTCGGCTTCGTGGGCTTCGTCAAGCCACAGGATCGAAAGCTCCGCCGTGTTCCACAGGTGTACCAATCCGACGACACGGCCGCCTTGCTCCGAGAGTAGGCGAGCAACCTGAACACCTTCGTCCTTGTCGTCGATCACCAGACTTCTGTGCTCCGGGCTCCCATTTTGAGCTTTGTTTTCGTCATCGCCTGTCGTCCGTACTGCTCAGTTGAGGGGTAGGGTGATTTTTTGTGGGCTGGCCTCTGCGCGCCGGGAGAACCAAAGGCCGATAATCTTGCTTATGTTAATTTCTTTTCGGTTTTTAGGCGTTTTGCCGAAAATGGAACTGCAACTCAAACCTTCCTAGGGCAGTTCTCAATTCCACGAGGTTAGCGAGCCTATAGAGTAGGTTCGTGTACATCAGCAGCTGACAACATGCCTAGTTTATCCTATTTTTTCGACCAATTCAGGAACCGCGTCAAATAAGTCCGCTACCAACCCGAAATCGGCAACCTGGAAGATCGGCGCTTCTTCGTCCTTGTTGATCGCAACGATGATCTTGCTGTCCTTCATTCCGGCAAGATGCTGAATAGCACCGGAGATTCCCACTGCGATATAAAGGTCTGGTGCAACCACTTTTCCAGTTTGACCTATTTGCCAGTCATTGGGTGCGTAACCAGAATCGACAGCGGCACGGGATGCGCCCACGGCGGCGCCGAGCTTGTCAGCCAGTTTTTCGATCAGCCTGAAGTCGTCTTCCGAGCCGACTCCGCGCCCGCCAGAGACCACGACGCCAGCTGACGTCAGTTCAGGGCGATCACTTTCTGCCACTTTATCCTCGACCCATTCGCTGAGGCCGGGATTGTCCGCTGCGGATATCGATTCAACCGGGGCCGATCCGCCCTCACCGGCCGTATCGAATGTCGAGGTGCGGAATGTCACAACCTTCTTTGCGTCGGTCGATTTTACGGTTTGCACCGCGTTACCTGCATAGATTGGACGCTCGAACGTGTTGCCATCCACAACGCCAGACGCATCCGAGATCACCATCACGTCCAACAACGCAGCCACGCGGGGCAGCACGTTTTTAGCATCGGTGGTAGCGGGGGCGACGATATGTTCGTAATCGCCAGCCAGTGACACGATCAGCGCCGCTGTGGGTTCCGCAAGGCGGTGACCCAGCGTTACATCTTCGGCCACGAGCACTTTGCTCACGCCGTCGATTTTGGAAGCCGCTTCGCCAGCCGCCGCTGCGGTTGCACCAGCCGCCAGAACCGTCACATCGCCCAGTTGTTTGGCCGCGGTGACCGCCTTGGCGGTTGCGTCCATCGCCAGTTCGCCGTCGGTGATTTCTGCGATAAGTAGAACAGCCATTATACAGCCCCCGCTTCTTTGAGTTTCGAGACCAGCTCGTCAACCGAGCCTAAGATTTCGCCAGCATTGCGGGCTTTGGGTTCGTCGGTTTTTACAACCTCAAGACGCGGGGTGATATCGACGCCGTAATCGGCAGCAGTTTTTTCGTCCAAAGGCTTTTTCTTGGCCTTCATGATGTTGGGCAGCGACGCATAACGCGGCTCGTTTAGGCGCAGATCAACGGTGATGATAGCGGGCATCTTCACTTTAATCGTCTGCAAACCGCCATCCACTTCGCGGGTGACCAGCGCGCTGTCGCCGTCAATGTCCAGACCAGAGGCGAAGGTGCCTTGCGACCAATCCAGCAGGGCGCTGAGCATCTGACCGGTGGCGTTCATGTCGTTGTCGATGGCTTGCTTGCCCGCCAGAACGATGCCGGGCTGCTCTTCATCCACAATAGCCCTGAGGATTTTGGCAACGGCCAAAGGCTCGATATCGGTGTGAACGTCGTCGGCGGCCAAAACCAAAATGGCGCGGTCTGCGCCCATCGCCAGAGCGGTGCGCAGGGTTTCCTGGCTTTGCTTGACGCCGATGGATACTGCGATCACTTCGTCCGCTTTGCCCGCTTCCTTAAGGCGAATAGCCTCTTCCACGGCGATTTCGTCGAACGGGTTCATCGACATTTTCACGTTGGCGAGATCAACCCCGGAACCGTCCGGTTTCACGCGAACCTTCACGTTATAATCAATTACGCGTTTTATCGGAATCAAAACCTTCACGGTCAGCTTACCTTCATTTAAGTTGCTTCTTGGGGTGGACTTCGGCGGCGCCTGAACATTCGGCACTGGCTAACTTTGGCCGGCCGCCTCTTCGAAGATTTCGGGCAGTTTCTGCGTTTCGACGCGGTGATAGACGGGACCGCCGTAACGGTGGACATTGGGGCCATTGTCGCACTTTCCAAGGCAAACGACCCGCCTGACCTTTACCCCACTGGCCGGACGGTCGCTTGCCATCTGTTCAAGACAGTTAGCAAGCGAGGACCCCCCCCTCTCACCGCAGGCAAGCCTCTTGTTGACGCAGACGAGAAGCGTTTTTTCGTCGACTCGGGTTTTCTTTTTTGTAGTGTTGGGCTCGGACATGGATAAAGCCTTTACTTCGTACTTTGATGCGCGTTCAGATTTTTTATTTCTTATGCGCAATCGATGTTGTGTGGGCCCGCCCATTGCCCTTTCAGACAACGGACGAGAACAGCGGCGAGGTGCTGCATTGAAGGCTCCGCAGGGAGGCGTGGGAGCTCATCTAGATCGAGACTAACCCCTTGACGGAACCGTTCCGTACCCCTGCATCGACCGTTTGAACGGAATTGCCTCGTTGTCAGTATAGGCGCGCGGATTGAAATCCTTGTCGGCCATTACACCCCACAACTTCCGGCGCTGCATACCCATGTTGCCCGCATCGTAGAGCGGGAATACCAATGCCTCGCGCATGTACTTTTCAAGCGGGTTGTTCAGATCAAGCGAGTTCACACCCACGACCTGCATGCATTTCCAGACGGTTTTCATCATCAACTCGCCTGCAAAAATCTTCGCCATCGCACCAGTACCGCCGTGCCCCTCAAGACCGCAGTTGTCGAGATAGTGCGCCGACTTCCAACACATGTAGCGCGCGGCTTCGATGTTCATCGCGATCTCGGTCAGCATATAGCCAACGCTTTGATGCTCGATGATGGGCACACTGCCGCCGCCGGTGTAATTCTTCGCCCATTCTAGGGTCCATTCATAGGCCGCTCTGGCGACACCGACCGAAGCGATCCCCGCGATCGGACCCGACCAAGTAAATGCCTTTGAAATAATTGAATCGCCCTCGCCGACGGCAAATGCATTCTCCACCGGCACGCGGCAATTCTCGAATTCGATCCAGTTGTTCTGATCGAGCCTATGTCCAACGGACTCGATAGGTGCCTTGAAAGTCATTCCGGGTGTACCACGCGGCACGATCATACCAGCGAGCCCACCTTCGGCGCCCCCCTTGGAACTGTCGACGCGAACGGTCACCATGTTGACGTTTGCGCCTTTGAGATCCCATCCGCCCGAGTTCGTCGGCCAGTACTTGGTTCCGTTGATCACATATTCGCCGTTCGCTTTGTCGAGCTTGGCAGTAACTGAGACACCGGCCGGATGAGGGCCCGGGTGATCGTAGTTCGCCGTACCGCCAGGCTCGCTAACCGCGTAGCCGGCGAGGTATTCGCACTTGGGATCCTGCGTCGCCGGAAGAACCCACTTTTCGGCTTGGGCTTCCGACCCAAACCAGACAATCGGCATGAGTGCCAGCCCGTTGACGAGCAGTGTTGCCGCAAACCCCGGATCGGCTGTACAGATTTCTTCGGCTGCGATAACGAAGGTTGCTAGATCGATATCTGCGCCGCCGTACTTCGATGGTAGAAAACCGGTTGCAAATCCCAGCTTGTATGCTTCTTCGTAGGCAGGTTTAGACGCTAGGAAGCACTCCTGTGCATCCTTGTGCCGATCGGCCTTTTCTGCGATCGGCTTCAGTGTGTTTTGTGCGAAATCGCGCGCTGTTCTTTGAACGTCTTTCTGTTCCGACGTCAGAGTAAAATCAATTGCCATGGTATCCTCCCTGTGGCTGTTCACCGCTGCCTCTGGCTTGCTTCGACAGTTTTCGAAGCAACCTCCACCCAGGACGGCGATTCATCTATTATCGGAGACCGGCTAGGCGTAAGTCATTGCGCTGGAGCCACCAAAGTCTTCCACCTGTCTCAGTAGTGGGACAGGTCGGTTTACTTTTCGCCCAAACCGAGGCGATTCATCCGTCGATAGAACGTTGCGCGACCGATACCCAAAGCCCGCGCTGCAGCTGTCGTGTTACCGCCAGACCTGGCCAAAGCACGAAGAAGTGCTGCTCGCTCTGCCCTATCGAACCCGCGGAAACTGTCTTGTCGACCGAGCACATCAACGGCGGGACATGGTTTAAGATCACCGGTCAAATCAAAACCTAGATGATGGCGAGCAACTCGGGTTGCTCCAACGATTATGTCGTCCTGATCCAGTGCCAAGAGCCCGGCCATACTAGGTGATACCGCGTCTGCCACCACAATACGTGCACTTGGAAAACTTGCTCGAAAGATGTCGGCCTCTATTTGGGCGGCGGTTGTAGCGACTGCGTCTGAGATCAATCGGTTCGCTGTGGCCGTCTGATCAACACGGGCAGATGAAACGTCCAATGCTGCCGCTATGCAGCCATCTGAGCCAAAGATAGGCGCGTCAATACAACTCATCGTCGTATTACGCGGGTAGAAGTGTTCGTCGCGATGCACGGTTACCCGGCGTTCTTCCGCAAGGCATGTCCCGATACCATTTGTTCCTTCACTCGCTTCACTCCAAACAGCACCTGGCGAAAGGCCCCAGCTCCGAAAAACGAATTCGTCGGCGTCTCTGCACCTTTGATCCAGCACAACACCCTTGCGATCAGTGAGGAACACGCCGCAACCAGAACTGCCAACCAAGGAGAACAAGTGATCGAGGCGTCGCGCTGAAGCGGCAGAAAGCAATTCGTTTTCTGCTCGGATCATGTTCAAGTCGGTTCCGCCTAACCGGACCGGACCCCGGTTCGCAGAAGGATCAAGGCCATGAACAGTCATTGAACGGCGCCATGAAGCATGGAGGCGGGATGTCGCTGCGGCTGAGTTGGAACCGGAGACCGAAAAAACGCGCTCGATATGACTGGTAACCGCGTCCATTAGCTCGACCTGTTCCCCAAGCCGAAGCCTTCCATTGACTTTTTGAACTCAATGGGATCGCAGTCGGCGTAAATGTCATGTGTGTAGGCCACATCCGCCATTACACCCCAAACCTTGCGGCGCTGCATGGCCAAGTTCCCGGCATCATAGAGCGGGAATATCAACGCCTCCCGGTAATAGCGTTCCATCGGAAACTTCTTGTCGACGGCGTTTACGCCAACAACACGCATACAGTCGAACACGACCTGCTGCATAAGCTCTCCGCTAAACGTCTTGCTCATACCCCCAAGAGCCTGGCCTTCGCTATCGTACTTGTCCATGTAGTGTGCGGCCTTCCAACTCATGTATCGCGCAGCTTCGATCTTGCCTGCGATCTCTGCCAAGAGGTTGCCTACGCCCTGATGATTGATGATCGGGGTTGAACCGCCGCCCGTGAAGGTCTTGGACCAGTTAAGGGCAAACTCGAAGGCGGCGCGGGCCACTCCGACAGACGCTATGCTTGCGACAGGACCGGACCAAGTGAAGTTCCTGTTGATCAAGAGATCACCGTCGCCTTCGGCCAACAGGTTTTCGAGAGGAACACGCGCATTCTTGAACGTCATCGTGACGTTCTGGCAGGTTCGATGACCAACCTTGTCAATGACCTCATAAGTGATGCCTGCTGTGCCGCGATCCACAAGCAGAGCGCTAAGACCACCTTTGCCACCCTTGGTACGATCCGTCCTTACGACACATAGGTTCGTGTCCGCGCCCTTGAGGTCCCACCCTCCCGAGTTGCATGGCCAGTGCTTTTCGCCGTTCAGAACGTACTCTTCATTAGCTGCATCAAAGTCCGCGACAAGCTGAATACCTGCATTCGGGCTCGGATGGTCGAAATTTGCAGTTCCGCCCCTTTCGCTAACAACCCAACCGGCGAGATAATCCGACTTACCGCTCTTTGTCGCCTGGCCAATCCATCTCTCACATTGCGCCTCCGACCCATACCAGGTCAGTGGCATCAGGGCCAAACCGTTCACCAGCACAGTCGTCGCAAAACCGGGATCGACAGCGCACAACTCTTCGGCAGCTATCAGGAAATCGACATTCTTTAGACCGCCACCGCCGTATTTTTTTGGAAGAAAGCTCGTCGGCAGCCCAAGTTTGTGGGCGCTCTCGAACGCTGGTTTCATGGCCAAAAAAGCGTCTTGCGGATCCGGGCTTGCATCGCCCCGCTCTGCACAAGGCGCGACAACTTCGTGGGCGAACTCCCGCATGTCGTACTTCAATTTGCGCTGTTGGCTGGTCATTTCAAAATCGATCGCCATCACTCCTCCCCGAATGACACGTCAGACTGGCTGTGTTTTCTGGTGTGAGTTTATGCCTGAGCACGTCCTCCCACGATCTGAAGCGCGCCTCTCAGACCCGCTTGGTTTCGGGCAATGTCTTCCAGGCTCGCGTTGTCGAGCACTGCGAAATACGCATCCATTGCGTCAGAAAAGACGTTTCTGGCACCGCAGACCCCTGCAACGCGGCAGAAGCGAGCGTGGCCAAGGCATTCCACGATCGCCAGGTCGTCTTCCATAGCCCGGATTATCGCACCGATTGTGATCGTATCAGGATCACGGGTCAGTCGAACGCCGCCTCCCCGGCCACGTGATGTTTCGACAAACCCTGCGGTCACCATCCTTTGCACGACCTTTTCGAGATGGGCCCGTGAGATGTTGTGCGCCTTGGCGATCTGCGTTGTCGTGCCCCTTCGTCCAGGGACAGCTCTCAGAAAGAGCAAGACGCGAATGGCGTAGTCGGCATGGAAGGTGAGCTTCACGATTAAATCCGAGTATGAGATACTGATTAAAAGATCATACGGCCAGACAAATCTTTTGCACCAATTTTTAATATCTACATATCAACTGTTTACGTGATTTCATAGGAAAGTTTGCATAATATTTAATCAGAATCACACATGCTGCTTTCTCCTAGTGGTTCTTGTTGCTCAGCGCGTTTGGACGCCAGAGTTGCGTAAGCATCGAGCAAAAAAGCGGTCCATCTGTCCCGATGCTGAGACAGTTCACGCAAGTCTGTTCACTGCGTGCAATGACTTGCGGCGGCACCGAAGTGAAGATCCTTCCTACCAATGCGCCCAGGAAAAGGCGCTGGCCTTCAGGAGGAGACAATCATGAACGATATGACGCTTATTGATGCAGGCACGCATGTGTCACCATTTGCCAAACGCTATGACAATTTTATCGGCGGTGAGTTTAGGCCACCCAAGGCCGGCCGGTATTTTGAAAACATCAGCCCTGTTACGGGAATGGCGATCGGTGAGATCGCCCGCTCTGATAAGGATGATGTCGAAGCGGCGCTCGACGCTGCACATGCGGCCAAAGATGGATGGGCTCGCACCAGCACCACCGATCGCGCAAACGCGTTGATGAAGATCGCGCAAGTGATGGAAGACAACCTCGAATTGCTGGCCATCTGCGAATGCTGGGACAATGGGAAGGCTATCCGCGAGACGCGTGCCGCCGATCTGCCGCTTGCCATCGATCATTTTCGCTACTTTGCCGGAGCGATCCGCGCTCAGGAAGGCACGATGGGCGAAATTGATGATGATACAGTGGCCTATCACTTTCACGAGCCGCTCGGTGTCGTGGGCCAGATCATCCCTTGGAACTTCCCGCTGCTCATGGCGGCATGGAAACTGGCACCCGCCCTCGCGGCCGGAAACTGTGTTGTCCTGAAACCTGCAGAACAAACGCCGGCAACCATTCTGGTTTTCGCCGAACTGATCGGTGACTTGCTACCGCCAGGCGTGCTCAACATCGTGAGCGGTTTTGGTCTCGAAGCTGGAAAACCGCTGGCAAGTTCAGACAGGATTGCAAAGGTCGCGTTTACCGGCGAAACCACGACCGGGCGATTGATCATGCAATACGCCACCGAGAACATCATTCCGGTGACGTTGGAACTCGGCGGCAAGAGTCCAAACATCTTCTTCCCTGATGTGGTTCAGGAGGATGATGCCTTTTTCGACAAGGCGATTGAGGGGTTCGTGATGTTCGCGCTCAACCAAGGAGAGGTCTGCACTTGCCCCTCGCGCGCCCTCGTCCACGAAAGCATCTATGATCAGTTCATGGAGCGGGCCATAGCGAGGACAGAGGCCATTATCCAAGCCGATCCCCGGAACGGCGACACGATGATGGGTGCACAGTGCTCCTCGGAGCAGCAAGAGAAGATCCTCAGCTATTTCGATATCGGAAAACAGGAAGGCGCCGAAGTGCTGACTGGAGGCGAGGCCGCCAGCCTTCCCGGGGATTGTGCAGGCGGATACTATGTCAAGCCGACAATTCTGAAGGGCCACAACAAAATGCGGGTCTTTCAAGAAGAGATTTTCGGGCCCGTAGTTTCGGTGACGACCTTTAAGGATGAGGACGAGGCGCTCGAGATTGCCAACGATACGCTCTACGGACTTGGGGCAGGTGTATGGTCGCGCGAAGCCAATATCTGCTATCGCTTCGGCCGTGGCATCAAAGCGGGCCGGGTCTGGACTAACTGCTACCACCTCTACCCAGCGCATGCAGCATTCGGTGGTTACAAGCAATCCGGCATCGGTCGCGAGAACCACAAGATGATGCTGAACCACTACCAACAGACCAAGAACATGCTGGTCAGCTACAACCCGAACAAACTCGGGTTCTTCTAATACCGGTCATGCAAAAAAGGCGCGGAGTCAGTTTGACTCCGCGCATCCTAAGGTCTCAAGGAGCAGATTTCATGCAAAACTCCCGAATTTCATGCGTCTCTGACGAGGGTCCGATTTCGGCCGATGGGCAGTTGGCCAGAGTTGTGGCAACTGACGCCGCCCGGGCTCTGATCGCGGATATCAAATCAGATCACGGTGACATCCTCTTCCACCAGTCGGGCGGGTGTTGTGACGGCTCTTCTCCGATGTGCTACCCGAAGGACGACTTTCTTATCGGGCAAACCGATGTGAAGCTCGGAGAAGTCGAAAAAGCCGAAGTTTGGATATCGGGACCGCAATTCGAAGTCTGGAAACATACTCAATTGATCCTGGACGTCGTGCCAGGGCGCGGAGGTATGTTCAGCCTGGACAACGGACGAGAACGCCGCTTTCTCGCAAGATCTCGTCTTTTTACGCCAGAAGAACTGGATGCGCTCGACAGTAAAGAGTGACCGTGATCCGGTCGCTCTTCGCCAAATATCCCGACACAACACATGATGCTTCAGTCGCGCTCGTCAAACCAAGTGCGCCTCACGCCATTGCAGAAAAGGACTAACGAATGACATGGTTGCCCACGCTCAAAACCGACACGCCAGAAGATGGCTTTCAACTCGCGGTCAAATTGTCCCGCATGGCCGTGAAAGTCACCCAGCCCGATGCAGATACTCGCGAACGTCTTCGTTCAGATTATGCCGAGAGCGCCGACAGCCTGACACTTGCGTCCCATGTGGTAGCAACGAATTTTCAAACGGTTGCAGCTGCGAATGAGTACTGGCGCCCAAAAAACCCGGACTAGGTTTCACGCCGAATAGTAATTTAAGCCAGTGGATAAACAATCATGAAAAAGAACACGAGATTCAGTGTCGCCAACTTAGTTCTTTGGCCCGGCACAAAGTTTTGCGAGCGTTTGGGCATTGACCCAGAAGCAGATGCCGGTCTCATTCGCTGGATGATCAATACACTGGTCTATCTGATCGTCGCTCTTGTAATTGCGTGGATCATTGTGGCGAACAGCTAGTTCGCAAATTACTCTTGGTGGCGGATGCCTATTCATAGTTGCGGGGGATCGCCCTGGTCGGAAGTCTGTTGAAGTTGCAGCCCGTATACAAGACCCTGTCCAATGCGATGAGCCAGACGTGACCAAGCCGAAGACATCGAATTCGACAACTCCTCATCCAGTACCTCATCGAAGAGGTCGAGCCACATTTTGAAGTGTTCCGGCCGCACATTGCCAGCGGAGGCGTGAACCTTCATCGGATTGCCCGAATACTTGCGCTCCTTTAATATTGCGTTAGCCCAGAACCGAGCAATTTTCTCCTCATGAGCAGGCCAATCCGCGACGTGCACGTCAAACACCGGTCCAAGTTCACTATGGGTACGTACTCTCGAATAGAACGTTGTGACAATCCGTTCGATATCACCGCGGGCAAGTTGTACTTCATCGTTTTGCATGGCTAAGTCTCTCTTTCGTCCAACCACAAGTCAGAGCGCGCAGTCAAATCAGTTGCGGGATTACAAAAGCACCCAATTCTTCGACGACATCCGCTGCAGGTCGTTCCCCATATTTTAAGTTCAACAGCACGTGAGACACACCGATGCTGCGCAACTCATTCAAATGCCCTAGCAAGTAGTTTCGACCCGATCTGAATCCGAGGTGGATGGATGTTGGCGGAGAATTCGGATCTTCCGACAGATCGATATATAGCGACTGGGCAAATGGTTTCTCAACTCCATCTGCCTTCCGGAGCGCCGTTTGCCAAGCATGAACGACTTGTTTCTGTTCTGTTATGGGTCTGGGGTACATAACCCATGCGCGGGAGTGTTGCGCGATCCACCCAAGATCCTGCTGTGCGCCACCTACAACCAACAGGGGCAATTCGGGCTGTGCCGGCTTGGGAAGCAAATCCGATGTGCCACTCATCGTCCCGAAAAATTCACTATGGAAGGAAGGAAACGACCCACCTAGAACGTCCCGAATGATTTTAAAACTTTCCTGAAAGGCTTCGCCGCGTGTTTCGATATCCTGACGGAAGGCGGGATACTCCTGGGCTCGGTCCCCACTTGCCACTCCCAGCAAAATCCGACCTTTCGACAATTGGTCAAGGGAGGCCGCCATCTTTGCGGTGTGAAGTGGATGTCGCAATGGCAGGATACTGGCTGCAGTTCCCAAAGTGATTCTCGACGTGTGCGCTGCCATCCAAGCCATATAGACGAACGGATCATACACTTGGCCCATGTCGCCAAAACTCGGCACTCTAAGTGGAACATCGCGAAACCAGAGTGCGGTAAAACCCAGCGCTTCTGCCCGCTGAGCGAGAATTTCTTGACCGATCATCATTGGCATATCGCCAGCATAGCTTTCGATTGGAAACAAGAGCCCCAAGGTCAGCCTGTCTCGAACAAATGGTAAATCCAAAGCCGATTGCGATATTCGGGTTGCGTGTGAAGGCGCGCCTTCTGAAACTCTCAGCATGGGACACTGATCGAAGCAAGATTTGCGCCTCTTTCCCTAGGATTGGCTGGGCAGACCAGAAAATCACCCGTAAGAGGTGGTTCGTGCGTTTCCCGGGCTCTAGCCACACCTCCGGTCACTATAGCGTCCACGATCTCAGTTATCTTTCTGTCGCTTTGAATCTGTTCGCTCAACATTGGACGTTCCCCTACAAATCTAGATCAATTCCGGGACGAAAACGCACAATCAGTTAGGCGGTAAAGGTGACGCAAAGTTCGATTGGCGCGTTCAATGGCAGCCGTGGCACGGCAAACGCAGTTCGAGCGTGGTTGCCGCTCTCCCCAAGAACTTCCGTGAATAAATGCGAGGCCACATCCAGAATACCAGGCTGGTCAAAGAAATCATCGCTGCTCGCGATATAGCCATCAAGCCGCAGCAGCCCCTCGAAGTTTGTGAATGAACACGTCACGGTCGCAATTTGAGCAAGCACGTTTAGGGCCGCAATCCTGCAAGCCTGACGACCCTGTTCAACGCTCAGGTCTTTTCCGACCTGACCGTTGAACACCAGCTTACCATCCGAAATTGGAAATTGACCCGAAACAAAACCGAATCCGCTCCGAACTATCACCGGTGCATACTTTCCCGCAGGGGGAGGTGGTTCGGGGAGGTTAATGCCATTCATGGGTCAACTCACTTCAAACACGATATTGCCGACTGCGTCTCCCGCCGCCAGCCGGATATGGGCGGCTTCTGCCTCATCCAGCGAATACGTCCGGTCGAGAGTTGGCTTGACTGTTCCGGTTTGGACCTGTCCCAGCCCCCATTCAAGGTCGTCTACACCACCCATTAGCGTTCCCGCGATCCGCCTCTGCGGAAAGAAGACGCTTCGTACAGGAAGGACGGATTCAAGCCCCAGTACGTTCCCCATGAGAACAGTCAAACCCAAAGGGCGGCTCATCTCGACTGATCGTGCCAAACTTTCGCCACCCAGATTGTCGATCACGACATCTACTCCACCGCCGGACCATTCTCGTACGGTGTTCAGCGTGTCCTCTTTCATGTTGACGACGAGGTCTGCGCCAAGCCCTGTGACAAAAGCACGTTTTTCCTCCGACCGGACGGTCGCCGCAACTTTTGCGCCAAGTGCTTTGGCAACTTGAACCATAAAGGACCCAGTCCCCGATGCGCCTGCTTGAACAAGAACGGTGTCGTTCTTCTTGACACCGCCAACGACCTTGACTGCACGCACAGCGGTAACCAGAGCCATTGGCAGAGTTGCCAAATCGACTGCAGATATTCCTTCGGGCGCCTTCAGTGTCCAGCGGGCTGGGACAGTCATGTATTCGGCATAAGTACCATTTTCTGCTAACCCTCGGATTGCATATGATGGAGATACCGCTAGGACATCGGCGCCGTCATCTGTTGGGTTTGTCGGGTAACCAGGCATCGGAATAACGCGTTCACCTACAGAGAAGCCTGTCACATCGTTGCCTGCGTCTTCTACGACACCAACCGCATCCGACCCAAGGATATGGGGAAACGTGAGATCGGGGTTGACGCCGCCCTCTCTGATGTAATGATCAAGCCGGTTGATCCCTGCCGCTTCTATACGGACCAGAAGTTCGTGGGCTTTTGGAACTGGGCGCGAGACATTGGTTGTTTGAAACACTGATGGTGTTCCAAACCCTGTTATGACTGCAGCTTTCATATCGACTTTCCTTTGCTCTCAGAATGAGATCGAGTTACTCTTTGAGATCTGGTCTACAAACGAGAGGGAAACGATGGAAGACGGCACTAATTCAGAACCAAGTTCCCAAAAAGTAACCTTTAGAAGGTGGCCAGAAGATTTTCTCGATGGCTCGTACAAGGGTGATTACGATCCCGAAATCTGCCCGGTACGCCATGTTTTGAAAGACATCGGTGACAAATGGACGATCCTCATTCTGGCGGGCCTAAAATCGGGTCGAAAACGGTTTTCTGAAATTAAGCGTCTTGTCCCAGATGTGTCGCAACGAATGCTCACACAAACGCTTCGGAAATTAGAGCGCGACGGATTCGCAACCCGCGATGTCACGCCTATAATTCCGCCTCGGGTTGATTATGAGTTGACCGATCTTGGGCGATCTCTGGTTGAGCAGTTGGTGCCACTCGCGACATGGGCGGATGAGAATCGCTTGGTCATTCTTCAAGCTCGAGAAAATTATGATAAAACGACGAATTCGGGGTAGGCCACGCACGATGCGCAACCTCACAGCGAATTTGGAACCCGAACCTTGGTCTCTCGCTGGAACTCCTCGAAACTTGAGTTCAGTATGCGCAGTAAAACCAAGAACTCGATGACGTCGAGCCGCCGCTCACAGGTCTCGTATTTCCCGACGAACGAAGGCGGCTTCGCCAACCGCTTTGCGAGATCTGCTTGAGACAGTCCTGCTCGAGCCCGAAGCTCGATCAGAAATCGCACAACGTCCCTATAAGCCTCTGTATGAAGTGTTCCTGCCAACTGCCCTGTCCGCCCTCTCGACAGGACCAGCTACTCCCGATATAGGATTAACCCCAAAATGGGAGTATCGTCGGAATCAGAGCGCGATGGCGTTGGTGCTTAACCCGACCAGTGATGGTGTGCTTCAAAGAGAAGATAGGACATTATGAGCAGGACTCTACTCCGCAGTAGCTGCCAAGAACCTACCATACTCTTGGCTGACTTCGCGCGCCTCCTCAAAAGCGCGCGCACGCTCGTCGTCCAGGCAACGAAAGTAATTCTGGATATCGCCAATGTAGCTCTCGAAGTCCAACCGAATGATGTCCGCGTATTCCCGTGCCGCTTGGGGGTCGCTCGGAACGAATGGACGCTGAGGGGCAAGGCAGGTTTCAGCTGCAGCATGGCTGCCAAAAAACAACGACAAAGCTATAGCCTGGCACCCTGGCAGGCAGCACAACCGGAGGTTCTTTGGCCCCCATAAAACCTTGATAGAATCCATGGCGCGTGCCTAATGGGTGCGCGACCAGAGTACAGCCGCAACGACAAAATAATATCTTGCGGTCATTTATATAGCATCGTAGGCTTGGGCATCAACTCCTGATACCCTGGTCTTCGCCTTTAGGGAGAATATGATCCGGGTGATGGACCTAGAACAAGAAGCACCGAATGTGGTCACTGAACCCAGATTCCGCGATCTGGTCGCCGAAGGCTATCGCGTGGAAGTTGTCTGCAAGGAAGCAGCCTACAAGAAGGGCCCCAACTGGCACGGGGTCTGGATTATGCGCGCAGTTAGCGATGAAGGGCTCGAGAAGCTCTTGGTCACCGCGCGCACACGCACATCTCGGAACGACATCAAGATCCGCGAGATCAAAACGGTCACAGGCGTTATCTCCTTCCTGCAAGGGATCGGCTTCTCCCATGTCGACATCCCGCTCGAGGAAGGTAAGCGGACGGAGCTCAAGCTCTCGAGCGAAGAATTGGCTGCAAGCCGGACTTAACGCCCTTCTCTTCTCATGTCTGGTTTCTCCTGCAGCGGCACAGATGGTGCTGGTGATGGAGGAGGACGGATCCCTTCGTCCGTCACAGGCGCAAGAGCGTTTTGCACGCAACTACAATGACGGAATTGGTCAAGGTTCTGCCGAGACCGGTCTGATCATCTTCGGAGAAGACGTGGCGGACGGCGAAGAGGTTCGCGTTGCTGCCGTGGCACCGAGAGCGATCGCTCCCCGCCCCGAAATCCTCGCCGCCATTGAAGACACAGGACTGCGCTATGCTGGTCATCCGGGGCTGCGCGCTGCGGATATCTCGGTTACCGATTGGCTGAACCTCTATCGGGCCAATATCGAGATAGAGAGTGCTTATGATCCAAGCGCAGTCTCCTCTGCCGGGGCGATTGGCTTGGGACAACTCATGCCCGCAACGGCAACCGAGCTTGGCGTAGACCCCAACGATTGGCCACAAAACCTCGATGGTTCCGCGCGCTACCTCGCACTGTTGCTCATGGAGTTCGGCGACGTGCGCCTCGCCTTAGCCGCCTACAATGCTGGCCCCGACGCCGTACGGCGATACGACGGCCTCCCTCCTTTTCCCGAAACCCAAAACCACGTCCGGCGTGTGCTGGCCGTCTTCAACCGGCTGGAAGGAGCGACCCCATGAAGCCGACGCATTTCCTTATCTTATTTGTCTCTCTCTTCGCACTCGCGGCTGAGCCCGCGCTTGCCCAAAGTATCGATCTCTCCCCGATCCAAAGTCTGTTGCAGGGTATCGTGGATGCCCTCACCGGCCCGCTTGGCGTCGTGATCGCGACCCTCGCCGTGCTTGGCGTCTTCCTGAGCTGGTTCTTCAACATCATCGATCTGCGGCAAGCCCTGTGGGTGCTGGTGGGTATCGCAGGCGTTGCCGCCGCACCCACAATCGTCGCCGCTGTCTTTGGCGCCTGAGGGAGACCCGGCATGGCTGAACGATCCCCACTGTTTCTCGGCCTCGTCCGCCCGCCGAAGCTCCTCGGGCTGCCGATTATGTATGCCATGGTCTGGCTCTTCGGGTCGGTGCTGCTCTTCGTGTGGATCCAGCACATCGCCGTGCTCGGCGTCGCAGCCATCCTCTATCCGGTGCTTTGGAAAGCCGCCGATTGGGACCCGCGCTTCATCGACGTGATGATGACAGCGCTGCAGGAAACGCCCCCGACGCGGAATCGCAGCATTCACCGAGGCGACAGCTATGCCCCGTGACGATACGTTGGATGAACGCACGCTCATGCCGGACTGGTATGTCCGCGAGAAACACCTCGCGCATATGCTGCCCTATGTCAGCCTGGTCGATGAGCACACGGTACGCACGCGGGTCAACGAGCTCTTCCAGTGTGTTCGTCTCAGCGGCGTGAACAGCTACACGACTGATGATGCCTATCTCGACAAGGTGACCGCGCTTTT
This sequence comes from Sulfitobacter sp. S190, assembly GCF_025141935.1. Classification (NCBI taxonomy): domain Bacteria; kingdom Pseudomonadati; phylum Pseudomonadota; class Alphaproteobacteria; order Rhodobacterales; family Roseobacteraceae; genus Sulfitobacter; species Sulfitobacter sp. S190. The sequence goes on along the minus strand of NZ_CP081125.1, from coordinate 60,629 downwards.
CGCCCGGATCATAGCGCAGCTTGGGCCCGAGTTCAGCTACTACGTTCACAAAGTCTCGAAAGCGATCACTCCGGACCTCCTCCCCGTCCCAGGTGATCACTTCGCGGCGGCGGTTGATAAGAGATGGCGCGAGAAGCTTGGGCAGTCCGGCCTGCGCGACAAGACGCTCACACTCACAATCATCCATCGACCGCCGCCGAAAAGCTTTCTGGGCTTTATCAATCGGAGCGATCCAGAGCGGTTCAAGGCCGAGACGCGGAAGCGGGTCCGTCGGCTGAAGGAAGCTGTCGGCGTATTCGCCTCTGGACTGGCGGACCTAAAACCACGGCTGTTATCCGCACAATCGGGCGAGTTGGTCGGGTTTCTCGGTGCTCTGAACACCGGTCAGGAACGGCCTCTCTACCCGGCGAACCGATACGGCTTCCTCGCCACCAACGTCGCCAATACCCGCGTCACTTTCTTCGATGAGCATTTCGAGCTGACCGAAGGCGTGGTGGGACACCGCTACGGCAAAAGCTTCACCATCGGCGAATATTCCGAGGCCACCACCTGCACGATGTTCGACATGTTGAACCTGCCGGTGGACATGATCGTCACGCACTCCTTCACGCCGATCAATTCCAACCTGATGGCGGGCCGGATCAAGCGGCAGAAGCGCCAGATGCAGGCCTCCCAAGATGCCGCGCTGTCGCTCCTCGAAGCCCTCGACATCGCGCACGACGATCTTGAAGCAAAACGCCAGAGCTTTGGCGAGCACCACATGGTCGTGACCGTGTTTTGCGACACGCTCGACGAATTGCAGACCCTCGGGGCCGAGATCGTCAATGCCGCCGCAGCCGAGGGCGTGAAGATGATCGGCGAGCGCATGGCCGCCAAGACCCACTACTTCAGTCAGCATCCGGGCAACCAGCCCAAACGCGTGCGGGCCAGTGCTGTGACCAACCGCAACTTCGCGGATTTCGCGCCCCTGCATCGCACGCAGCTCGGCAAAGACAAACACCAGCTTCCTTGGGGCGAGGAGATAACACTCTTCCCGACGCCCGAGCAAAGTGCATACCGGTTCTCCTATCACGAGCAAGGTTCCCCAGACAAAGAGCCGACCGGGGGCCATACGCTGATCCTCGGCCGCCCTGGGTCCGGCAAATCCGTCCTCTCGGCTTTTCTGATGACCCAAGCCCGTCGGGTCGGAGCGCGCATCTTTGTCTTCGACTACCGGCTCGGCATGGAGATGGCCGTGCGCGCCAATGGCGGGCGCTATGCGTCTGTGAAAGCCGGACAAGCAACCGGTCTCAACCCGCTCTGGACCGAGACTGATGATCGCGGCATGGCGTGGCTCTCGGACTGGCTGGCATCCCTGCTCTATCGCTCTGACAAACCCCTGACACCCGCCCAGAACAACCGCATCCAGGAGGTGGTGCGCCAGAATGCGGGCGCGGCCAATCCGCAGCTGCGCAACTGGAAGGACTTCGCCTCCCTCTTCGTCTCCACCGACGACGATGGCGATCTGCACCAGCGACTGCTCGAATGGACCGAAGACGGTCGCTACGGCTGGATCTTCGGGCAAAGCCTCGAAGACACCTTTTCACTCGAGGGCGATGTGGTGGGCTTCGATCTCACGGGCATCCTGGACTCAGAATCCGAAAAAGAACGCATGGCGGTTCTGAGCTACCTCTTCCGCCGGGTAGAGCGCGAAATCGAGGATCGCCGCCCGACGATCATCGTCATCGACGAGGCCTGGAAGGCACTCGACAACGCGTATTTTGCCGAACGCCTCTCCAACTGGCTGGTGACGGCGCGAAAGCAGAACACCGTCGCTGTCATGATGACCCAATACGCAAGCCAGCTTGAACGGACGCGAACGGGCAAGACCATCGTCGAAGCCGTTCCCACCCAGATCCTGCTGCCAAACATCCGCGCCCATGCCTCGGATTACGCGATGCTGAACCTCTTCGAGAAAGAGCTTGATGTTCTGCTGAACACCGGCAGCGACAGCCGTCTGGCCCTGATCCGCGACGACACCGGCTCGGTTGTCGTCGACGCCGATCTCTCAGCCCTCGGTCCCTTTCTCACAATGCTCGGCGGGATGGAAAAAGGCGAGGCGCTTGTCGGCACCGACTACCGTGACCGTCCCGAATTCTGGAGGCTTTCATGATCCGAACTTTCGTCTTGTTTGCTCTAGTGGGGTTGTTAACCGCCTGTGCGCAATATCGTGAGCCCACGGTCAACTGCTTCGCCTTTCGAGCAGCCGTCGCGCCCATCGAACCAAACTGCATCTTTGAACCACTTGAGACACCGGAGGCCGACGTTGAGGTTTAGGATTCCTCATATCCTCTTGCTGTGCCTGCTGCCCGGTATGGCGGCCGCTCAGGGCGTTCCTACCAACGACTCTGGTCTGACAGCCCGCGATCTTGTCGAAACCCGCCACCGCGAGACTGATCTTGGCATCCAACGCGAGACGCTGGCCATCGAAGAACTTCTCACTGAAATCGAGCAAGAGCAGCTCGCAGTCCTGCAGCGCATACTCGATGCACAGACGAGTTTCGGCGGACAGGGCTTGCCCGCAATGGTGTCGACGCTCGAGTCCGGCAGCGGCGATGATGCGCGAAGCGCAGAAGCAGTTTATGGCACCGGTAATCTCGATCCCAACCCCGGCGGCGCGTTAATGTTCGGGGATGCGGGAGAGAACATCGAGCAGTTGATCATCCGGGTGGCCCAGGAAACTCATGGCCGGCCCGGGATCAGCCGTGCGGGCCTGTCCGTCGTGCAATGGCGCGCGCTTCTGCAAGCACTCATTTGGCAGGAAAGCCGCTTTTCTATCGGCGCGCGCTCGCCCGTCGGCGCATTCGGCCTCACCCAAATCATGCCGGGCACGGCCTCCGATCTCGGGATCAACCCCGAATACTATGATAGCCCGTATCTGCAGGTCGAAGGTGGCGCGCGCTATCTTGCGGCACAGCTCAACAGCTTCGACGGCAACATCATCAACGCGCTGGCGGCCTATAACGCCGGACCGGGTCGCGTCATCGAATATGGCGGCGTGCCGCCCTTCGCGGAAACCCAGCACTACGTTCAGGTCATCCCGGAACGCTACAATCTCTACCTCGCCCGCATTGGCGGTATCGAGGCCCTCGGCACCATCGACCCGGCGCTATTGGCCAACGCCAATCTCTCCCTGACAGGTCACGGCGCGGCTTTCTACGGCAGCAATTCCCCCGCCGCGATCCGGCAAGCAGCCCTACGCATCCAGGACATCGTGCGACGCATTCGCGAGACCGAGGACATTCAGGAGAGCATGGTGCTCAACACCTATGCCCGCGCCGAACTGGTCCGATTGATGGCCGCACGGATCCGATTGCAAGCCGCACGGACACAGCCGCTAACGGCATCCCAACTCGCCCAAGCCTCCGCTCGCATGGCCGAAGCGGAATTCATGGACTTTACACTGGAGGACCTGGACTGATGAGATTGAACCCCTTCCGCACGTCGGCGCTGCCCACACCCATACTCATCGGAGCACTCACCTTTCTGAGTCCCGCCCTTTCGCCAGCTCCGGCCCATGCTCAGGGCGTGCCGGTCGTCGACACACAGAACATCACCCAGAACATCCAGCAGCTTCGACAGATGATCGAAGACGAACTTTTACAAAACGAGCAGTTGCTGCAGCTCCGCGAACAATTGGCCACCCTCACGGAACAGCTCGCGGAGTTGCAGCGGACCTATGAGGCGCTCACACGTCTCGCCGAGCTCCCGGAGATCATCCAGACCGAAATGGAAGAGGAATTGAACGGGCTACTGGACCAGGAGTTCGGGGATATTTTGGCCACAATCCGCGCCATCCGAACCGGGGATTTTTCGGGCCTGAGCGGCTCCGGTGCCAGCGAGATTGAAACACAGATGGACCAGGTTCTGGCCGATCTGGGGTTCGACGACGACACGCTCGCGGAGATGGCGCGCAGCGGCAATCCCGGGGCGGAACGGATTGCCACGCAGGCCACGACCGGCGCGCTCGTCTCTGCTGCCGCCCAGAACAGTTATGACGATGCCGGGCAGTCGCTGGAACGCGTCGAACGGCTCGTTGGGCTCATCGACGATATGGATGAGCTCAAGGAAAGCGTCGATCTCAACACCCGCGTCACGGCCGAACTCGCTATCGCGCTCGTCGCCATGTGGCAGCTCGAAGCTGTGCAGACCGTGGGGGATGGCACCGGCGGTGTGATTGATGCGGCCGCTATCGCCGAGGAACAGCGCTTCATGGAGTTCACCCTCCCTGATCTGCGAGCGGACTAAGGGCTGCACAGTTGGACGAAGAAACCGTCATCATCGAAGAGGAGCTCGTCTACGGCGCACTCAGACGGGAACGGCTCTGGCAGCGTCTCGGGCTTATGGGTCTCATCTTCGGCATCATCGGATGTCTGGCCGCAGCCGCTGTCGCGATCCTCGATGTCGATCCACCCCCCGTTGTCGTGCCATACGATCCAGAGACCGGTTTTGCTCTACCCGAAGCTTCCATTGGGGCCACCACCGTCACCGAAAACCAGGCAATCATTGAAGCGGAGGTTTTCCGCTATGTGATCGACCGAGAGGTTTACAACCAACTCGACAATGATGTGCGTATCCGGAGCGTCTTACAGCGCTCCGATGGTGCGGCCGCAGCCTCTGTGCGCCAGATTTGGACTTCGGCCAATCCCGAGTACCCCCCGACGCTTTACGGACCCAATGCCCGGCTCGAGGTCGAAATTCTAAGCATCAACCGGATCGGCACCAACCGCGCGACAGTCCGGCTGCGCAAGCGTTTGACCTCTATCAACGGCGTCCAGACAGGCCTCTTCACTGCGACCTTACTCTTCGAGTTCCGCCCCGAGGAAAGCCGTTCCATCGATCAGGTCTGGACCAATCCCTTCGGCTTCACCGTCGTCGAATACGCCATCCGCTCAGACAGATTGGAGAATTAAGTGAATTTGTTGAGTGCTGCGATTGTCTGTCTTGCGATTATACCGTCATTGGCCCTCGCCGAATACATCCCGCGTGGCGGACCCAATGACAGCCGTGTCCGGATCGCCACGTATCAGGAGGGTCAGGTCTACCGGCTGAACGTCTCGCTCACCCATGTGACGACCATCGAGTTTGGCGAAGGTGAAAGCATTCGCTCGATCATCGCTGGCGATACCGCGGGCTTCGAGATCGATGGTGTGCCTGGAGGACAGGCCTTTGCAATCAAACCGCTCGCCCGCGGCGTGCACACCAACGTGACCGTCTACACAAATCGGCGGAGCTATTATTTCAACGTCACAGAGGCCTCGACCCCGACCTTCTATGTGGTCCAGTTCCGCTATCCTGAGGATGAGCAACAGCCCACAAACGTCATCGCCCAGGCCGCGCCGAACTACAATTACGGCGCCAGTGAACGGCTCGAATTTACCCCAACTCGGGTTTGGGATGACGGCACGTTCACGTATTTCGAGTTCGCGCGGAACGCGCCGGTGCCGGCGATATTCCGATACGCCAATGGGCGCGAACGGACAGTGAATACGCAGGCTGTTGAAAATGGGGTCATCCGGGTCTCTGGTGTGCATGGCCAATGGGTGCTGCGGCTTGGTGAGGATGTGGTCTGCATCCAGGCCGCACCGCCCACAGGTGTGTCCTCATGAGCGATAGCAACGCCGATCTTGAGAAACGCCTCGCCGCCCTTGAACAGAGCGGGTCCAGACGTGGTTCCACCCCGAAGCGGCGCTCTCCGCTTCTCGCGCTGCTCGTTGTTGGCCTGATCGCGGCTGGTGGCGTGATGCTCTACGTCCTGTCTCAGCCCGAAGAAGAGGTTGCACTGCCGACGGCCACGCCCGACGTGTTCCAGACGGAGGGTGACGGCTTCGGCGAAATTGAACCCTTCGTGCCGCCCCCTGCCCCAGACCCTGAGATTGTTCTCGTCACGCCGGAGCCTGCGGAGCCGAACGCCGAACTGCTAGCGCAGCTCGAAGCCCTCCAGGCGCAGATCGAAGAGCTGCGGAATGCGCCTGAGCCCGTCGTTGCAGAAGATACCGCCGCAGCAGAGGCCATCGACGCGCTCACCGAACAGATCGCCGCCCTACAGGCCGCCTCGGAGAACGCGCAACAGCAATTCCAGGACGAGCTCGCGGCCCGGGACCGCGAATTACAGCAATTGCGCATCGACCTCGACCTCGCCCGTCTTGAGGCCACTGCCCCTGCCCCGACCCCCCTTGGTCCAACCGAAGACGAGTTGCTCCGCCGAGAACAGGAACGGCTGCGCCAGGAAGAAGAGGCACGGCGACTTGCCGACCTGCAACGACGGGCGGAGGAGGAACGCGCCTTCCAGGAGCGCCGCATCGCCTCACCCGTGATCGCCTTCGGAGGCGCGGGCGGCGCCAATCCGGGCGCGACCGAACTCACGGAGCGGACCTTCGGGGACGTGACGGATTTTGTGCTGAATGGCGCGCTGCCTGCGCAAGTCACTCAAGCGCAGGTCATCGCCAACCCCTCGAACACCGTGATTCAAGGCACGATGATCCAGGCCGTCATGGAAACGGCCCTCGACTCTTCATTGCCCGGCCAAGTTCGCGCGATCATCTCTGAGGACGTCTACAGCTACGATGGCACGCGACTGCTGATCCCACGCGGCTCACGCCTGATAGGGCGCTATCGCTCCGGGCTGGAGATCGCGCAGCGCCGGGTCACCATCGCCTGGGATCGGATTATCCTTCCAACCGACCAGACCATCCAGATCAGTTCCTTCGGTGGTGATCAGCTTGGCCGGTCCGGCGTCACAGGGTTCGTCGATACGCGGTTCGATGAGCGCTTCGGCTCGGCTGCCCTCATCTCGATCATCTCCGCGGCCCCAAGTGCGGCCGCCGGCGAGGTCGAAGATGAAACTGCCGCCGATATTCTCGAAGACGTCGGCGATGATCTTGCCGACGCGACGGACAGCGTCATCGGCGAATACCTCTCCATCGGCCCGGTCATCTACGTCGACCAGGGTGTCCGCGTCACTGTCATGGTCGATCGCGATCTGGAGATCTTCTGAGCCATGACCCTGAGCTATCTCCAAGCCTCCCTCGACAAGCTGGCCGATGCGTCCCGCGATGATGTGATCGAGATTTGCATCAATCCCGATGGCTCCTGCTGGGGAGAATTCCAGGGTGATCATTACATGCAAGCATTGGAGCAGCGTCTCAGCATCACCGAAGTCAAAGACCTCGGAAACCAAATCGCATCCAGCGCCGACACGACGATGAGCAAGGACAAACCTATCGTTTCTGTCTCTATAACCTATCGGGATCGACCGATCCGCGCACAGGTCATCACACCGCCCGCCGTGCTCGACGGCATGTCGATCTCGCTGCGGTTCTTCTCAAGCCTGCCGCTTGACGCCATAGAGTTGCGCTACCTCTACGGTGAGGAGCGCAAGCTGGAGGAGCGCCGTCAGGAGAAAAACCGCGCCCTTCGGGAGGTTGTTGCATCGGGCGACATCTACGCTGCAGTCCGCTTTTGCGTCGAGAACAAGCTCAACATGATCGTCTCTGGCGGCACCTCCACTGGCAAAACCGTCGCGGCGCGCAAAATCATTTCTTACGTCGGCGACGATGAGCGGATCGTGACCATCGAAGAGGCGGCTGAAATACTGCCCGCGCAGCCCAATGTGGTCACTCTAATCGCCAATCGGGATGCCAAATTCCAGACCGCCGATGTCCTCCTGACCGCGACCCTGCGCATGCGGCCTGACCGGATCATCCTAGGCGAGGTCCGTGGCAAAGAAGCCATGACTTTCCTCGAGGCGATCAACACCGGCCACGGCGGGTCGATGACCACATTGCATGCCGAAACCCCCCAACTCGCAGTCCAGCGCCTCGCTATCGCCGCGCTTAAGACGGAGATCCCAATGACCTATCAGGACATGATCCAATACATCGAAAGCTCGATCGACGTGATCATCCAGGCCGGTCGCGAGGACGGCGCGCGCGGGATCACCGAGTTCTATCTGCCGGGGACTGAAGTAGATGACGGAGTTGCCGCATGATGCGTTTCGAGTACCAGATCGTAACCTATCCAATGACCCGCAAAACCGGCCTCATCGACATGCAGGAAGACCTGAACCTGCGCGGCAGTCAGGGATGGGAGGTCGTCTCGGTCAGTACATCGGAATTCGCCAATATCGGTCACACAGCGTTCCTGAAACGTGCAGTCGCGGGCCCAGTCGACGGAAGCTCAACGCTATGAAGTCGATCTTTGGCCTCTCCGCGCTGCTCATTGCTGTTACCGCCTACCCTGCACAAGCGGAACGCAATCTCGTGCCCTCAATGGACAGCGTCTCCGATATTTGCCCTGACCGCCCGGTAGAGCCGCAATGGATGCAGGACATCGGCGTGCGCGACGCTTATCAGCGCGTGCTGGTCCAGGACATCTACCGAGCACAAAGCCTCGCCCGCATCGTCGAGGCGGGGGAGTGCAATTGCGCCATACGGTTCCCGCCTTGGGACAATGCCGAGACCGAGTTCTTCGAGCGCTTTGCCAATTCCGAACGGTGGGAAATGCTGGAAGCCTCCGACGCCTACGGACGCGAGGCGAACGCATTGCGCCCGCAGGCCATGGCGATCTGTGAAGCTGAGGGCAATTGGTAGAGAGACCATAAGATGAGTGTTGTCACCTACTTCGTCGAAACTTCCCAAAGCTATCTGGACTCCGCCGCGGAAACGCAGTTTGGCGCGGTGGCGGCGACGGTGGGAACTATGCTGGTGCTTGGGACGACCCTGGTCGTGATCCTCGTCTTCATCAACATGATCTACCAGTACCGGGCCATGGATGGCCGAACGGCGTTCTGGCTTGCGGCGAAGGTCGGTCTTATTGGTATATTCGCGACCAACTGGGTTCAGTTCAACGCGCTTTCCGCTGCCATCCTCAATGGGATCGATAGTATTGCAGGATCATTGGTTGCGTCTGTTGGTGGCGGCACGCCCGGACCCTCAGGAACATTTGCTGAAGAGTTCGACCGGCTGATCGCAGAACTTGGCGACTACCTGAACGCGGCCGGGTCGGAACTTCAATGGATGGCGGGCGCGCTGCTGGATGTTCTCGGCGTTTTGCTTCTATCGATCCTTGGTGGGCTGGCTGCCTTCATTCTTGTGGCTTCCCGATTAATGATTGCCCTTTTGATCGGGATCGCACCAGTGATGATCTTCCTGACGCTGTTCGATGTGACCAAGGACTATTTCGCGCGTTGGCTCTCGGCGCTGGTTTCTTTTGCGCTCTATCCCATCGTGGTTGCGGGTGTCTTTGCCACAATCACAGGCGTCTCCACCGCGTTGATCGGAGAGTTGGGCGACCCGGAAGGGGCCTCCAACATCGGGGCCCTCATTCCGTTCTTCATGATGGTCCTCATGGCCAAGGGCTTCATCATTGCCACGCCCTTCATCGTGCGTGCGATCTCCGGCAACATCATGATGCCGGCGCTGTCCGGCGGTCTCGGTGGGGCCTACAGCTTCAGCCGCGCCCTTGGTGGCAGTCAGCAAGCCTACAATCGATACTTGGTCGGCGGTGCGAGCGGCGCGGAATATGCCGCTTTGCGGGCGCGGCAGATGTTCGGGGTCCAGCAGATGCCGGTCAGGCCCGGAATGAGCCAGGTCTCGCCGCCGGGAGGAACCGCGGGGTCTGGCACGGGAGCGCAGATGTTGGCGCAGCTGGCGCGATTGGGAAGATTGGGACGGAGATAAGTATGACGGACCCCGCAACCTCATGGATCAAGTTCGAAGATCGTCCACCAACCGAAGCGGAACTGCACACCGACAGGATCGTTGGGTACTTTCGGATTCGGGACCTCTCTGGAAAGGTCACAACAGACCACTTTGGGAAGCTCATTTGGGATGACCATGAAGAGACTTGGTCCATTGAAATATTCAGCAATGCCCTGCGACTGACCGCACCCGGCCGGTTCGAACACGAACCCGTTGAGCCAAGTCATTGGTGTATGGTTCCACCCCTGCCAAACCATCCGGATATAGATGGGATCCCGGAGAGTTAGCTATTTCGACGACCAGCTTGGTGCAATGGCAATGACTGGTTTCCGTACGGATTCGAGCATTCGATGCAGTGTAACTCGATGGGTAAGATGCGGGACAGAGCCGACCTACGTCACCACGATTTGAAAGTCCGCTTATACTGCAAACAAACATTCGCAGCTTGTTGCGACATCCTCTTGAGACAACATATTTTACAGCCAACCAAAATTAAGCAACCGTCAACACCAACATGACAATGGCCATCCCCATCATCATCAGGTTTTCGGTCAGGCTGACAAAACCGAGCGGCACGTTCGAGTTGCCGCCTACGCAGGCGCATTTCAGCTCCCGCTTGTCGATGTAGACCGCCTTGAACACGCTGACCGCACCGACCGTGGCGATAAAGAGCGCCGCAGGGGCGGCAAGCGGGGTCAGCAGCATACCCGTCATCAGGATACCTGCCCCGGTCTCGACCCACGGATAGATATAGGCGTAGGGCACCCACTGCCGCGCGAGCAGGTCGTAGTTCAGGAACATCGTCGTAAAGCTCTCGATGTCGCGCAGCTTCTGCATCCCCAGCAGGATCATCGACACAGAGATGAACCAACCCAGCGTCTGCCACGAGATTGCGCCGAGAAATCCGAAGGAGAGCGCGAGCGCCGTCGCGGCGGCGACTGCGAAAAGATAGATCACCGGAGTATAGGTTGTCGCATCCGGGTCGTAATCGGTAAGCGTCTGGCGCAGGGCATCGTAACCGCCCACACGTTCACCTTCGATCCACACCTGCGGCGTGGTGGGAACGTCGTATTTCTCCCTGAATGCATCAACTTCGGGCCGTTCGCGGAACAGGCGATCATCGACATCGTAGCCCTTTGACTTCAGCAGCCATCGCGCCTTTTGACCCGCCGGACACAGATGGTCCGGCAGCGCCATACGGTAAAGAACGGCCGTCTTTCCGGTTGCGGCGGTCGCGGGGTCGGTCGTTACGTCAGCAACGTCGCGGGTGTCCTTTGGCATGATGTGCCTCCTTCGTCTCAGGGTTCGGTGCGGGGCGTGCCAGCGGGCGCATCCCCGTTGGCCTCGATCTCCGCGATGTAGTGCTGCATTTCGGCGATCTCGCCGCGCTGCGCCTCGATGATCGCATCGGCCAGTTCGCGCACGCGCGGGTCGGAAATGTTCGCCCGCTCGCTCGTCAGGATCGCGATGGAGTGGTGCGGGATCATCGCTTTCATCCACGCGACATCGCCCACCGTATCCTGCGACCTGACGAGGTAGAGACCGGCGGCAAAGGCGATGGCTGCGCCAGCGAAGATCGCAATGTTGGTTTTCCGGTTGGAATACATGCCGAGCATGAAAGCGAGCATGATGATCGCCATCATTCCGCCCATGTAGAGCGCCATCCACATGCGCGTCTGCGAAAAAAAGACGTGATCCAGGACATAGGTGTTGAGGTACATCAGGCCATACATGACTACTGTCGAGGTGCCGATCATCGCGAAGAACCGGCCATAGCCGCTACCTTTACTGCCTTCGCTATCCTGATGCGTGTCTTCCGGAACCATTGTAAGGTCGTCTCGATGAGCCATTGTCTGCCTCCTTAATATACCCATATGGGGTATATAACCAGAATGTCAGCCAAAGGTTCCAAAAAAGGGAGCGCCACCGGATGAAGGCCAACAAGGAAAAGACGCTGGACCGCCTATCGCGGCTTGAAGGACAGGTGCGCGGTGTCGCCAAGATGATCGAGAGCGACCGCTATTGTATGGACATCCTGGCACAGACGGCTGCAATCCGGTCAGCGGTGCTTGGGGTCGAAAAGCTGGTGCTGGAGAACCACGCCAAGCACTGTGTCGAGGCGGCTATCGAGAGCGCCGATCCCGAAGAACAGCGCGCCAAGTTCGACGAGTTGATCGGGCTTTTACAGAAAGCCTCGCGGTAGCTGTTCTCAATCGAGCGTTCGCCCCCGCAAAAGCATAGCGGCGAGCGTCAGTGCCAGCACCACGTCGATCCCGAGGCAGAATGGTCCCCACCACCCCGGCGCGTGGTTGGCAATGACCGATCCGGCGAACACATCGAATATCCCGTGTCCGAGCAGGGCAGCGGCCAGGATCCAGGACGAGGTGCGCGCGCCGATGATTGCCAGAGCCGTAAAGCCCGCCGCAAGGCCGGTATGAACGACGATTTCCAGTGTGTCCCCGGTCTGGATCGCGAAAACCACGTAGAAGGACGCGATGGCCACCATGATAGTGGCCCAGGTGCCGCGCTGATGCATCACGCCGCCGATTGCCATGAGCGCAACCGTTGCACCGCCGAGACCGACCCCGGCCAGAAGGGGAAACCAGAACGTCACGCAACCTCGAACCAGCCCATCATGCCCGCTTCCTGATGCGAGAGCATGTGACAATGCAGCATCCACTGTCCCGGATTGTCCGCGACGAACGCGATTTCCAGCGTTTCGTCCGCCCCGATCAGAACGGTATCGCGCACGTCGCCCGGCGTGTTCAGGGCACCGCTGCGGGTCAGAACCTCGAAGTGATGGCCGTGCAGGTGGATGGCGTGCGGGAACACGGAGCGGTTGGTCATTTCCAAATGCACCGTCCGGCCCAACGCAGTGCGGAACATCGGCGCGTCCATCCCGTGCGCCACGCCGTTGAAGGCCCAAACCATGCCGTTCGAGGCCAGCTTACGAAAATCCATGACCTCGCCCCGGTATCGGGTTTCGAGCATCGCGCGCATCGCCCCGCCTTCCATCAGCAGCACCTCGCGCTGCGGGTCGGACAAATCCGGTGCCGGAAGGGTGCTCCATGCGGGGAGCGGCCGCACCTCACCCCCAATAGGTGCAAGTGGTTCACCTGCCGCAACGAAGGCCGCGACATCGACCCATTCCCCACTGCCGGGATCGAGAAGCAGTGCAGTCTGGACATCCGGGTCCAGAGGCATGTCGATGATCACATCCATGCGCTGCGCCGGTCCGAGCAGGATCGTTTCAACCTCGCGAGGCCGAACGGGATGGCCATCCAGCGCAATAACACGAGGTGCAAGGCCCGGAAGGGCCAGCGGCATGACCCGCGCTGTCGCGGTGTTGATGATCCGCAACCGCACGCGCTCGCCCGGTCGCATGTCCAGATCGGGATAGGCGTTGCCGTTTACTGTGACCGTGTTGCCCATCCGCCCGCCATGGGCAGCGGCATGAAGATCATCCCACCTGTCTTCGACAATCGCAGCGTCCGCATCGAGCAGCCAGTCATCCAGAACCAGTGTCAATTCGCGTGTCGCGGCCCCCGGCTCGCCGAGCCACGGTTCCCGGTCTTCCACGATCAGGGGACCGGCTAGCCCGCGCGCCACCTGTTCAAAACCCCGGTCGTGGGAGTGATACCAGTAGGTGCCGGGATCGGGGGCCACGAAGTCATAGTCGAACGTCTCGCCCGGCGGCACCGGAGCCTGCGTCAAAGGTGCAGCCCCATCCATCGCATTTTCTATGCGGATACCGTGCCAGTGAACGGCAGTCGGCTGTGGCAGATCGTTGATCAGCTGGTGCCGGACGCGATCACCGGCGGCGACGCGGATTTCCGGGCCGGGGATGATGCCCGCGCCCTTTGTCGCGTAGGCCCAGACCGGCGTGGTTGGGTATCCGGCAGGCGCAAGCTGCGCCGTCGACGGTGCGGCCCGCAGGACCGGCAAAACAGCATCGGCCAATATCATTCGAGGGAGAAAGGCCGTTCCGCCAAGAGCGGCAGCGCCAGTCAGAAACGGGCGTCGTGAGATATGTGTCATTTTCGGTTTTCCAGTCATAGGTTCACCGGGGGCGTGGTGATCGAGGTCAAAGTGGCCGTCGCCAGCAGGATCAGGGCAACGATGATGATTTCCAAACGGATCGAGCGGCGCAGCCTGGCGAAGGCCGAAGGATCGCCGGAAGCAAGAGCGGGCACGAGCCGGAGCTTGTTCTTTGCGGCCAGCCCCAAAAGCCCGGTGACGACGATGATCTTGGCAATCAGCGTCCAGCCATAGGCGGTCCCGAACAAGCCGCCGAACGAGCCGATCATGAGCCAGGCAAAGGTCAGGCCAACGAGGACGAGGATCGCCACTGTCCCGCTGGCAATCGTGCCGAAGCGGTGCAGCAGGGCCGCACCGCCGGTCAGGCCCGCCGCGCGATGCAAAGGTGCCAGAGCGCCGATCCAGAAGGCCGCAGCCAGCAGATGCACACCCACGAGGGCCGCGAGAAGCCAGCGCGGATCACCAAGCGAATGGCCCACCAGCGTGTAGGATACAGCCACCAGCAAAGCGCCTAGAAGGCTTGCCGTCAGGCCGAAGGTCCCCTCGATCAGCACAGCGAGGATCAGCAGTTCACCCGCCCCACGCCAGAGCGCCGCCGTGCCGAGCGGGCTGTCCCAGACGAGACCGAGCATTATGGGATCGACCGCGCCCTCAAAGCCCATGCCCGAAATGCGGGCAGACCGGATACCGAAGCGCAGTGCCAGCACGGCGAGACCGAGCAGCGCCGCGATCACAGCGAGCTTTCGCGCGAGGCGCAGCACGTCATCCGGCGCAAATCTAAAGACCGCGACGAAGAGCGGCCCGCCCATGGCAACCAGCGCCGCTGCATATCCAGCAGCTTTCGCGAGGATTGCCAAAAGCGCCCAACCGTCTATAGGGGCCAGCCCGTCCAACGGTCAGTCCGCAACTGTGAAGTCGAAGCTGCCCTGCATCGGATGGCCGTCAGAAGACAGCCCACGCCAATCTACGGTGTAGGCCCCGGCGGGCACATCTTCGGGCGGCATGGCCCGAAACTCCGTCACTGGATCGAGGCCGGTTTCGCGGGTGACGTCCAGTTCTCCGTCAGGACCGCTTAGGCTAATGGCGGTGACACGCATTGGATCATCGAAGCGCAGTTCGATAGCCTCGACCGTTTCGACGGTTGCCCCGTTCGCCGGGGTCGTGTCTTCGGCTTTCGAATGGGCCAGTGCGGCTGTCGCGGTCCCCAGTGCGGCCGCAAGGGCCAGAATAATTTGCTTCATTGTCTGTTCTCCATTTCGTCATGGCGTTCGCGAATTGCCTGCGGCCATGTCGATTTAATGTAGCTGAGGACGGCGATGATCTCGTCGTCCGTCAGAACGCCCTCATAGATGGGCATGTTGGATTCGTAGTCGGGATCGCCGATCAGAGCGCCGGTGCCGTATTTGGTCAGCCGGAACAGCGTGTCGCCGTTATGGTGCCACGTATGTCCGGTCTCATCGTGGGGCGGCGCGGGAAGCCGCCCATCCGGGCCGGGCGACCGCCAGTTCGGCTGACCTTCGAGGTTCGCACCGTGGCAAGACGCGCAGTTCTCGGCGTAGATCGTCTGTCCAAGGGCCACCACGTCCGGGTCGGACGGCATCAGCACGGTCTGGGCCGGTGCCGAGGCGCCCCACCCGAAGGCGAGGGCAGCGGCTCCTGCAAGAACCACTGCCCCCAAACCGAGCCCGATTGTCCGGTTCACAGACCGGCCTCGTAGAAGACCTCGCCTTCACCGGCGTCGCCACCGAAGGCCAGAACGTCATAGCGCGCGGTCGGATCATCGCCCATGCCGGGCGATCCGCCGGGCATTCCGGGAACCGCGATCCCGTCAATCTCGGGGCGTTCTTCCAGCAGTTTCGTAAGGGCGGCGAAAGGCACATGACCTTCGACCACATAGCCGTCGATCATCGCGGTATGGCAGGACCACATCGTGCCGGGCACATCGTTGTCCAGCTTCACACTGGTGACATCACGGGTGTCCGTGACCTCGATGTCGTAGCCTTCCTCGCGGGCCAGGGCGACCCAGGCACCACAACAGCCGCAGGTCGGGCTTTTGGTCACGTGCATTGTGCCATGATCGGCCATGCTGGAATGGTCATCCGCGTGGGCCATGCCCACTGCACCAAAGGAGGCGATGCCAAACGAAAGCGCTGCAGCTGGGGCGAAGGCGAGTAGTGTCTTGATAGGTTTCATGTCTTTTCCTCTCGACAGAATACGCACGGGCTCTGCCCGTTCTGATGTGATTGCAACGAAGGGACCGCGACACGGGGGACGCGGCAGGCATCACGCCGCGCGGGGCGGGTCGAGAGGGCCGGACGGCTCAAATCCCGTCAGCAGCAGGCTTGCGGCGGTGAAGACATCCTCACAGGTCGCGGGGGCGTCATTATGGTGGCCTGCTGCACCGGGAAGCAGCGCGGGAAGCGCATGGCAGGTCTGGGAGCGCTCAGAGCTTTCCGAACAGCAGACCGGCTGATCGTCGGCCACTTCATCCATCGCAACGTGACTATGCTCCACGACAGCCGCATGGCCCGCATCCATCGCCCCGGAGATCGACGCGGACAGCGCAACCAAGACAACAAGAAGTAGCCGGATCAAACCCATACCGCATACCTACATGGGGTATGTGGATGTTTGCAAGCCGTAAGCCGCGATATATCCTGTCGCGGGCGTCAATGCGCGTGCTCATCGTCCCCAAGCGCCATCATCAGATGATGTTCGCGATGATGATCCTGGCTCGCCATCAGGCCGAAGAAGCCCAATCCCTTGATCCGGGGAACGACGCCGGGATCAACGCTGGTAACGCGCAGCTCGACGCCGTTTTCGACTTCGGCCGTGTCCACTGTCCAGCGATCATCCCGTGCAAGTTGCGCGGCATGGGCCGGAACCATGCGGCGCAGCGTGGCAATCGTTTCCGCATCGCCAGTCGCCATCATCAACAACCCGTCCGGCAGGTCCGTTTCCGTCACAACAGCATCCGACACGAGCCGATCCATATCGACCAGATGTGCCCGTAGCCCCGCAAGATCGACCCGAGACCAATCCGTGTCCGGATCGGCTTCCAGCACCCGCACGACTTCGGAGAGCGCCGCGAATGCGCCCTGACTCGGTTCGGTTAATGTCAAGCTGCCAGCGTGGCCTTCCCGGCCATGCGCCGCATGATCCATCGGCTCACCGTGATCCGAGTTTGCTGTCTGTGCCAATGCAATGGCTGCGCCGCCCAAAATGGCCGTTGCGGCTAAGATCACCTTTCTTCGCATTCTCATTCCTCGCTGGAGCCTCCATCAAACCCTACCGAATGCGCTTGAAAGCGCGTATGATTTCTATCATGTCCGGCTGGCAGCATATATTCGACAACGCGCCTCAGCGTGCCCTTGAGCAAGGAGAGACCCTGTTCCGACGGGAGGATCGGGTCAGCCGCATGTATCTGGTCCGCAAAGGCGCGGTCGCGCTGGAACGTCCGATGAAAGACGGAACCTCACTTACCTTACATATCGCGACGGCGGGCGCTGCGCTGGCCGAGGCGTCCCTGTTAGCTGAAACCTACCATTGCGATGCGGTTGCGCGAACGCGTGCCGAGGTGGCAACCATACTCCGTGCCGACTTTCTGTCGGCTTTGTGCGATCAACCGAATGCGGCCCTGAGCCTCGTCGAAACCCACGCCCGAGAAGTCCAGACACAGCGCGCGCGCGTCGAGATACTGCGTTTGCGGCGCGTCTCCGACAGGCTGGACGCTTGGCTTGACCTTCACGGAGAGCCGGAGAAAGGCGAGTGGATCAAGGTCGCGGAACAGATCGGCGTGTCACCACCGGCGCTTTATCGCGAGTTGGCGCGGCGACGGTAACTCATGACATTTGAGAAGTTTCGCCAGGCAGGTCGTGCGCACCGATACAGAGCCGGTGATCCCCCAGAACCTCGATGACGCGGCACTTCCCGGCATGGCCCGGATCATCCGCGTCAGCCATCCGCACCAGCTCTTCGCGAAGCTGCGCGAGGATGGACAGCCGCCGGTCCACCGCCGCGAGCTGCTTGCGCGCGATCTCATGGGCGGGGGCGCAGGCCTCTGACGGTGCTTCTGCCAATGCCATCAAATCGGAGATGTCATCGAGACCAAAGCCCAGTTCCCGCGCGTGACGCAGGAAGGCAAGCCGTTCGAGCGCCGCTTCGTCGTATCGCCGCTGCCCGCCTGTTGTGCGCGCGGGCGACGGGATCAGACCCCGGCTTTCGTAGTAGCGGATCGTGGTGACCTTCACGCCCGTCCGGCGCGACATCTGCCCGATGGAATATTCTTTCATGTCGCCCCTTGAACCTACAGTCGCTGTAGATCGTATCTACCCTGTAACGATACGAATCGAAAGGAGCCGCCGTCATGGGCCACGGCCATCATCATCACGTCGATCCGGAAGCGGGCGATCGCCGGGTCTTCGCCGCCATCGCAGTCAATATGGGCCTGACGGTTGCTCAGATCGTCGGCGGCATCGTTTCCGGCTCACTCGCCCTGATCGCCGACGCGCTGCACAACTTCTCCGATGCGATCTCGCTTATCATCGCCTTCGCGGCTCGGAAGATCGCGCGGCGACCCCGCGATGCCGACATGACGTTCGGTTACGGTCGGGTCGAGGTCGTTGCAGCGCTCATCAACTACACCACGCTGATCGTGATCGGCCTTTACCTGCTCTACGAGGCTGCAATGCGCTTCGCCGATCCGCAGCCGGTCGAGGGGTGGCTGATCGTCATCATCGCCGGGATCGCGCTGATTGTGGACGCGGTGACGGCGGCGCTGACCTACGCCATGTCCAAATCCAGCGTGAACATCCGCGCGGCGTTCCTGCACAACGTCGCCGACGCGCTCGGCTCCGTCGCGGTGATTGTCGCGGGGACGCTGATCTTGCTCTACGACTGGCGGCTGATCGACCCGCTCGTGACGGTGCTGATCGCGGGCTACATCCTGTGGCAATCGTTCCGGGAGATCGGACCCGTGATCCGTATACTGATGCTCGGCTCGCCGCCCGAGATCGAGACGGAGGCGGTTTTGGAGACCGTGCGCGGTGTCGACGGCGTGACGGGCATACACCACGCGCATTTCTGGCAGATGGACGAACACCGTGCGGCACTAGACGCGCATGTCGTCATCGCAGAGGGCCGCTGGAACGACGCCGACTCAGTGAAAGATAGGATCAAGACGACACTCGCCGACCGGTTCGACATCGAGCACACGACGCTTGAGCTGGAATGTGCGCGCCACGCTTGCGACGAGCCGTCCGAGTTCGGCGGGCGCGGGCATGGCGAGGAGCGGCACGGATGAACACCTACTCTGTGTAGCGCTTGCAGTTGTCGAGTCCGGTGGCTGTCGCGGCAAGAAGCCGATCCGCATCTTTGACGAGACCGGCAATCCGTCCGTCAGCAAGCCGATACCGAACGAACCGACCTTCGCTGCGGCGGCTAACCAGCCCGCAGTCGAGAAGGCAGCGCAGATGGTTCGAGACGTTCGGCTGACCCAACCCAGTATGTCCGACAATTTCCTGCACGTTGCGTTCGCCTGATACCAGCGCATCAAGGATCGCCAGACGGCTGGGATCGCCGAGACCCCGGAAGAGCTTTGCCCGCAGTTCCAAAGCGTCGGCTGCCAAAAGATCGCCTTGCGCGTCGTTCGTCATCATATCATTATCCACTGATACGTCAGCGGCTAACCCTTTCGCTTACCACCTCGAAGAGGATCGCACATGAGCCAGGCCGAGAACAGCACGTTGCCTACGGCATCCTCACCGATCCGGATGCGGGTGCAGGGCATGGACTGCGCCAAGGACGCCGCCGAGATCGAGCGCGCGGCCCGGTCTGCGGGCGTGGCGACCAGCGATGTGAAGGTGTCTGCCGCGACCCACGTCATGACATTGCGGATCGCGGAGGGTGACTTGTCGAAGGTGCGGCCCGCGCTCGATGCGACCGGCTACGGCTTTGAGAAGATCGAGGACGGCGACACATCCTCCGATCCGGCCTACAAGGACCCGAGTTATCGCCGCGCCCTCTGGATCGTGGTCCTGCTCAATCTCGGCTACGGCGCGGTCGAGATGTTCGGCGGGTTCCTGTCCGGGTCGCAGGCTTTGAAGGCGGACGCGCTCGATTTTCTGGGTGATGGCGCGATCACCTTTCTGGGTCTGCTCGCCATCGGCTGGAGCCTGATATGGCGGGCGCGGTCGGCGATGATCCAGGGCGTGTTTCTGGGGTTTCTGGGCCTTGGCGTTGTGGGCAGCACGCTTTGGCGCGTTCTCAATCAGACGACGCCCGAAGCCGGGTTGATGGGAGCCTTCGCAGTGGGCGCGTTGATCGTGAACATCCTTGCGGTCCTGCCGCTCCTGAAACACCGTAAGGGGGACGCAAACATGCGGGCGGTCTGGCTGTTCTCCCGCAACGACGCCATCGGCAACCTCGCCGTGGTGATCGCCGCCGGACTGGTCGCATGGCTTGGAAGCGCCTGGCCCGACCTAATTGTGGCCTTCGCAATTGCAGGGCTGTTCCTGCATTCGTCGTGGATGATCATCCGCGACGCGCGGAGTGACTTGGCAGAGAATCAAGGATAGCGGACAAAACTCTCTCACAAGAACCTATGGATTTTGACCCATGAGCGCGTCGAGCATCGGGCAGTCGCGGCGGCCTTTTTCGCAGTTTGCGACCAACTCGACTAAGGCACTCTCTAGCTGCAGAAGCTCTGCCAGCTTGGCTTGAACTTCCGAGAGATGTTTGCGTCCAAGCTGCTCTACCGTTTCACACGCGCCTGCTGGCTCATGAGCCAGGCTTCGCAGCGCAACAGCATCGTGGATCGAGAACCCGAGGTCGCGGCAGCGTTTGATGAAGCGAAGCTCCGATATCTCGGTGTCTGAGTATGTTCGACGTCCAGCTGCCGTCCGTCCCGCTTTCGAGATGATCCCCTCGCGCTCGTAGTAACGGATCGCTTCTATCGAGACGCCACTCAAACGGGATGCTTCACCAATCGCAACCATGTGATCTTTCTCCGCTTGCTCCTGTAGTAACTACAGGATGCATATAACCGACCATGATGTCGAATACCGAAACACTTCATGACAGCGCCAAGGGACCGAACAGCCTTTTGATTGGCGGTGCTGGATTTCTTGCTTTGCTCAGTGCGTCCTGCTGTGTCTTGCCCATTGGGTTGTCGATAATTGGCCTGGGCGGCACCTGGCTCACCATGCTCGGTCCGTTTGTTGCCTATCGCATTGAGATTTTGGTGATTGTCGGGTTGGTTCTGGCCTGGGGCTGTTTCCGGCTGTGGACGCGTTGGAGCTGCGCCAGCCGCGAACGCTCAACGGTCGTCATATTGGGCTTCACAACGGTTGCCTTCGCCCTCACAGCCAGTTCGCCCCTTTGGGAAGAAGACGCGGTACGCACGATGTTTGCCCTGTGGAGACAAACACGATGAAGGGCCGGCTTCTGCCCGTGGGCCTCGGCGGAGCCGGGTTGGCAGCAGTGTGCTGCCTTACACCTTTTTTGCCGTGGCTGTTTTCGCTTCTCGGGATCAGCGGCGCGCTCGGCTACGTCTATCGGGATGATGTGCTGCTTCCGATTTTGGCAGGATTTCTCATACTGACAGGATATGCACTATGGCGACGCAGACGAACGAAGTGACCCTCCAATCCACGATTACCTGTCCCAAATGCGGTCATACCGCCGACGAAATCATGCCGACCGACGCCTGCCAGTGGTTCTATGAATGCGCGTCTTGCAAAGCGGTGCTGAAACCGGAACCCGGAGACTGTTGCGTGTACTGCTCCTATGGCACCATCGCCTGCCCGCCGATCCAGGAAGGAAACTCCTGCTGCGGTTAGTGTATAATATCCCCCTGACAGAACAGACGCGCCATAGACGGTCGATCCCGCCAATCCGCACCGCCTCATGGGAGATCAGTCAGTTAGTTGGGACGAAAACCCAAGGCGAAACTAACCCGGGTTTTGCGAGGTTTCTGCCGCCTTAATCCGGCAACGACAATGGCCTGCGCTCATGCAAAAGCTCGCGCAGGCCGGGTTTGAGACCTAGAAGTAGATCAAGAACTGGGTCTACTACCGACCGGACAGAGAGGGGATAGCGCATTCCTTCACGATCTCGATTGTCGGCTTAGGCAACTGTAGCTGCCGTTCGTGTCACCCGCAGCATCGGTGAGTCTGGGGCTCTTCAGACACCTTCGCCGCGCGCGTCACCAATGTCTGCACACTGGATCGTCGCTTCGGAACTGTTCGGCTTTCGACCAAAGCTAGCCTATGACCTCTCGATCACCTTGCGCCTCGGACAACTCTTCAAAACCAAGTTCCGCTTCCAATGCTTCGAGGTCAGACAATACAATTTCTACGTCTTCGCGATCCTCAGATTTCAGACTGACATCTTCACTTTGCGCAGCGACTGTAAAGTCCATTTCGATTTGGCGGTCTTGATCCGCATCCTGAACTTGCTGAACGGCCCGGGCAACCTTCCGCTTGGATCTCGGTCCCGCGCGTCGCTCTTCACGTTTTGGAGGCACTCTCTTGGGCGGTTCCTCTGCCTGATTGATCCTCTGGCCCGTATCGCCACTCCCTCGTTGAGAAGCATCGCCACCGTTGTCCGAACGTGCCCTTGTTTCGTCACCACCTTTCGGTGGGAATGGTAATTCACCCACCTGCTCGTTATGGATTTTCATGAAGTACGGATCGTCAAAATACTGGATACGCTTCGCGCGGATCGGCATCTGCGCATCGATGACCATGATGATCTCGTCGAGGGGCAACCGCCGCGCCTCATCCTCTGGCAGAAGCGACGTCTCTTCTGTCCGCATCGACTGGCTGCGCCCTTCGAAGGGGTTCTTGCCAATCGAGCGCGAGCGCGTCACCACGGTCTTTGTTGTCTTTCCAACCGCCTTGCTGAGCTCCTCAATGGTCTTTTCGTCAGAGGGTGTCAGGTACAGCTTCACGCCGGCATTGCCTTGCAGGGCGCGCCGCGTGTTTTCGCCGTAGATCTCATCGATGGCAGGGATGGTCTGGGTGACCACCGCCAGATGCCCACGGTAGGATCTGAGCGTCTCGATGCTTTCAACCACGATAGGCATCTTTCCGAGCCGGTTGAACTCGTCGAGCATGATCATCACGCGCCAGGGCTCATCGGTACCGGGTTCCTTCTCCTGCATGGCTGAGAGGAGGTCCGAGAAGAACAAGCGGATGAGCGGTGCGAGGGGTTTCACCATAAGCGGCTGGACCACCAGATAGACGCTCATCGGTTTCTTACGGATTTCTCGGAAATCAAAGTCCGAGACTGCCGTCGCCTCATCGATGGCGGGGTTCTGCCATTGGTCGAGACCAGAGGTCATCAGGAGCGAGACATAGGAGGTCAGCGTGTCGTTGTTCGTAGAGGCCAGACGCGTGAAGACCAGTTTGGCGGCCTTGTTCTCCACCTCGTGGGAGCGCGCAAGATACTCTTTTTGCTTGTTACCGCCAGAAGCGGCGATCCGGTAGATTTCTCCCAAGGTGGGTTTTCTGCGCTGGAACGCCAGAAGCCCCGCCGCGACAAAGAGATCGATCCCGCCCTTCAGGAGCCCCTGCACGCGGTCATTATCGTTCTGCAGGAACAGCGTCGCCAAAAGCTGCAACTCCATCTGCTGACGCGCGGGGTCTTCCAACTCATAGATCCGCTGAAGCGGATTGTAACGATGGGTGCGCTTGGTCTCCCAATCCGTTGGCGCGAAGCGGAACACCGCGTCGCCCTGAGATGCGCGATGACGCGCCGTCGCCTCATAGCATTCGCCCTTCACATCCAGCGTCACCGACGATCCTTGCCAGGTGAGCAGGTTCGGGATCACGAAACCCGTGGTCTTGCCGCGACCGGTCGGGGCGACGATCAGCGCGTGGGGCAGAACCTTGGAGCAGAGGAACGGTCCCCGGCCTTTGGGTTTGCCGAGCTTGCCGATGATAAACCCGGTCCCGGGGGCCCCGAAGAATCCGTTGCGCTTCATCTCACGGCGGGTCTGCCAATGGGTTTGGCCGAAGCGCGTGAGCGCCGAGCCCGAGAGCGCGATGGCGATCATGAGACCCGCCACCCCTGCCCCGCCCGTGATGAAGTTCACCAACCGGAAATCCTCCGGCCGCACCTCACGGATCGCAATGTAGTTCTGCGCGATATAGGCAAAATCGATATCGGCCTGGAAGCCAAGGTCGCGGAAGGTGAGCACGGCAGAAGCGATGACATAGCCCATCGCGATCGCCACCAGCGTGACCAAAACCACGCCAACCGCGATGCGCCCTCTACCCATGGGTCTGGCCCTTCTCGCGCTCCACGTGGGTCTCGCTCAACCACTGCGCCTCGTATTCGCGCTCGGCGATCTCTTCGACCACGGCCCGGGCTGCGTCGCTGTTCGCTGTGGCTGCGTCGGACTGCAGATAGGCCTTTGCCGCGTAGAGCCGGTCGAGCCGATCCTCGACCACGTCCTTCAGCGCGTCGCTGTCCCCTGCGCGTAGCCGTTTTGTCTGATCGTCGTCCAGAAGCTGTTCAACTTCTGCACGATAACTCACTCGCTGATCCGCATCGGCAAAAGGTGAAGACAGATTGCCGTCGCGCTCATGGGCAATGACGCGGCGCAATTCTTCGGTCTCGACGGGGGCCGGCTCTCGTTCTGCCCGCAGCGCCTCATCGACCTGCGCGTAGGTATCTCCGAGACCGCGCGCCACATGATCGGGCATATCCGGGTAGCGGGCTTTCAAGTCTTTTGCAACGGACTCCGCCAAAGGCTGGTCCGCTGGCGCGCCCTGACGGGCCGCCTCGATCTCTCGAGTCATGCGACCGGCCAAGACCCGATCTCTGATCCGCGGTGCGCCCTCCTGATCCTGGCGGATCACATCTGTAGGCCGCGCCAGGAGTTCGGGACGATCTCTCAGATACGCCTGCTGCCCTTCCTCGATCCGATCAAAGACGCGATCTTCGATATTCAGACTCTGGCGCGAGAGCTCCGCCTCGCTCATGCCCTCCGCTCGCATCTCCGCCCGGATCGCCCGCGTCGTTTCCTCGACGTGACGCTGGTCGAAATGGATATCGAGTTCACGGTCTTCCTCGATCACCCCATCCTCGCGCAGGACCCCGGCCCGCTCGAGCGTGGTGCCGAGGTCCACGTGGACGCGGTTCAGCACCTCCCGTGCCTGTTCCATATCACGGCGGCGCTCCAGGTTCAGACCGTTCTCTTCGGCCACCTTGCTCAAATCATCGGCAATCCACTGGCGCTCGAGGGCGGCGTTCTGCGCCCCGGTCTCCAAGCGCGCCATGACCGTCTTCGCATTGATGCCGGTTCCGCGCAGTGCTGCATCCACCTGTGCCCGCAACTCCGGTCTCTCGAGGCGATCCAGACGCGCGGTTTCAATGTTCGCTTCCGAGTAAACCCCGCCCTCTGACGGTCGCTCGGTAAGCGTCTGGGATCGGATCCCAAGGGGTTGCATATGCTGTACCCGCGCCTGGATTTCGTTCAGGCTTTTCTCGAGCGCGGGGCGCTCCGCATCGGGCCGCGCGGCGATCATGGTCTGGACGCGCTCAATCTTCTCGGCATAGCGGCTTCTGAGCTCGTCGAATGTGTTCTCCTCGGCCATGTAGATGTCTCCTTCCTGGGCCACCTGCCCGCCGCGCGCCAGCATCTCACCCGCGCGGAAAAGCGCGTCCGCCACGTCTGCGCGCTTCTCAGATGAGGCTTCGGCGGCCAGCGCCTGATAGATAGATTTCGTGTTGCCAATCTCGGCGAGGGTTCGGATCAGGTCGGCACCGACGCGGTCCCGTTCGATGACCTCCCGCTCTTCCTCTTTCGCGGCATAGACCTCGCCCGTCCGTGGCGGGTAATGCACGACCCCGCGATCCACGCGGCGCGTGGCTTCGAGACGGACGCCGTATTTCTCCGCCTCCTCCACCATCGCGAGGCGGAAGTCGTCATAGTTGAACCTATGATCCCGCGCGAGATAGAAGAACTCTCCCTCCTGGGAGCGGCGGTTCAGCACCAGATGGGCGTGCGGATGATCCCGGTCCTCATGGACTGCGATGATGTAGTCAAAGTGCCCATCGTCGGTCTGCAAAAACCGCTCCGCCACATCCGTCGCGATGTCTCTTACATCCGTCCCGCGTGTCCCAATGGGGAAGGACATCAGCAGATGCGTCGTCTGACCGAGCTTGGGTTTGAACCCCGCGCTCCAGCGCTTCGCAAACCGCTCCGTGAGGTCCTTGATCTCTGCACTCTCGAGCTTGGACTTCCCATCCAGGAACCCGCTCGAGTCCACGATATGGGTAGACTTGGTGGTGAGGTAATGCAGCTGGTTCGAGAGCTGCGACTTGGTGTGTGTACCGCCACCGCGGATTGCCTTGAAGACCGCCGCGCGATGCCCACTCGATGCCCGGATGAACTGCCGGTACTTCGCTGTATTCAGCCCCTGCATCGATCCGCGGATACGGCTCCAGCCCTCCCGGAAGATCTCGCCGGTGACAGCGTCAACGGCATCACTCCGCGGCATGGGCAAACTCCCGCAAGGCCTCGACGGCCATCAGCTGCATCGCGTCCCGGCGACGCCGCACAAGCAGGTCAATCTCATCGGCCGCATCGAGGATGAACCGCGCCAGCCCACGCATCTGTGCGAGGCGCAACTCAGAGAACTCTTGACCCGCCCCCTGCCCGCTTCGATTGGCGCGCGTCATCTGCTTGGCGATTTGCGCAACGCTACCGCCAACCTCATTTAAGGACGCCCTGTAGCGCTCCATCTCGGCGGCCAGTTGCGTGTCCGGCACGAAGGCACCACCCGCCGCTTGCATGAGCCGGCGCAGGCCTTCGGAGCGGGTTTCAATACCTGCCGACGCCAGCACCTCATCGAAAGCCGCAAGCTCCTTAGGGGTGACTTTCAGGCTCACGGCAGCGGTGGCGACCGCAGTATCACTCTGACGCTCCGCATCCGCCTTCAGCGTGTACTGGACGGCCCGAGGCGTCACGCCAAAGCGTGCAGCCAGCTCGGCGCTGGACACACCCTCCGCCGCCTCGCGCACGATCTCCATGCGCTCCGCCTCTGTCAGTCGTTTGCTGCGCGCCATGCGAAGAAAGACCCCCTATTTCCTGCCAACTTCCGCCATTGACCCTCACTATCGCCATTCGTATAATAATGTGTCAATCATATACTTACGGGTCTTATGATATTTTTTCGTTGCTGGACCGCTTGCTGTGCGCTCGAACCGCCCGTTTCGCAGCCGCTCTCGGTATTCTCTTCACCTTGAGGAAAGCGTCCGTTGCACGTCGCAAAATGGCGCCGGGTCACCTGAAGGCTTCCGGCGCGCAAGACACACCGTCGGAGAGCGGCAGAAGTCTTTCCAACCCGTCTTAGACAACCCGCACGTCTGCCACCACCTGGACGTCCTCCGCCCGAGCTTCCGACCGAAAACACCGTTTTCGGCGGCAAGCGAGGGGGAGGGCGCAACCTCGGAAACGGGCCTGACCGGCAGGGTCAAGGGCGGCCAGATTTGGCTTGCCAAATCTCTGCCGGAAAAACCGGCAGGCACAGCCTGACTGTTTTTGTGGATGGCCCCCTTGAGGCTGACGGGCAGGTCTGTTGGTGGAACCGAAACGACTTCGGTTGGCCGCAACCGAATACGCGCTCGTGTTGGCAAGACCGCCCGACGTTCGATTGGTTGACGTCGTTTGTGACCGAAAGTGCGCAGACCAAAACTGGAGCGTTTGGAACTGTCAGCAGCCCCTCGTTCCTTGCGACGCGCTCGAGCCGTTACGTCTCAGCCCCCATCGTGAGAAATGACGAAAGGGCCGCCCGAAGGCGACCCTCTAATTTCACGTCTCTGCCGGTGCTTTGGCCGGGTCTGCGACCCGCATCACCGTCAGGCCTTTCGCCTCCGCCTTCTGCCCGAGGTTCAGCGCGACCCCGTTGCCGCCGAAGAGCACAACACCCGTTGCCGCGAACTTGTCGTCGAGCATCTCGTCGTTGCACTTGAAGGGTGCCGCCCGTCCATGTGCGGACCAGCGCGGATCGAAGCGTGCTTGCGCAATTCCGCGTGCCCGGGCCCACCGAGCCGCGATTATTTCCGCCCCGTGCTTGCCACCCTTATGGCAGAGGAAGATGTCCTGATTGCGGGTCTGTTTGATGCGGTCCCGAACCTTGTCGAGCGTGTGGAAGATGACGTCGATGTCAGTCCAGTCGGTGGCGCCTGAGACAATGAGCGGCACACCCTCGACTTTCGACTTGGCGGCAGTTTCTCGGTCATGTTGCTCGAGGAGTTGCTTGGCCTCGAAGACGGCTCCAGTCTCCTGCGCGCGGACGCTCGCCCGCGAGCCTGCAGCCGGGATAAAGCCTTTGCCGGTCTCCAACTCGTAGCACTCTGCGGCCGCCTCGGACATCACCTCAATTGCATCGACGATCTCCCGAAGGTGCAGGAAGCGCGCCTGCGCCTCTTCGAGAGCGGTTTCTGCGATCTCGGATCCATCGTGGCATTTTGCCAGCGCCCCGATCTTGTCGGCTGTCCGATCGACTTCTTTGCCAAGGACGACCTTGCGGCGCTGCAGGATCGTGGCGAGCCCATGGGCGAGTGGCTCGATCTCGGCCTCCAGACCGGTATTGCGCAATTGCCCGAGGAGGGTCTCGAAAGTCTCCCGGATGATGCTGTCCTTCAGAATGTCGTCGCCGGGGATGGGAAGTTGTGCGTCTTTCTCCGTCAGGCCAAAGAGTTCGATTGTCTCGTAAGTGTTCGCTTGGTCGTATGCCATGTCTGTTCTCCAGAGTTCGGTTGTTCGACCACCACGTGAGTGTGGTGGCATGGCCGAAAACTGGTTCACCGAATCTGTCCGGGTCAGGGACGGCGCAGCCGCCGGCTTGCCGGGCGCAAAAGTTTTCCGCGTGCCACACATGACACATGCACGCCCTCAAGCACGGGACCGCCCAAAGCCACTGGCCCCGCCCTCGCCGAAAAGTTTTGCGATCCTTGACGCGGGCTGATTTGGGGGCCATCCGGAGGATATGCTTCCACGCTCATGTGTGTGTGTTTTGACGGTAGGTTTGACCGTCACGAGCAGGCAAACGGCGGTGCCGGACACGGGGGGAGGACGAAGCGGCGGGATCGTTTTGCACATAGCAAAACAGACCAGAGCGCAGGCCGGAGCCGTGGCCGCGTGCCGACGCGCTCGCGAGACGGACAAACCGGGATGCCAGGTGCAACGCCGCGGTGAGGCCGAATGGCCGAATGCGCGACGGACCGAAGGGCCGTTCTCCCCTGCGACACGCGTAGCCGAGCTGGGGAGGTCGACGAGCCAATGAAGCAAACGTCTCCGAGATGAGAGAACGGAAGGCTTCGGGCCCGTTCTGTTCATTCGTCTGGCTGCGGCGATTGACCAAAACCCAATTGAGTTTTCTTAGCGATGAGGGTAACTTTTCATGGCGGCCCTGCTCGGGCCTCCCCCCTCCACCGGGGCAGCATTTGACATGCGGGGCGATACCACTTCGAACCTAACCTGTTCGAGCATGCGCATAAGGAGGGATTGCGGATACCGCTCGTAAGAGAAGGTTCAAGATGAGACTTTCATCACCAATCTACAAACTTAAGCGTCAGGCAAAATTGCTGGCACGCGACAATGAAATCAGGCTTCACGAAGCACTCAATCAGATGGCCAAAAACGAAGGCTTCAAAGACTGGAGCCACTTGGCGTTCAGCTACTCCAAAACGACACCAGCCAAGGAGGTCATGAGCCAGCTCAATCCAGGCGATATGGTACTGATCGGTGCGCGCCCCGGCCACGGTAAGACTCTTCTTGGATTGGAACTGACTGCATTGGCAGAGAAGAGTAATCGGACAGGCTATGTTTTCTCATTGGACTACAATGAAGCGGATGTCTGGGATCGGTTTGAAAAACTTGGTTTTGACCCCAAGGAACATGAACGTCCAGTCTTCGTCGATACCTCGGACGATATCTGCGCAGCGCATATCATTGAACGCCTCAGAAATGCGCCGGATCCTGCGCTTGCCGTTGTCGATTACCTACAGCTCTTGGATCAAAAGCGAAGCAACCCTCCGCTTGTAGAACAAGTCAGGGCACTAAAAGAATTTGCCGTAAAACGCGGGGCGATTGTTGTTATGATCTCACAAATCGACCGCGTTTTCGAGCTATCTTCTACTAACATGCCAAGCATTGAGGACATACGGCTGCCAAACCCCGTCGATCTGTCGCTTTTTGACAAGCGATGCTTCCTACATGACGGCGAAGTCCAACTCGCGACGGCAGCTTAACATTTGTTCAACCTGCTTTTCGGACGTTCGTAGAAGGTCCGAAAAGTCGGCGACAAATGCCATCGAAGATCGCTCTCTGAAAAACCAGCACGAAAAAAGGGGAACCGTGTCACCACGGCTCCCCTTCTCAATCTTGCTTGTACGAACTGTCTACGGCTTAAGCCACCAGTGACAGCCCGACACCTGCCTCTTGCTGCTGCTCTCCCCCATCAATGAACGGGATGATCGAGAACGTATTCCCGCCGCGTTGCTCATCGTTCTGCACCGCGTTGACGCGCAGATCGCCGTCGGGCGTGTTGATCAGCAGCGAGACATAGTCGTTGCCTGTCCGATTGCTCTTGGCCATCCAGGCGGACCCAACGCGGATCGGCGTTCCGCGCGGCGAGCTGACCTCGATCCGGTAATCAGCATGGGTCTCTTCCGTCTTGTAGCCGTTCTCGATCAGCATGAAGTCCAGATCGAACATCATGTTGGCGATGTAGCCGGCGAAGGCGTTGTCCGCATCCATCGCGGTCAATTCGCCCGAAATGGACCCGGACTTCATAGTGCCGTTGGAGACCAGCGGGATGATCTCGAACTCGCCGCTGTTCGACTGGCGCGCCTCTTGGCTCTGCACCGCGTTGACGCGGAACGGACCAATGCCGACGTCCATCTGCATTGAGATATACGGGTTACCGGTTGTGTTGCCGGTCTCGTTCCACGCCGTGCCGATCCGCACCTTACGGCCGGATTTGTTCACAGCGGTCACATCATAGTCCGGGCTGCGCTCGGACATCTTGGGCCGGGGCTCCAGCTGGATGGCGATGTCGAACTTGGTGCTGTGGATCATGCCGATGAATGCAACGGTTTCGGTCTCAGTGGTCTTCGTCAGGGTTCCTGCGAACATGGGTCTTATCCTTCTTGGGTTGGTGGTGCCTGACCTCCGGCCAGAACATCCAGGATTGCTTTATCGACCCCTCATGGGATCAAACCCCAGAAAGCCTGCTTTCCTTTCTTTCCAGCCGTATCAGCCTGCTCTGCCGCTCAGTTTGGCAGGTTGCACGTTCGGGGACTTACCGCCTTACTGTTCAAACGCTTGAACAGGTCTTTTCTGAATGTCGTCCATCGCTTCCCCTTCAGGGGCTGTCCCATACTCCCGAACGGGACGGTCAACGAGCCGCGTTTCCCCGTCACAGGTGTTGCAATAGGCATGATCCTGCAGATCGGCAGCTTCCCAGAGCTGCAATTCCGAGTCCCATACCGCCCATGCGTCCCGCATGACATCTTCACTGCCGCATTCTGCGCAGTGAATGGTCAGTCCCAGATCAGGGCGCGAGACGAAAAACTCTGCCTCGTCTCCATTCAACCGCGAGACGTCCCGGGACGTCAGGCCAATTGTGCTGCCGTTTGCTGTGAAGGTGATCAGGTATTGGCCAAGGGCGTCCTTGTGGACCACATAACCTTCGTTCGCCCAATGGACGGTCTTGCCGTGGTCCACGGCGGCTTTGATGTCTGCGATGTTCATGATGTTTCCTTTTGAGAGATGTGCACAGCGCTGCCTGACCCCTTGACGCCAGGGCCGTGTCTTGCGTTTGCGATTTCAGTGGGTGGCGTGCCGACGCAGCTGTGCAGTCAGGCGGCGGTGCGGGCGTCGCCGTCACGCGCGCCTGTGATGCGCGCCAGAATGGCCTCGGTATCAACTCCATCGCCATGTGGGACGAACACCCGCAACTGGAAGGCGATGATTTCTGTGAAGCAGCCCTCGGCTTTAAGAGCTTCGATAGCGCTCTTGTCCGCACCATTGATTTCAAGACGGACCTCGCCCGCGACCCGCCGCCGCGTGAGCGTCAAACCACGGCCAAGGTCCACCGTCGCCGTGGTCCCAAGTGCTGCCGCGACCATTTCTGAAGGCGTTTGTGGCGTGCCAATGAGGAACCTTGCGCGCAATGCGGCCGCCCCTTCTTCGCTGACTGTGCGGCCGATCATGCTGGCGCATCCGTCCGGTGTGACCCGATAGATACGCTCATTGCCCGAAGGAATGTCTTTCCAGATCGGGAGCAAGAGACCGGTGAGCAGGTACAGCTTCGTCGTCGTGGTTCTCGGAAGTCTGTCCGCTTCGGCCGTCCATAGGCGGGCAAATTCTTCTCTGTCGATATTCTCCCAAGCGGATTTCTCGAACGCACTTTCGTCCAGATAGGTCTTGCCGGTTGGCCGCGTCACCTTGCGCATGAGGGTCACGATGTCCTCGTCATACATTTGCATTGGTCTGGACGAGATCAGTCCGGCGCGGCCCGATGCGCGGTTCACCATGGGCAGTCTGTTTGAGTTGCGTGCGAGAGCGTCTGCTGCTGATTGGATGTACACAGGGTCTGTGACTTCAAGCCCAACGATCCGAGTGACGGCACCAGATTGAGGACAGGTCCACAGGTCTTCGACGGAGGTCTGTTGGATTGCCTCACCGCGCAGGGTTTCAACGCCGAGGTCCAATGTGCCCGCAGCACGCGCCCGTTCAGTCTGATCGGCGATCCGCCTCATGAACTCCGCAAAGAGCGCGTTCTGCATGTGGATCGGCAGGGCCAGTACCCGGTTCAGAAACCGCTGGATTGGCGGCAGCTCTTCGAGCAGCACACCGTCCTTGTCGATCAAACGCAAGGCGGTCCAATCGGTGAAATCGTCATAGCTCATGGCCTCGGCCCGCCCGGCTGCCAGATCAGCATAATAGCCGCGGAGTGCGGCCCGCGCGATCGGACTTTCGAGATTGTCTTCGTCGCGGAACATGCCCTGCGATCCGGTCTCGCGCTGCCCTTTGGTGAGTGCGCCCAACTGGTCGAGCCGCTTGCTGATTGTCGAGGTGAAGCGTTTTTCGCCGTGGACATCAGAGGTGCAGACCCGGAAGAAGGGCGCGCTGACCTGCGCGGATCGGTGCGTCCGGCCCAACCCTTGGATGGCCGCATCGGCGCGCCAGCCAGGCTCAAGCAGATAATGTCGGCGGCGTTTCTGGTTCTTGGCCGTTTGCGCTGCATGATAGGAGCGTCCCGTGCCGCCTGCATCGGAGAAGATCAGGATATCCTTTTCGCCGTCCATGAAGGCTTGGGTCTCGGATGAATTGCTGCTGGCGGAGCGCTTCTCGATGAAAAGATGACCATCCTCGGCCTTCAAAGGGCGGATAGACCGCCCCGTGACCTCTGCGACGGCCTCGTCGCCAAAAGCCCAGAGGATCTGGTCGAGCGCAGAGGGGATCGGCGCCAGCGTCATCAACTCCGTCATGGCCGCATCGCGTAAGCCAAGCGCCTCGCGTGAGACGACCAGCGCGCCAGTGTCATCGCGGAGCGGCTCGGCCACCATATTGCCGTCGATCTCGACCAGCTTTTGCGTGTGGATTGGAAACGCCTGTTCGAGATAGCTGAGCACATAGTCCCGCGGCGTCAGGGCCCCTTCGACCAACTCATCTTCGGGGTCCATCGCCTCCAAACGTCGTTTCAAGAGGCTCTCTCCCGTGGAGACCACCTGCACGACACAGGCATATCCTGCTGATACGTCGTTCTCGACGGCACGAATGATCGTGGTAGCTTTCATCCCCATCAGGAGATGATTGAAGAAGCGCTGCTTCGTGCTCTCGAAGCGGGACTTGGCGGAGGCCTTGGCGGCCGACACATTGGTTTCGCCAGAGGCGTCATTGACGCCCGTCGCGGTGAGGGCCGCTTCGAGGTTCTGATGAATCTTGCGGAAGGCACCGGCATAGGCATCATAAATCTCTGTCTGCGCCGAGGTGAGCGCGTGTTCGAGCACATCGTATTCCACGCCATCGAAACTGAGCGCCCGCGCCGTGTAGAGACCGAGGGTTTTCAGATCGCGTGCCACAACCTCCATCGCGGCGACACCACCTGCTTCCATGGCTGAGACAAAGCTTTCTCGGCTTGGGAAAGGATATTCAGGGCCTTGGCCCCAAAGTCCGAGACGAGACGCGTAGGCCAGGTTGTGCACCGATGTTGCACCGGTTGCTGAGACATAAAGCACCCGCGCGCGCGGTGCCGCGAGCTGCAGGCGCAGACCGGCCAGACCCTGTTGAGAGGGCATGACCCCCCTGCCCTCTGCCGATCCGGCGGCGTTCTGCATGGCGTGGGCTTCGTCGAACGCCATGACACCGTCGAAATCTTCTCCCAGCCACGCGAGGATCTGGCTGAGCCGCGTGGTGCCGCACTTGCCCTGAGAGCGCAGCGTCGCGTAGGTGATAAATAGGATGCCGTCCCCCATCGCGATGGGCTGGTCTGGTTTCCACTTCGAAATTGCTTGGATATCAGCGGGCGAACCGCCGAGATCGGTCCAGTCGCGGATCGCATCCTCGATCAAGGTCGCTGACTTGGAAATCCATAGCGCTTTCCTACGACCCGCCAGCCAATTGACGAGGATGAGCCCGGCACACTCCCGGCCCTTGCCGCACCCCGTTCCGTCGCCCAGAAAGTATCCAAGGCGATAGGCGCGCGCGTCGGGATCGTCGTCGTCGCGCTGCATCCTCGTCTGATCATCGTTGATCGTAAACGACCCGTGCAGGTCGCGACCATGCCCGTCGTTTGCCATGATGATGGTTTCAAGCTGCGCCTCAGAGAGATGGCCTTCCGTGATGAGGCGACCCGGCAAGAGCAACTCGCTCGCGGCCTCGAGAGACGGCACTGGTGGTGCGACCGAGGCCATAGCAATGCTTTCAACGAGCGGCGTTGGGTGTTCCTGTGCGCCCACAATATCGATCCGCTGCGGGCGATACTTCGCGTAGATGTCGGAGATGGGGGCGTTCTCGCGGGCCGTGTCCAGAGCAGAGAACGCTAGCGGTAGAACGGCGCGCTTTGCTGGACCCGCAGATGGCTGCGGCGATTTTGGTGTTAGTCGAGCAGGTGGTCTGGTGACTTGAGCACGCGGATTTCTGGAAGGCACGCTTCCATAAGCTTGCGGATTGGTTGTCTCGCTGCGCGTCACTGAAACCTGATCGACGATCTGCAATGCATCATCCAGACTCGCGACTGCGGCGGACAGCATCTCGCCGTCATCCTGGACTTTGTCGAATACCAATAATTGCGTGTCCACGCTTGTGCCGAGCTTGCGATACACCTGTCCTGGTACAGTTAGCGCGAGGCGCGGCGTCAGGAGGTTACATGCCCGATCCCAATATGACGCATCACGCTGCGGGGAGAAGCCCGTCGGCATAATGGCCACGAGCCGCCCGCCCGGTGCGAGGCGCTTGGCGGCCGCAATGAGATGCTTCGCGGCGATATGTTTGTCGCGGGAACGATCGACCGATGACGCGAAAGGTGGGTTCATAGCGATGACGTCGGGACGCGTATCAGCTTGCAGAAGGTCGTCAATGTGTTCCCCGTCATGGTCCGTCACCTCGGTCTCGAACACCACCTCGAGAAGTGCCCGACGGAACGGATCAATCTCGTTGAGCATCAGTTTGCCACCTGCGCGGGCGGCGAAAGCTGCAAGCGCACCGGTCCCGGCAGACGGCTCCAGAACGGTCTCACCCTTGCGAATACTTGCCGCCCGAATGACCAGTGCCGCATAGTGCAGTGGCGTCGAGAACTGCTGCAACCGGATTTGCTGTTCCGAACGACGTGTCTCGGTCAGGAGCCGGGAAGCGACAAGCTTTGCCGCTGTGAAACTGTCCGCAGTGGTTTCCGAGTTCAGAAGTCGCTGGACTGCTGCGGCTTGCATCACGTCATAGGCCTTACGCCAATCCCAGGCACCACTGGCATCGCTGCCATCGAAGACCTCTCGCATAATGCGGGCCAGGGCGGAGCTGCGCAGTGGCCCTCGCTCAATCTCGGCAGCGACCTCGTCAAGTACACTGGTAAAGTCGCCTCGTGAGATTCTGGGGCGACAAGTGTTGGGGGTTGGCTTGGCCATAACGTCTATCCTTTGGTTCAAGATTTGAATTCCAAAGGACAAGAAGCCCGCTTTCCCCTTTCGGGGACGAGCCCTGCACGTCATTCAATCGGGTGAAGGTCAGAGCAGATGATACACAAAGGTGTCTGGCAAAATGCTCCGGCGCCACTTGCGCGAGCAAAAAGCTAGGAACGGTTCGACAAACCCAGCCTGCCGGCGGCGCGAAGACGCTGAACACCCCGCAGGATTGCATCGGTGAAAGCCGGGCTGAACGCTCCCCGGGCGGTGCGATCCTCGATGGTGTAGGACGTCTCAAGGATATCGGCGTTCAGTTCGTCAAGAACGACCCAAAGTGGCACATGGGTATCAAGTTTGGCACGCCGTGCCTCGGTCTCCGGAATTTCCATGGCCACGCGGCCCGGAGCCGGAGCCTTGCTGGTTATCGGTGCGATGAACATGACGTGGTGTCCAGCGGCGTTCGCGACGACGATCACAACGCAACTTGGCCGCGTCTTTCGGCCTTCCGTCTCACCGCGGTCCGCCTGCCATTTCCAAAGGTAGTGATAGTCGAAGACCTGACCCGCCGCAGGGAAGTCAGTGGTCACGGAAGTGATCCTCAAGCCCCTTATCCAGAAGCTTGCCCAACTCTTCCGGCATGTCGCCAGTCTCCAGCGCAACCTGGGACTGTTGCCCGTCTGTTAGAGCTTCAAACTGTTCCATGGACATGATCACGAAACGCGGTTTGCGATGCTTTGTGATCGCAACCGGTGCAACCGTCGCGGCCTCAAAGAGATCGCCGGTGTTGCGGGTCAGCTCGCCTGCTGCGAATTGCTTCATCGTCGATCTCCATACGTTTTCTGCGTTAGACAGAATATACGTATATTCTTAATTTCCTGCAAGAGGCGGCAAGACCGGCTAATACGCCTGCGTCTCTAAGGTTTCTGCCCGGCTAGAAACTCCGCAAGGACCGGACTTGCCGCGCTCATTGCAGAGCTGACCAACTCTGAACCAGCAAGCGAGGCTTTGGACAGGCGCACCAGGCCGCCGGTTTCCTCGATGCGGTAGCAGCGCCGCTTCTGACGGCCGCGACGATAAGTGGTCGCGGTCACAATCTGGCAGGTACTGCCGTCGGTCAACGAAACCGGCTTTGCGAGCCTTATCTTGTCGCCCTCCTCATAGTTTGGGATGGCCGCCCAGTCCCTGCAACGTTGCCGCCAGGCATGGGCATAGCTGTCCGGGTCCTTGAGCTCGGAGAGAAGATTGAGAATGCCGAGCGGTGCGCGCGACTCCACAGGACCAGCGCTTTCCTCCATGTCCTTGTATCCCCAGCAGCCGTCATCGTAGCGCGTGAGAAACACCGCGCCCAAGGTGATGCTGCCATCCATGTCCGTCGCATAAGTGCTGTCATCGACGGGCGATCCGTCGAGATGCGTCACCCGCGCCGCCGCGTACCAGGTTGACCCAACCTTGCTGGTCTTGACCAGTTCGGTACGGCGCGTGTCCGTATCAAACGTGCAGAGCCGTGCGATCTCAGCCTTCTCGTCGGCGTATGTTTTGACCCTGCGGTCGGTGTAGAAGAGCCAACCCACTATGCCGCCCTCCGGTCATCGACGTCGATAAGCGTATCGAGCGGCACGCGATAAGGCTGCATCGCATCGAAGTCCTCGCAATTTCCGGCGTTTCGGACAGTCGCGAAGGTGTCGCAAACGTCCATCAACACAACCCGGAACGTGCCGCCGAGCCCCGATGGCACATCATAGGTGCCCCCGATCAGATAGTCGGATGCGCGGCGCACAAAAATCCGCACCGTATGGCCATCCGTGGCGAGCCGGAGTGTGCCGTGACCGCGGTCGATGAGCGTCTGCAGGTCTTCGAGGATGTCAGTGTAAAACTGACCAGTGAGATCGCGGAACGCGGCCTGGCGCCGCGCAATCCAGTCCACATCGCGTAACGGGTTGATGCCGTCCGCAAAGGCAAAAGACGGATCGGCCTGACTGGTCGTAACGATCCGCGTGGTGCTTCCATCAATGCCGTTGGAGCGCAGGTGCACACCATTGCCAACGATCAGGATGAGCGCGGGTGTGTCGACGGGCCCGTTCCAGTTGGGCAGGAAAGTCGCGCAGGATCGCGCGTGCGCGATTTGCGCCGCGACAGCTGTCGCGGAGAATTTAAGAATAGCCATGTTTTGAGATCCTCTTTGAGGGGCTAGAGAAGCCGCGAACAGCGGCTGATGTGGCGTAATGTGGCCCCGCGCCGGATCGTACCGGGCGCGGGGCATGCGATTGATCAAGCGGCTTTCGCCTGCGCCGGTTCGATCTCGGAGGCGTCGTCTTCGATCTCCGCAGTGGCCTCAGGTTCAAAAGCCGGTGTCGTCTGCATCATGGGCGGGCACCAGGTCGCCACCGCGGCGCGCTGCGCATCGGTAAGCGTTGCGAAGGGTTCCGCGAAGAGCTTTTCGAAGAAGGCGACGATCTCCTTCTTGCTGGACGAGGCCAGCGTGACCGCCTCTTGGCTGAGACCAAGCTCCTCGCTCAGGATTTTCAGCAGCCACGCCTTCTTGAAGCGGTTGAAGAGTGCGGCGTTCGGTGTCCAGTGCGCCCGGATGTCGGGCATGATTTCGATCTCGAAGTCATGCATCAGACTGTCGCTTTGTCGACTGCGCGCAAAGCACGACTGTGTGGTGCTCGCCGTCGCATAGGCGACCAGTTTGGCCTTGGCCGTTGGCTTGAGCTTGCGGAAGAGCGCGAACTGATCTGCGGGCGACCTCGCATCATCCGCCCAGGACAGATCCAAGCCATCGTGGGCGGCGGCGACCTGCTCCAGCGAAGTGCCATCGATCTCATCCATCTTCGCGTGACTGCGATAGGCTTTGCGCGCATCCACCGCGACGGCATGGGTGACGCTCATCGAGGCGAGCACATCGGTGACCAGCTTGAAGAGTGTAAGATCAAGCGTCGCTGCGGAATGCTGGACCATGGCGGCGCCCAATGCCATGGCGCGCTCGGTCTTCAGATCGTCGGTCAGAGAGGCCGGATAGATGATGTCGTCGGTGTCCGCGTCGGATTTGCCGCCCGACGTTCCGGACGCGCTGGTCTTCGTCTCCGGTTTATCCTCCGGGCGCACCATCCCAACGTGCAATGTGATCTGGCCGTTTGACCAGGACGCTATCACGCCGGAACGCGCGAGATCATCAGCACTGTAAGCCTCTTGAAGATCGCGCGCTTCGGCTTCCAGTACATCGACCTTGTCGTAAAGATCGTTGTACGCCTCATCTTCGAGGCTTTCGTCTTCCATTTCGAGCTGGAGTTTTTCGAGCTCGGCGGTGATCTCGTCGACGCGCCTGGCCCCGGTTTCGTCGGGCTCAATCGGGCTCGGATACACCCGGCCATAGTCTGACATCGCGGCATAGTCGTAGCGCACCACGGCATCCGCCCAGGCAAAACCCATGGACGCCCGTGCCTCCTCGGCGGCAGCGTTGAGTTTCTCGAGCAGAATGCTCTCCACCAATTCTGCGTCTTCGAGAACTGAGTGCTCCTCAAGGAGATCGGCTGCGACTGCCCCTCCCCGCGCCTCATAATCTTCCCGTACGAATGCGCCGATGTCGTCGCTCACCTGCACACCGCGCGCTTTCAGGGCTTGGCGAACGGTATATGCCTGCAAGTAGGTGTCTTCTTTCATGAGCGCCTCAAAAACCTCCTTCTGCACCTCCTGGCTCGGGTGGTCGGCGAAGGCCTTCATCGTATCGAGCGTGATCACCTTAGCGCGCGCCGCGGCGCGAATGTCGGGATGGATCAAGCCGTAGCGCAACCGGCCTTTGACGGCCGCGACAGTGGTGCCGAACGTTCTGGCGATGGTGTCCGGCGTCTGACCATCCACCTCCATCATGCGCGCGAAAGCTTCGAACTCATCGATCGCGTTCATCGGCGCTTGCGTGATGTTTTCGGCGAGCGAGAGCGCCGTTGTGACGTCGCAGTCTTCTGAAACGAGGCGGCAATCGACCTTGGTCTTTGTTGTGAAGCCTTTGACGGACTTGTCGGCGACAAGCTCCTTGAGCGCGGCATGCCGGCGCCCACCGGCGAGGACTGCGAACTTGCCATCGATCTTCTGGACGAGAAGTGGCTGGATGAGACCGAGCACAGCAATGCTGGCTTTCAGATGGGCGATGTTCTCTGCCTCGTAGGCTTCAGGCGAATTCGTCCGCACATTTGCGGGATGGGCCACCAGATCGCCGATGGCAACGGAGAGGGGTTTGAGTGCGTGTGTCATGGAATGTCCTTTTTGATCTGTTTGGGCCACGGGCCATGAAGCGCCGCAACCGATCTCCAGTTCCGAAGATCAAAAAGACAAAAGGCCCACTTTCCCTTTTCGGGTCAGCGGGCCTTTCAGTTGTGATGGCGGGGCTCCCTGCCCTACCAATCGCGCGCAAACATGATCGTGAGCACGCGGATCGTCGTCTCCGGGTTGTCCGGTGTCTCCGCGCCATACCGGAAATCCGAACCGGCCTCATAGAGATTGATTTTCCAGAAGACCTTCTCGCCTGCGATGTCAACGGCACCGAAGTCATGGCAGCCGTCGGGATCGTTTTCCGGATCGAACATGTCAAACTCGCCGACGGCCTGAACGGCTGCATTCAGGATCCCATCGCCCGCCTCCATGATGGAGCGGGTGACATGCAGGCGTCCGGGGATCGCGCGATCCGGGATCGTGCCCAGACAGAAAAACTTGCGAAACGCGTCATTCTGGGCGGCGATGGCAGAGATATCAGGGTGGGCGGGTGCATTGGTGTCGAGATTATCCATCGGTCACTCCTTTCAAGAGGGTTTGAAACACCCCACCGAAAGCCCGCTTTCCCTTTTTTGAGGAGGTCTGAGCCGCCTAGGCCAAGTCTTGTCCCGACGCTCAGGCGACATCTGCTGACGATGCAACATGCCCTGCCTCCGAGGCGGCAATCAGATAGTCACAGGCACGCTGCGCGTCCGCCGCATGTTTGAAGATCGCGTGCTTGTCCGACTTGAGCACCCGCAGCCAGTTGTCGAGATAGGCCGCATTCATTTCCAACGTATGTGCCGTGAACCCGAGATGCTGACCAAGAAAGACCGCACACAGCTCAGCCACGATCTCTTCTCGCGCATAGGACGTATTGCCAAAGCGCGCATCGCCGTAGTCGCGATTGAGCCGGTGTCGGGGTTTCGTCCAGTGACCAAACTCATGCGCCCAGACGCCGTAGAAATGCAGCGGGTCCTCAAAGCGGGCGATCTCCGGCATGTAGATCTTATCGACCGCGGGCATGTAGTAAGCCTCGCGACCCGTGAAGCTCACCTGCGCATCAATCGCATCGAAGAACGCCTGCATATGCGGGATCGGCTCGCTCTCCTGGTGCTGCTGCGGCACACGCGGCTTTGGGTGAAACCGCTCCGGCAAACCTTCGATTTGATCTGCATTGAAGACCCGGTAGGATTTCTGAAAGCGAATGATGCGGGGGGCATCGTCATCATCTGCTTCGGTTTCGTCACCGCCTGTCTTCGATTGGCCATAGTAGACCACGACGGACGACTTCTCACCCTTTCGAACGTGGGCATCGAGAATCTTGGCTTGCGCAAAGGTCATCCAATAGGGCGACGCATAGCCAGCCATCATGGTCCGCATGGTCAGGAGGAAGTTGTTCACGCCCTGATAGGGCTCCCCTGTGTGGCGCAACGGCCGCGCGCTGTCGCCGGCGGTCCAGGGTTTGCGCCAGGGCAAAACCCCGCGCTCTAGAATGCGGATGAGTTCGTTCGTGATCGCCTCTAATGCGTCAAACCTGGGCGTGCGAGATCGGACCATAACTGGCCTCCTTTCGTCAGAATTATTGGGGAGATTAGGTGTCGCGCTTGCCGCGCGGATCGGTGGCGATGGTGGCGCCAAGCTGCTCGACGAGGTCGAGATAGGTCAGCAGATCAACTTTGGACTGCTGGCCTGGGAGCGCAGCCTCAACAGCTCCGTCCATGGTCACCCGAGGAAGCTTCGCGAGAGCGGCCATTTCGTTCACTGGACGCAGATCGACGAAGGGCATGCCGAGCGCGACCGCCAGAGTTGCCAATGGAAATCGCTCAATCGGTGCATAATTGGAGACGGTTGTCAGGCCGAGATGCAGGATCGTCCCGTCTTTGGTGCAACTGACATAGGCATTTGGATTGGTGCGTGCGGTTCTGAGGTGGCGAAGGTTGCGGCGAATGACTTCGCGCTCCAGCCGTCTTGCTTGGTCGACCTGGCCATCGCGCCGCAACGCGCGATGACGCCAGTAAGAGGCCGCCTCTGCGCGCAATACGCGCAGAACTCCTGTGTTCATGGGATTGTCTCCGTCCGGGAAAGATCAGACCGGAAACCGGCCCGGACCCGTCAGGAACACCCCACAGGCATCCCCTCCGTCAGTCCCAAAACAGGAAGGACACTTTTACTTTATGGGACGAGTCTGCGGCATCCGGAACGGCCAAAGAAACCAAGCAGAAAAATCCAACGAGAGGGGGTGACACCTAGGGGTGGACGAATACTTCGTCCTCATATGGTTACGATAACTGGAAAGTATCATTACTGGCACAGGGAGCCGTTTTAGAGGTCCTGAAGATAATGATAAAACTCATAGACAATTCCGACCCTGTGACCTGCCGCAGACTAGAAGTCGCTCCTTGCTGCCTGATGGAGAACATCGTGACGGTGAGTTAATCTAGCATTACGCGTGAGAAATCTTGCAGCATCATTTTCCTTAGCTGGAAGCTGGGCAGTCGACACTCGAACAGCGCGTCTTTCTTAGCCACTTTAACACCATAGAAGTCTGCGAGTTTTTCGGCAACTTTGATCCGCGTCGATACCAGCGATGTTCGCTCGACACTCCGTGCTGCGACAACCACAATATCAGGCAGATCCTCTCCAGCTGCGACAAGCGAACCAAGGCTCTCAATAGCCCGAGCCCGATCATGAACCTCGATTTGACCTACGCAAAAACTCTGTGTTGCCGTCAATTGGATTATCTTCGTATCGGTGGTGAGTGCTCGCTTCAGATTTTTGAAGATCCCATCGTCCATCTCGCGAAGAAATCGCTCCCGCCAATCAGTCTCGATCGCGAGCATCCCCTCAATCGTCTCGAGGGCGTCCCTGTCGCGTTGAGTCGTCAAAGGAAGTCTAAAGCAAGCGGTGTTGGATACGATGGCACAACAAAGTGCCTTCAGCACAACTGCGGAAAGGTATTGGGCAATTTTCAAGGACAGAATCTCCTCCCAAATGAGCGTCGCCGCCGCACCCACAGGTTCGATGAAGGTCTTTGCATCAGATGAGGCCCAAAACTCTTCATGACCAAAGTGGTGGTCAAAGACAGCGACGACCTGTTCTACGGCTAGCTCATCGGGGATATGCGCA
Source organism: Sulfitobacter sp. S190 (assembly GCF_025141935.1). Classification (NCBI taxonomy): domain Bacteria; kingdom Pseudomonadati; phylum Pseudomonadota; class Alphaproteobacteria; order Rhodobacterales; family Roseobacteraceae; genus Sulfitobacter; species Sulfitobacter sp. S190. Next base: position 17,337 of record NZ_CP081125.1, on the reverse strand, counting down.
GGATCTGATAGATCAACCAAGATTACATCGTATTTACCTGCAGGGCATGACAGTCCAAACGCTGGATGGTGATGGAATTCAGCCGGGATCGTGAGGTTTGGCGGGCCCGGCAACCACGCAACAGCAGTTTGCCCTTTATGCTGGAGAGCCTCCGCCAGCGCAGTCGCGCAGGCGAAAGCATCGATGTCGCTGTATGCCGACCCGCTGGTGATCAAGACCGTCATGCGGACGACGCCCGATCACTCAGGCGTGGCACAACCGTCCTGAGGACGTGGATCGCTTCTGCGATGTCGGCCTTGGATGTCGACCAACTTATACTCAAGCGCAGGCTGGCACGCCGCCGCGCCTCGGAAACGCCCATTGCCTCCAGTACGTGGGAAGATGCCCGACCGGTCGTGCAGGCGGAGCCGGCGGACATCTGTAGAGTGGGGACCTGACGCATTAGCAGGTTTGCATCCACGCCTTCGAATCCACCACTGAAATTGCAGGCAAGTCTTTCGTCCATCGTCCCATTTACGAAGAAGCCAGGTAAATCTTGTACTCCCGCCATCAGGGTATCGCGGTAGCTTAGCATGCGATTGGCCGAACTTTTCATTTCCGCAATCGCCGCGTCCAACGCGGAGGACATTCCCGCAATAAGGGCAATTGGGGTCGTACCAGCACGAATGCCGGCTTCCTGCCCACCGCCGATGATTAGAGGCACAAGGCTTCGGATCAGGTCGGGCTTGACGATGAGGGCACCAGACCCGACAGGGCCACCGAATTTGTGGCCAGACACCGTCAACGCGTCCGCTCCTAATTTCTCAAGGCTCACAGGAATCTTGCCAACAGTCTGCGCCGCATCGACATGCAGAATGGCACCGTGGTCGCGACAGACCTCGGCAATGTCTCGAATCGGTTGAATGACACCGGTTTCGTTATTTGCGTGCATAATCGATACTACCGTATCTGCACCAATGAGCTTTCTGCGCAGATCATCTAGATCCACGCGGCCGTCAGTATCGACATCACAGGTCAGAAAACGCGTTCCGATTTGACTGAAGGCCTCTCCGGGTTGAAGAACGGATTTGTGCTCGATTGCGCTCGCCACAAAGGACCCACCGGGCTGAACCAGTGACTTCAGGAACAGATTGTTGGCCTCGCTCGCGCCACTGCAGAAGATTACCCCGTCGGTACACGCACCAAGATGGCTCGCGACGATGCTGCGGGCGTTTTCGAGGCGCGCCAGCGCGGAACGGCCGCGATCATGGGCTGTGGCGCTGGGGTTTCCGAACCCATGCGTCAGGTGGTGTGTGATCGCGGCCAGAGCCTGAGGGCGGGGCTTTTCAGTCGCTTGAGCGTCCAAATAGATCGAAGTCCGTGTCATGACGTGCCCTTTCTTACATTACAGTAATATGCGCCGCGTTCGCGAACCTCGCCGATCGCCACAGCCTCGACGCCGTTGCGGGAGGCAACCTCGATGACTTGCTGGACCGCATCCTTGGCGACTGTTGCGAGCAACCCGCCATTAGTTTGCGGATCAGTAAGAAGCATCTTCTCGCCATCGCTCAGATTCTCTTTGCCGCTGACTTGCGCCTCCGAGAATTCCCAGGTCGACGCGGCGAGCTGCGGAACAAAACCCATTTCCGCCGCGCGCCTCGTACCAGGCAAAGCGGGAACGTCGTCGACGTCGAGCTCGATCATCACATTGCTTGAGATTGCCACCTCTAAGCTATGGCCGATAAGGCCAAAGCCGGTGATGTCCGTCAGGCTTGAAACAGCCGCAATCGCGCCGAAGTCCTTGCCAACGGAATTCGCTGTCAGGAGCATATCCTGAGCCACTTTCCAATCAGTATCGATTAGGAAACCAACCTGGCGCGCGGCAACCGCGATCCCATTCCCGACCGGTTTTGTCAACAGGACCACATCGCCCGGTCGCGCACCAGACTTGCGCTTGATTTGCTCAGGGCACGCTGTACCGCGGACCGTAAGACCAATAAGTGGTGCGGACTGCTCTATCGTGTGCCCACCAACTATCTGGCAGCCGACGCCCGAACAGGCCTCCATCAGGCCACGCATCATCTCACGGCCGATTGCGACTTTGGTCTCCCTGTCGATCTGCGGCAACGCAAGGATTACTTCCGCCCATTGCGGCTGAACCCCACACGCAAAGATATCGCTCACCGCGTTCAGACCACCAATCATTCCCGCAAGGTAGGGGTCATCCAAGATTGGGTTCTGGAAGTCGACCGAGCTGACAAGCACGTCACCATTCGCGAGTTCGGAGAACGCCGCGTCGTCAGCAGACTCATTGTCAGCTAGCAACGCCAAGGCGTTCGTCCCGTTGAGCAGATCGTCAAGCTGGTCAGCTGGTAGCTTGCAGGAGCATCCTCCCGCAGCGGAAAATTTTGTTAAGTCTTGCACTTGCTTCTCCCTAGAGCTGGTTTTATTGGGCAGCGGCTTGGTAAATCCGCCGCTCTACTACCAGCATCTAGAGATCCGCGCAGACGCACGTAAGATTCTGGAATGTGCGTTAGTTTCCAGACCTTTGTCGTAGAATTCCTTTCAATTTCCCCGATAGTCACGCAAAATTACTCGAGTTTCCACGCAAACCCACTGGAAACTTCTTGACATTCTTGTGGAAACTTTTGACTTTCCTCGAACATTATTACCTTACACGGGAAAGTTTCCTCTCTGCCGTTCATCGACTGAAGGAACGACCAGTTTAAGTCGTTTGGAAGGCGAGTTCGCAGAATGGACCATCTAGAGATACTTTCCTACGTTTGGCGTAACCACAAACGTTTCCAAAAACAGGTTCGCACCTATCAACACGACGATCTTTTTGGCGATATGGGGTTTTCGCTTTCCGACAAGGACAAGGACGAGCCACATTATATTTCCCGTAGCTACGCCTCAAAGATATTGAACGGCAAGGCGAAACCTGGAAGGGTCCAAAGCGCTCTTGAAGACCCCAAGACACGGGAGCGCATCCAGAACAGCTTCGATCTTCCCGACCTCTTTGCATGCAACTCCACAAGCGGAATCGACACGCTTATTGACAGCAAGATGCTTAGGGATGAGGCGGGAACAGACCCAGGACTGTTGCTAAACAAGCGAAACAGCCTCTTCAAATCTAGCCACAAGCAAAACTACGAAATGCACAGCCTAGGCTCGGCCAGCGAGCACGAACCGGTACTTTCCGGCGGAGAGCGCGGAGCGTGGCGAAGGCTCGCGCGGCTGACGATACGGTCGGATGTCGGCGTGGTCCACTGGGACGCCGAGCCGTGGTCGGGTGCAAGCTACATCGCTCACCTATTACGAGAGCACGACGAAATTCTGAAAACGTTCAGCAAAATATGCACAATCCGACCGTCCGACTTGGGAATGCCATTCGACGCCCAACTGAAACGGCTTGCCGCTGAGCTGGGCGTCAGGGGGGACAGAGCCAGCACGCCCAAAGCGCTGGTAGACGCGATCCGGAGAGAGCGCATCCTTTTGGTAGTGTCTGACGTCTGCTTCATCCCCTTTCAAAAGGAATCTTACGAGAAAGAACTGCTGATCTATCAGGTTTTAAAGTGCGCGGTAGACATGCACTCTAAAGAGGCCTGCGCCTCGGTGATCACGGTCGGCCGGTCTTCGGCAGTCACTGCTCTAGTTGCGCCCTACAACAGATCTTATCAATTGGACAAAGTGCTCAAGTCCCAAACGGGTTTTGAGTTCTATCGGGAGCTTTTTGAACACTACAAAGCGCACCGAGATGAAACCCGTGCGGAGGAGGGCGGTTCTCGTCTGAAACGGGGCAGATGGCACTACGAGGCGGTAAAACGTAGTGATGAGCGGAGCGTCTGGCCGGGCATGATCCGGCTGCGCGCCTACTTCGCCTCAAACTTTGGAAACTACGCGTATTTCGACCCAACCATGGGATTCGACGCACTCTGCGGTAGAGATGCACCGCTTCCAAAAAGCATCGAGCTCTTCCATGATGATCTGGTCGCATACATCATTCGTGCGGCGGCCGGGAAGCAAAGCCCCGAGTTGCGGGCGCTGCGCTTTTGCAGCACAGCTAAGCATTGGCTTACAGAGCCCGCATTGGACAGTTTGCGTCAGTTCTTCGCTCCAAAGGGCACCGATGGCTATAAGGTATCGGAACTTACAAGGGAGGCCTTCGAAAACAAGGTCAAAGATCGGCTTTGCCCCATAACAGACCAAGTGCAGGACCCCACGCATCCGCAAGACGACGAAAACGCAAAGAAGATTTTTACTCTTAGCCTAGGAATACGATCCATCGTGCAGGATGAGTGGCGCCGGGTCGATCCATTCGAGCGCGCTGTCGCGCATTGGCGCGTGGCCAGAAATCTCTGGAAAAATCAGGACAGCAAAGAGCTGCTCGCGCAGGAATTCCCCTATTTGCCGCATTGGGGTAGATCGCGGATTTTCCTGCTTGGCGAGTGTATCCGGCACCTCGTGTGTTGCGTCGATGGCGTGAGCGGGGTGTCAGACCTGACTGTACGCGGATCCGACGACGTTTTCCCGGAACCACCCGATCCCTCCTTGTTGGGATGTGACCCGTCCGAGGTGATTAACTTCTGCTACTCGAGGATTTTTCAGCGAGAGATCAACGGAAACAAAGCCTTTGGCAATGTGGCTGACTTGCCGCAACAAGGCCGGTCCCTCGCAAAGCGCCACGGCGCGTTCGAATACGCGGCCGAGCTTCTGCAGCTGATGGGCGAAAACCGAATACTTGGCAAACCACACCCCAATCTCAATCCGAAGTATCGGGTCTCCTATCTTCGCGAGTGCGCTTTTGCCTTGCTTGATCTCGGTGAGTTAGAACGAGCTAACAAGCTTTTCAAGTCGTTGGAAAAGGAACATGCGAAGGACTCAAAACCTGCGCTTGAGGAAAAGCTCAACAGGACACTAGTGCTGACGGAACTCAATGATCTCAAGATCGCTAAAAAGACAATCCGGTCGGTCGAGCGGACTGTTCAAAAGCACCTCAATAAACCAACGATGGAGGGGGTGAGCGCGTTGCAAAAGAGGGTTCATACACGGAACCTTCGTATTATGTGCCTTGAGGGCAAATTTGCTGAGGCGATCGAGCTAAGCTCGGAGATCCTTGAGTCGGAGCGAGACCCCAGACGGTGGGATCCCGACTTGATCCATAACCGGATCCGCGCCTTGGCCAATATCGAAAAAACCAGTTCGCAAGCCATGTCGGAGACTATGGCGGCCGTCTTCAGAGCAAGCGCCGACGGATTTCAACATGAGGCTTTGGGGTATCGGGTGCTGCTGGCGCGCCTCTTCAGGCAGAGAGGTGAGCTGTCCGTCGCTGAGCAGCTCCTCGACGACATTCAAAGGGATGTCCTGCTCTACGGGTGCTCAGAGCGTACCTACCTAGACATGCTTTACGAGGCTGGCCGAACGCTCTGCGCAATGAACAAGCACATCAGGGCCTATGCCAGCTATTTGCGGCCTCTTCTTGTCCGCAGTAAGAGCCGCGGTTTTAATCGGTTTGTGGAACTCGCGACGCGCCATTCCAAGGTTGTTGTTGAGTTGGTGAGAACCACACACGAGCGCATGACTGAGGAAGAGTGGAATGAGATCATTCAGCTGATCAAGGACGAAGAGGAACAACACGTCACCAAAGAGAAGCTTGGCCGCGAAGGAGTTTTGGAGGTGGACCCTCTCTTCGGCTATTATATCTCTGGCTCGCAGGACGTCATCGAACGGTTGCGCACCGTTGACGGTATTAATGAGGAGATCGACTTCATCTTGGGTGACGGCGGTGGCAAAGTGGTGAAACCGTAGGCGAGCGAGACATAGGTACCGCGCCTTTCTCTCCTCAGAGGTTGATAATGTGGGCCATTATCGTTACCGCTCCTCGGGCGATTTCAATGCGATGCGGCCTCTATGTTGAACTGGCTGAACACCTTACCAGGAGTTCAGCATGCCCCATCTCGATCACACCGCCTTCGTCACTGCCTGCCGCGATGAACGCGGCGTCGGACATCACACACTGCGGGCCTATGCCCAGGATCTGCGCACCTTCGCGCGCTTCACCAAGGATCGTCATCTCACCGATCCGTTGTCGAAAGACGACATCCTCGCCTACCACCGCCATCTGCGCGATGAGTTGGACGCCAAGCCAGCGACCATCGAGCGGCGTCTGGTCACCCTCAAGTCGTACTTTGCCTGGCGCGCAGATCGGAACAGCGCCCTGCCCTCGCCCTTTGCCGACGTTCGCATCTCGGTCCGGATCCCACGACGCCTGCCCCGCCCGATCGACAGGGAGACACTAAAAGCGGTCTTGCAGTCGGAAACCGGGCCGACCAATGCACGGCCCGCAGATCAGGAAATCACGATCCTGATAATTAAGCTGCTGATTGTAACCGGATTGCGGATCAGCGAACTCACCACCCTGAAGATTCGTGATATTTCTGCAGACGCCTCCCAAATGATTGTGCGCGGCAAAGGCAACAGGGAGCGGATCGTCTTTGTGCCGAACACGGAGCTGCAGGAGGCGTTTCGACGGTACTGCGCAGATCGCGCAAGGCACGGCTCTCTGCAATCGCCGCTCTTCCTGAACGCGGTTGGTCGTCGCCTCCGGTCACAAACCTTCCGGAAACGGCTCCGGGTGCTGTCGCATCGATTGGACATTACACCGCATCTGACCCCGCACAGGTTCCGGCACTCGGCCGCGACGTTGCTGTTCGAAGAGGGCATCGACATCCGCATGATCCAAGCGCTTCTCGGGCATGCCAATCTCAGGACCACTGAGATCTATGTGCGGGTTTCGAACCATGCACTTAGGCGGGCGCTTGAGCGCGTCGATGTGCTGAGTGAACTTCGGCAGTGACGGCCCATAGCGCACATCCGTCATAATGACCGATGCCGCATTGCAGCATCCTGAAAGCGGAAGTTGAATTGGTTGGAGATTGTGCGCCGTCAGTTCAGATGCAGGGATCGCACAAGCCATCTGAGCCAAGTACCCTAGCCTCAATTCGGGATCCGAGATACCATAAGCACACCCTCAAGTTTCGAGTATCCAGCGATGAAAACACCAATTTTTGTAAGCTTTGATTTCGACAACGACCGGCGCCTCAAGGACTTCATCATTATGCAGGCGCGCCGCGCTGACTCGCCGTTTCAAGTCATTGATCGTTCTCTGAAAGAGGCGGCACCCGAACGAAGCTGGGAGACTAAGGCCTCGCGAGCGATAGCACGCTCACGCGTGGTTCTAGTGATGGTTGGTCGTGATACATATCGTGCGCCCGGAGTACTCAAAGAAATCGCGATGGCGCGTCAGCACGGCAAGAAAATTGTTCAGATCATCGGCTACAAGGATGGACAATACACTCCAGTCAAAGGGGCGGGACAGCTCTATCGATGGAACTGGGATAACCTAAGACGGATCCTCGCTTAACAGCACCGAAAGATCGCAAGCCAAAATGAAGCCATTCTATGAAATCTGCATGTTCGGTCGAACAGAGAACGCCTCTAAGGAACTGGAGACCGCGCTAACGGATCATTTGTCAGAATTTGATCTGAAGATCGGCGACGAAGTCGCTCTGGATCGAAGTGGGACAATCAAAACCAAGAATCCCAAATGTGCCTCTGTAGGTCTGTTTTTCGGTGACGATCCAGCGCCGGCATATGATCGGCCCGAAGCTCTCACAGACTACGACCCCATCATCCCTATCGTCTCTTCACTGGACCGATGCAGTGTTGAGTTGCCGCCAGAAGCATCTCCGTTCAATGCTATGGCATCAACTGAACCAAACGCGTCAGCTAGGATAGCCTCCGCGACCGCAGAGTGCCTCGGACTTGTGCCAAGTCGGCGCCGAGTGTTCTTAAGCTATCGTCGAATAGAGTCGCGAGAGGTTGCGCTTCAGCTGTTTGACGAGTTGAGCCAACGTCAGTTCGATGTCTTTCTTGATACCCACGAAATCAGACCGGGAGCGTTGTTTCAGGACGTTCTTTGGCATCAAATGAGTGACTGCGATGTCATGCTCATGCTCGACACCAAATCCTACTTTGAAAGCAGGTGGACCTCAGAGGAATTTGGACAAGCAAATTTGAAGAGGGCTTCAATTTTGCGTATTGGTTTCCCAGGAGTCACGCTCGACAAAAACTTGTCTGTAACAGACACGATCGAGCTCAAAAAATCAGATTTCTTGGCGAACGGCACGCTAAACGACACTGTGCTTGATGAGGTGGCCGATAGCCTCGAACGTCTACGCAGTAAGAGTGTGGCCGTCCGGCAATCATGTCTTGTTGGCTCACTTAGAACTGCGGTTGAACAAATGCATGGTGACCTCGGAGACGCTGGTCAGATGCGCCGTGTCATGGCGTCATTCCCGACCGGTGAAAAGTTGCAGGTTTACCCGATCGTCGGGGTGCCGACATCTGAGGTCATCAATAAGATTGTACTGGATGCAGGCAAAGAGGAATGTGCCTTGTTGTATGATCACGTCGGTGTTCTGGAGAGCTGGCAAGAGCATTTAGAGTGGCTTGGCCAACGCATTGATCGCTTTCATTGGATAAAAGCTGGGTCTTCCTTTCAGAATCTGCAGGATGTGTTGTCATGACAGATGAACCCGCAGTTTTTCTTTCTGCCAGCGTTCCTCAGGAAGGTCGCCTCGGATCAGAGGACTTTGATCCATTCTTGATCAAAGAAGCCGTATCAGCCCTGATCGAGGTTGTGCTCGGAAGATACCTGCTGGTGTGGGATGGCCAACCGGCCATCACGCCGATGATATGGGAAGCCGCGAGACGGTATGACGTCTCCTACCCCGATGTTGTGACTCTCTATCAAAGTGCTTTCTTCAAGGATCGCTATCCTGAGGAAAACACGAAGTTTGGAAATTTCGTCGAAACACCGGCAACACCTGGCAATCAGGATGCCAGTTTGGAACGCATGCGAAAGTCTATGCTGTCGGAGCACAACTATAAGGCAGCCGTTTTCATCGGCGGCATGGAAGGCATTCGCGACGAATACAACCTTTTTGCCAGGCTCAACCCCAACGCCATCCTCCTGCCGATCCCGTCTCCTGGTGGATATGCCCGAACGCTATTCGAACAGACAGAGGGCCTTCCGCCGGAACTGAATGGGGCCGTCGATTACACATACTGGCTGTACAAGTTGCTCGACGTCGATCTCGCAACAAAGCGCCGCGCTTCACTCTTGTAGATGGTCGAGCGATTGGCATTCGGTTTGTGCGAAATTGCATACGATTTGTCGGCATGAGCACTCATAGAACCTTCTTTGCGTCTAGTTGGAACACACCCGAACTGCGTGCACTTCGAATGACGATTTGGGAGCGCTACGAGACAGACCAACGTGGACAGGTATGGGTTGCTGAAGGGATCAGACCTGACCTTGATCCTGCTAGTGGCGCAGATCAGCTTGAAATCATCGATGCCTGTCTTGATGCTATCGAAGCGTCGCATGAATTCCTTCTTTTGGACACTGGTGAATACGGTTCATACCTTCATTTCAGAGGCACGCCGTCAGAGTCCTCGTTCTTAGAGCTTGAACTGTTTCAAGCCACATTGCTGCGGAAACCGATAAAATACATCTATGTGGGCAGCACTGCAGAGCAGTCTAACCTTCATGCGCTCGTGCGCTCGTTGGCTCCTCAAGTCTCGGCCGTCAAAGTAGACTCGCTGAAAGAGGCCGAAAAGACCATTTCGACCTATCTGGATGGGGGCGCAAGACTACCTGAAACAAAGAATCCAGAACGCTTGACTGGCACCCTGATCCAAGGACGCCATCAGGACTGGTCGAATGCGAGCCTGTTTCATGAACCGCAGTTTCTTCACGGAACCATCTGCGGTCCAACCAATGCACAGACTGATTTGGACGTTGCGGCGCACTATTTAGATCTGGCGGCGGAACACAGCGAAACAAACCGTATTCTGAGCCGCACTTGGATTGCCATAAGAACACTGATGGCGGCACATTACTCAGATACACGCGATCCCCGACCTCTTGCTCTCTGGGATCGGGCGTTGCGAAGCTGGTCCAAGGCGGCCGCTTGGCGCGGTCTGCACGGGCATATCTGGCTCGGCAATGTATCTGCTCTCGGGTCTCTTGCACGAATAAAGGGGACATTGGAAACACCCCTCTACGACCCCGCCTCTCCCGGTCAAGGTGATCTCTATGATGGTCTAGCCAGCGTTTACTACAGTCTTTCAAAAAGATGCCCACGACGTATCGGACCCGCGATGTTGGCGCGGTCAGCAGCTTACACTGAGGAAGGTCTTGAGACCCGACCTCAAGAAGATCGTGGATCGCTGTTGCCAATTCGAGGAAGTATCAATCATCGCCGGCGTAGGTTTCGAGCCTCGGCGAGAGATTTTGGCGAAGCATATGACCTGGCGGTAAAGAACAGCGAAAGCTCCGGGCAAATTGGCTTTTTGCTCACCGAACTTGGATTTGCAGAGCTGTTCTTGTTGAAACCAAGATTGGCGAGACAACGGATCGCTGAAGGTTTGACAATGATGACGCCTGAAAACTCCAGCCCAGGTTTCAGGGTGAGGGCGCTTCGCAAACATGTGGTCGCATCGTTGGCTTGTTTCGACTTGGCACAGGCAAGACTCTCAGCAACCAAAGCTTATCAGATTGCATCAGAAAATCAGTTGCACGATCAGATCGACAGAATCGTGCTGAAACTGAAACGAGAAGATTCTGCGTAATTCGTATTCAGCCCATCGGAGTGAAGCGGACGCGGCCAATTCCGACGAACCCAACGATCGTGATGAAAATCACGAAGCAGGCGCGGCAAGCGGCCCACCAAACCGCTATATCATCATCGGTTCGAGCACTTCGTCAATGATCTTGTTTGTTCCACTGGAAAAGCGAGCTGCGCTTTGGCGAAACTGAAACGGATCATCGACAATCGGACCGTCGGACTTCTGTGATTCAACACTGAACCAGTCAAGCAGAGGCTGAGCCTCGGTCCGTTTGAAATTCCTATGACCGATGCGGTTCTCGTAACCCATTGCATCAAACACAGACTGCGGCACTTCTGGCGCAGAGCGCCCGAAATAAGTAAAGTCTTCCGATACGAGAACTCGATTGGTCCCCGTATCCCGCTCCACATTTGATTGGTCAGGCAGCCCATCCGGGCGGCTGTGGTGGGAGTCCTCTTGCTGCCACGCGTCCGCTTCTGAATCCCGATGGTAGATGTTATCGCCAAGCATCATCGCGCGGCTGCCATTCCGAACCGGCTTCTTTGCCGTAAATCGCTCATCCGTCCAATATTCGTCAAAACTGAGCCCGTCCGTGACCCGCATCCCAAAAACACAGTGCCCTGGCTTTTCGAGTTTGCTCCCGGCAATACCGAAAACCCAATCCCCATTGACAGCCTTCGACCGGATTTTGGGTTTACAGCATGCCAACGTGCAGTATCCAAAAAATGGGTTTGGCGCGAAACCGAAGTCACGCGCAACGACATAAACAAAAACGGATTCTTCGCGGACCTTTGCCATTAGCAGCGCGACGTCGCCATCGCATGGACAGGTTCTCGAAGTTCACCCGAAGGGCTCTCGAACCGGTTATTCCTGCCCTCAATGGCATCAACAACGCCTTTGGTACTCCAGTTGACGACCGCTTGGCCATAATCATCGAGCGCCTTCGGGACATCAGCCTGAGTCCCACCACGCAGGAACACACCAACGATCCGCTTGCCGAGCTTATGCGCTTGTTCAATCTCCCAATTCACCCACGGGCGGGAATGCGTTTTGGGACCGATCAAGACGACCACCGTCGATGCCCACCGCATCTTCATCCGCAGCAATCGCTTGATCGTGTTGTCGCTGACACGACCTTCCTTCACGCGGCGTTCGTTGGCTGGTTTCATACGCACAGACGAATTCCGGACATGATATTCGCCCCGACCAAGCATACTTTGGAAACTGTCGACATGACTGTCGTCGCCATGATGATGGCTAATGAAAACGTTTTTCTGCTTAGACATGGCATCCTCTGGCGACTCACTATCCACTAGTAGTATGGGTATGCCCGCTTGTTACATCAAGATCATGTGTTCTGTTTTTGTTTCATACGGGCTCGTTGCCAATTTTGGCCAATCTTATCGCGAGGCTCAAATAGCCTAATGCCGCACAGCTTTCACGCAGAGCCGCCAGTCGATATTCTGGTTTGAGGCGACATCGGTAACAATCGGCTTGATTGACGGGAGGCGCATCCAGACTAAGCCCCGACGCTCAAACACGACAAACCCTTTACAGGGTCAGCACATACAAGGCTTACGCCAGTCACCAAACCATGCTTATTTAGTTGCATGAAACCAAGCTACGATATCGTTGTTGCGAATGAAGTCGCACTACCACAACAGATCCTTGCTGACACAAAGCGGGGATTGGCGTCGAACTCTGCCGACACCGGAGCATCGATGGGCCTTTTGGTGCTCACTGCAGTGAAGGTAGCCGGGACGTCGGCGCCCAGCGAAGTGGTGGCCGATCGAAAGAAACAGCAACCATGAACGCCCTTACATTCGCAGAATACGGCCGGGCGGCTCGACGTACCGATTTGAAACGCGACACCGAACCAAGCCTCAGCTTTCCTCTTCTCGGTCTCTTCGGCGAGACCGGTAGCCTGCTGAGCGAGGTAAAGAAAAAGCAACGCGATCCCGTGGCGTATATCGGCTATGAGGAAAGCGTCCTCGAAGAACTGGGCGACGCTCTTTGGTATCTAAACGCTCTTGCTGATCGCGCTAGTCTCACGTTGTCCGATTTAGCCATCAATCTCGATTGCAATTTGGTGGACTGGAATTCCGCCAGGTCCGAAGAACTCACATTTGCGACCGCTGAGCTTGCACCGGATGCTCCTTCGGGAGGTCCTTCCTCCGCTTTTGAGCAATCATCACTGCGGCTGGCTTCCGAAGTTGGGCTGTTAATGACCGATTACCGTGCAGGACGTTTCGATCAAAACCGATCTGCATTAAAGGGCCGTCTGATCGCCGTGTTGCGGTCGCTTCGAGACGCGGCCCATGAAGCGGGACTATCTTTGGAAAGCGCCGCGCGAGCTAATATGCTCAAGATCGCTGATCGCTGGCCCCGCGAACGAGTCTATCCCGCCCTATTCGATGAAGCCTTTCCCGAGACAGAACAGCTGCCTCGTAATCTGATCGTCACTTTCGAGGAGTTTGAACATCATGGGAAAACCGTCTCACGAATGACGCGGAACGATGTGCCGATCGGTGATCCGCTGACGGACAACCGTGCCGAAGATGACCATTATCGTTTTCACGATGTCTTTCACTTGGCGCATGCAGCACACTTGGGCTGGTCGCCGACCCTGCGCGGACTGCTAAGAGCGAAGCGCAAGAGTGATCCGATAGTGGATGAGGTTGAGGACGGCGCGCGCGCCATCTTGATAGAAGAAGGTATTGCCACCTGGATCTTCAACCATGCGCAGCGCCTTGCGCTGTTTGACGGCCTAACGTCACTCGACTATGGACTGCTAAAGTCCGTAAGGCAATTTGTTCAAGGCTATGAGGCAGAACATTGCCCATTATGGCTTTGGGAAGAGGCTATCTTGCAAGGATATGAAGTTTTCCGGTCGGTATGCCTGCACCGTGGCGGGCAAGTCGGAATAGATTTGGTAGAGCGCAAAATCTGGTTCATCGAGCCATGAGCTATTCAGCTGGTAGCTTTGTGAACGCTTTATCCGATGTTCGTCTCGACAATGTCTTCAACCCCTACTCTGATCTTTGTGAACTTCACGATGAGCCCGACGCGGCGGCTCGCCGGCGCCGCAATCTCGAACTAAGCCTTGCTGCTGCAGTTGAACTGGAAGTCAGCACTGTCTGGATCGCGCGTGATCTCGGGTACCGAGGCGGCCGTCGCACCGGTTTGGCATTGACCGATGAAGCCCATCTCGACGCCTATAGTGCTCTATTCCATGGCCTGCCCGTCCAAAAGGCCACTAAAGGCCCCAATATGGGGGAGCGCACCGCCAACACGATCTGGCGCATGCTCTCTCGGCTTACCCAGCCAGTTTTTCTTTGGAACGTCTTCCCTTTGCACCCGCATGAGCCAGATGACCCAATGACAAATCGCTGTCACACGGCGCTTGAACGCGACACCTGCGCAACCTTTCTCCACGCAGTCATTGATGTACTGAAACCAAAGCAGGTACTGGCTATTGGCGGGGACGCACACAAGGCCGTTGCCAATTTGGGCATTGATAGCGTTCAGGTTCGCCATCCGAGCTATGGTGGACAGAATGTTTTCATCCGCCAAATCGAACAGGCCTACGCGTTGCCGCCTGACGTTCAGCCAGACTTGTTCTCCCGACCGACCACATAACCCACCGTTCGTTACTTTGGCGTGTGTCGATTCCCGTGTTGCTGGGCCATTGATCCTGGCTTTCTCCAATAGGGCTTCAAGCATAGAGAACTCTTGTTGTGTACCTGATGCGGTCGGGTGGAGTAAGCCACAATCGGCACCTTATTCGGAGCGAACAGTCAAACCTGCTGGGCAAAGGAAAGCGCATCCTGCATGCATCGGATGTTCGCATCTGAGAATTGTTTTCTGTGTCAGGACTAGAAACGTTGGCCCTAAGTTAGGGAGCTACATTCTCGAAGAGCGTACCGCGATTGTTCGGGCCAAAAATGCCTAAACCCCCGACATCGGCCGTGGAAACACGCTTGTACAGATCGAGATACTCGTTTCCATAACTTCGGCCAGCGCTGTCACGCGTCGGTATGACGACAATCCGGTTGATCCCTTTGACACCATCTGCGTAACCGATTTCCCAAGGGCACCACCGGCTAGATGCAGAGTTTGCCGTTGCTAGGTATAGGAACCAGTCAAGCCTCTTTATTCGTTGTTTAATCTTGTCTGCAGTTTCGCGGCTCGGTTTGGCTGGCATCGAGGTATCTTCCCAATCAATGTAGACTTTCCAACCCTGTGCCTGAAGGTAGCCCTGAAGTCCTTTGGCAAGGTCGGCATCTTTATGGCTGTGGGATAGGAACGCTGTCTGCTTGCCAGCTTGCCGGGCCTCCTCGACAATCCGTTCTGATTTTCGTACTTCAGATCGTCCTGCATAAGCTCTTATTGATGATTGCTCGATCATAATTACCTCCCCACGTCGGCGGCCGCTTGTCGAACCCATGACGCAAAGTTCTCACTGCCTCTCTGAGACCGATAGCAATACAACCCGGCATAGCTAGAGAGTTTGATTACGTTGTTGTCGTGGGGCTTACGCCACGTCGGTGGCAACTCGACGGATTGGGTGTAGTCGGAGTATTTCCCCCACTTCCCGTTCCTTTGTTCAGCGAGACGGACGGCGCCGTTGGTAAAGTAGACGCCCATGTAGTCGAGAGGGTTCGGTCCTTGTGGTGAAGCAAGTCCATTGCGATCACCCATTAAGTGGATTCTCACTCCCAAAAGACCGTTACCCTTAACCACCGACCTTGCCAACTCGTAGCGTACCCACCGTCGTGCGTATGTTTCCTCTCCGACCAAAACGCATGTAACAGAGGTGTTTTGCATCCCGTCTCTAATGAGGCGCTTCAAGGCGTCTGGGCCCGTCAGTTTTGAGCGCTCCCAGATGCTCGCATCATAGAAGCCCTCTGCCTCTCGCGACTGCTCTTTGTCGCGCCGCCACGATTGACGAACTTGATTCACTTTCCAAACGTCGTTCTGGTAGTGAAACGAGAAAAAAACTCTACGCTTCGCAACCGGTTTCGGAATTGTTCCCCAGACACCAACCATTCAAATCTCCGCATAAAATTAGTAAAGCTACCGCAGCAAACGAAAGAAAAATTGCAAGGTAAAACCAGGCAACAGACCAAGTGACTGCCATTCGTAACACTGGCGCGATCTCTCCCATGAATGGTTCGGCATCAAGGCTATAAGGCTCGATCTCCTCACCGCGCCGGACTTGGTCAAACATATGGCGGTAGCCGCGCTCGAGCCGCAAGTATTGCGCATCCATGAGCCAGAAGATGACAATCGGTATGACTGCTGCGACGGGATAGTAAGGCGATGGGTCTTGCATTGTTGCCATGATCGCTATGCCAGCGCTCCCAAAAGTCGCAGCGAGCGCCTTCAGCGTGAAGGAATTTGCTCCCATTCGGGTAACGACGCCCTGCAACAGCGTCAAATGCGCGATGCGCATACTTTCGCTATTTTCCGATGCTTCAGCCATTTTAATTCTTCCTATCTCGCTGCTACGGCAGCGGTATTCCCAGCGAAGCCGGTTACGCAAGTTTTGAGCGACGTGAGCTCTGTTAAATGACGATTTGCGCCATCGTCGGCCCTAGTTAGCGGGAGCAGCCTATCTTCTTTACTATATATTGAGTACACGCAGTCTACCACACCCCAAACCCGGTGTAGGTCATCCACAGCTTTGTGCGATGACGCCCTTAAAGTCGCGTTTGTATCCTCGCGTCGACTGAAGGTCTGCTTTGGTGTTCTGGCCATTGTGGGACTGCTTACCCAGTGAACTCCGCTTCCCGCCCCTTATTGCTCAAAATCCGATCAACCATGGTAGGCAGATGATCAGGTGCTAGCCTTGAAGAGACGGCATCTAACTGTAGAAGTGACTCCGAAAGGTAGGGGTGAAACTTTTCCGTCGCTAGGTTTCCGGCATCGCCGAACAGGTCAAGAGGTTCGCCAGATGCCATTTCTGCTAGCATCGCTCGAAGATCGGATGTTTCGTCACCGGCCTCCACCATCAGAAACCCGTCATGCTGCTCAACCGAGAACCCTACGCTCCTGAGCGCGAGCATGAGAGTTGACGTCTTCACTGTCCCAACCCGCGTTGCGACTATCGATGTATGCTCGCCGAGAACGTGGATTGTTCTCGGTCCGAAATCCGAGTTGGTCATAATGTGCACGCGCTTCCTCCAACATATTCAGAGACGCCGCATCCATATAAGCCGGAAGAGCGCTCCCCTCGAGTATCGCGAGCATTCGATCAATTACTTTGTCATGAATGTCACCCGGATCACCGCCAAAGACAGGTGGCACACCGGCTTTCGCTGGTTTGACTACAATCACCTTTTCGCGGTCATGGATTTCTTGAACAACCCAACGCCGCCCAGAGAAGATAAGTAGCATCCCCGGGGCAAGGACATTGTCGATCGGCAGAGTTCCGAGATCCCGCCCGTCGGCAACCAAACGGAATTCCTCAGGAGTTTGAAAAACCGCGTAGAAGCTGTAGTGCTCGACCAGCTTTTCGCCTGTCGGGCCCAATAGTAACAACCCGCTACCGGACTGTTCGATCAAACCGTTTTCAGGATGACCGATCGCACGCAACACATCGGCAAACATCGGTTGTGACTTTCCTAAAGGGGCCTTCGCGGCACAGGACGTTGTAGACTA
>NZ_CP081124.1 GCF_025141935.1 Sulfitobacter sp. S190 | reverse complement strand
TCGATCAAAGCACCTATACCGCCGCGCGGCTGAGCGAGGTCGGCACCAATATGGCGATCGGCGTGTCGCTGGTGGTTGCGGTGCTGTTCGTCACGCTGGGGGCACGGGCGGCCGCGATTGTTGCGCTGGTGCTGCCGGTGGTGTCGCTCGCCACGCTGGCGAGCATGAATTTCATCGGCCTGCCGATCCACCAGATGTCCGTGACGGGTTTGATTGTGGCGCTGGGTCTGCTTGTGGATGCGGCCATCGTGATGGTCGACGAGGTGCGCCAGCGGTTGGGCCGCGGGATGTCACGCGCCGATGCCGTGGGCGATGCGACGGGCAGGCTGGCCGCGCCGTTGCTGGCCTCCACCGTGACGACCGCGCTGTCGTTTACGCCGATGATCCTGCTGCCGGGGCCTGCGGGCGATTTCGTCGGCTCCATCGCGATCGCGGTGGTTCTGATGCTGGTCTGGTCGCTGTTCATCGCGCTGACGGTCACACCTGCGCTGGCGGGATGGTTCCTGCGCGGGGGCAAACCTGCAGGGTTGAACATGCCGCGGCTGGGTCGGGCATGGACCGCGCTGATTGCCCTGTCGGCGCGTAATCCGGTGCGGTCAATGGCGCTTGCCCTGGTGCTGCCGCTGCTTGGCTTTGCGGCATTTCCGACCCTGACGGCCCAATTCTTTCCCGGCGTGGAGCGGGACCAGTTCTACATCGAGATCGACATGCCGCCGGGCACCGCGATCACCGAAACCGCCGAGGTAGCGGGCCGGATCGACG
Organism: Sulfitobacter sp. S190; assembly: GCF_025141935.1. Lineage (NCBI taxonomy): Bacteria > Pseudomonadati > Pseudomonadota > Alphaproteobacteria > Rhodobacterales > Roseobacteraceae > Sulfitobacter > Sulfitobacter sp. S190. The sequence continues at coordinate 77,719 of NZ_CP081124.1, read as the reverse complement.
ATATATTGGCCGAGGAAAGCGGGGTCGACCGGGTTTACTGGTCGATCGGGCAATCGGGGCCTGCGTTTTACTATAATATCACCGGTGGCCGGTCGGCCGAGCCGGGCTATGCGCAGGCGATGATCAAGACGCACAGCGCCGCGGATGCGGCGGCTCTGGTGCCCCGGTTGCAGGCCCGACTGGACCAGCGGTATCCGCAGGCTCGTGTCATTGTACGGGGTTTGGTTCAGGGGCCGCCCGTCGCTGCCCCCATCGAAGTCCGGCTGGTGGGCCCTGATCTTGAAACCCTGCGCGCGCTTGGCGATGAGGCGCGGGGCATCATGGCGGATCTGCCTTTGGTGACGCAGGTACGGGCAGGCGTGGTCAGCGGAGCGCCGCAAGTGCGGTTCGACATTGACGAACCCGCCGTGCGCTTGCTGGGCCTGAACCTGACGGATGTGGCGGCCCAGCTTGAGGCAGGGTTGGTCGGCATCACGGGCGGGAGCCTTGTGGAGGGGACGGACCAGTTACCCGTGCGGGTGCGCTACGGCGCGGGCCTGCGGGGGGATCTGGCCTCTGTCAGTGATCTGCCGGTTCTGTTGCCCGGTGCCGCGGCGCTGTCGGCCCAGGGCGTTTTCCCCGCCCTGCCGTTGTCCGAAGTCGCCACACCGGTTCTGGAGCCCGCGGAGAGCGTCATCACCCGCCGCAATGGCGAACGGGTCAACACGGTGCAGGCGTTCATCGTGCCGGGGGTTCTGCCCGAAGAGGGGTTGCAGTCCGTGATCGCATCGCTGGAAGAGCGTGGTTTTGCCCTGCCTGCCGGTTACCGGATGGAGCTTGGCGGGGACAGCGATGCGCGGTCGGACACGGTGGGCAATCTGCTGGCGTCTGTCGGGTTGATCGTGACGCTGACCATCGCAACGATTGTGCTGACGTTCAATTCCTTCCGGCTGACGGCTGTTGCGCTGGTGGTTTGTGTGCTGTCTGCGGGGCTGTCGATGCTGTCACTTGCGGTGATGCAGTTTCCCTTCGGGATCAACGCGATCATCGGGGTGATCGGGTCGATTGGTGTGTCGATCAACGCGGCGATTATCATCCTGACAGGGTTGCAGGCCGACGATGACGCCGCCGCCGGAGACGCGGACGCCATCGCGCGTGTCGTCGCCGGGTCAAGCCGCCACATCATTTCCACCACGATCACGACATTCGGAGGTTTCCTGCCGCTGATCCTTGCGGGGGGCGGGTTTTGGCCGCCGTTTGCGGTCGCCATTGCGGGGGGCGTGATGTTGTCGGCGGTGGTTTCCTTCTTCTTTACGCCCGCGGCGTTCCGGCTGGTGTATCGCCGCGCGCGTCCGGCCTCATCCGACGATGAGGATGCCGGGGCCAAACGCTCGGAAAAGCTCGCACTCGTTGCGGCGGAATAGGCCGTAAAAAAGGCGGATGGTGGGACGACCATCCGCCTGTAGGTTCCTGCAATTCCGGTCAGAGGGGGAGGCGCCAAAGCTGCTTTGGCGCGGAACGGCAGGGGGGAGTATCAGGCCGGGCAGAGCCCGGTAGACTGGCGCAGGCGGGGAAGCCCGCACCAGTCAGAGGTAATCCGGTCCAGATGTGGTGCACCGGAACGGTGTGGTTCGCCGGTCCGGCTCATCAACCGGAAGGCATTACATGGGACATGTCGATTTTGCGGAGAGGGCGCGCAAAAAACATTGCAATGCCGCAGCGGGGGCGTGACTGGAGTGGCAGCTCCTTTCGGTTTTGGGACGTGGGGTGCGCCGTCGTGGCGCGGGTATTGTCCTGTTTGTACCGCATGACGCGGCCGGGGTATTTCACGCATAGCTTACGTTTCGTTAACTTGCGGACCCGCGGGTGACACGGGGGGTCGCCGCGTTGCAAAGTCATGTCAAACGGGTGGGTCCGCACCCGTGGGGAAGGAGACAGGATGTCCGATCTGGTGGCATGCGCCGATGGAAAAACACGCTGCGCCTACCGGATCGATGATCCGGTGTATCAGCATTATCACGACACCCAGTTCGGCCGCCCCACGGCGGACGATCGGATCATCTTTCGCAAAATCTGCATCGAGGCCTTTGCGGCGGGCCTGTCGTTTCACGGCACGCTGCGCAAGATGCCCGCAATGGACGCCGCGTTCGAGAATTTCGAGATCGCGCGGGTGGCAGAGTTTGACGCGGCCAAGATTGCCGATCTGCTGGAGGATGCGGCGCTGATCCGCAACGCCGCGAAGGTGAACGCCGCGGTGCATAACGCCCGATGCATGCGCGAGATTATCGCGGACGTCGGATCGCTTGCCGCGTTCGTATGGCAGTTCGAGCCCCCGCGCGCAGAGCGGCCCGAGAGGGTCACGTCGGACACGGTGCGCACGATCACGCAGACCCGCCAGTCCGAAGATCTGGCCAAGGCGCTGAAGAAGCGCGGACTGAAGTTCGTCGGGCCGGTGTCGATGTACGGGGTGTTTCAGGGCTGCGGTCTGATCAACGATCATTACGCGGGATGTGATGTCGGGGCCGAATGTGACCGCGCCCGCGCTGCGTTCGAGGTGCCGCAGCCCCGCGATGCGCGGGGCTGAAACGGTCAGCTTTCGCGGGGCTTGTAGGGAAAGAGCTTGCGCAGCGCGACATAGAACACCGGCGTGAGAAACAGACCCAGCAGCGTCACCGTAGACATGCCGAAGAACACCGCCGTGCCAAGCGCCTGGCGCATTTCTGATCCCGGACCCGTCGCGATCATCAGCGGCACAACGCCGAGGATGAATGCAAAAGCCGTCATCATGATGGGCCGCAGACGCAAGCGACTGGCGTCAATCGCGGCCTCGACGGGACCGCAACCGCGCTCCTCCTGCGCCTGTTTGGCAAACTCGACGATGAGGATCGCGTTCTTGGCGGCAAGTCCGACCAGCACGATCAGCCCCACCTGCGTCAGGATATTGTTGTCCATCGCGCGGTACATGACCCCGGCCAACGCCCCCAGCACCGCCATCGGCACGATCATCACAATGGCGAGTGGCAGTGCCCAGCTTTCATAAAGGGCGGCAAGGAACAGGAAAGCGAACAGGATGGAGAAGGCGAAGATAATGCTCGCCGTGTTGCCCTGATTGCGTTCCTGAAGGGCCAGTTCGGTCCATTCAAAGTCGATCCCCGGCGGCATGACGCTGCGCGCCAGATCCTCCATCGCGAGGAGCGCCTCTCCGGTTGACACACCGGCGGTCGGATTGCCCTGCACCGGCACCGATACCTGCTGGTTATAGCGCTGGACAAGCGCCGGGCCGGCGGTTTCGACGATCGAGACAAGCGTGCCCAGAGGCACCAGCGCGCCCGTCGCCGAGCGGACCTTGAGCGCGGAGATGTCTTCCTGCGATACGCGGAACTGCTGATCGGCCTGCGCGCGCACCTGGAACAGGCGGCCGTAGGCGTTGTAGTCGTTCACGTAGGAAGAGCCGAGGTTGATCGCGAGTGTTTCGAAGATCGACCCGATGGGCACGTTCAGAATTTGCGCCCGCACCCTGTCGATTTCGAGAAACACCTGCGGTGACGTGGTCGAGAAGGTCGTAAACAGGCCCTGCACCTGATCATTGTCCGCAGAGGCCCCCATCAGCGCGTAGGCCGTGCCCAGCACGCGGGACATGTCCGCACTTTCCAGTTCACGCAATTGCATCTTGAAGCCGCCGCCGGTGCCGACACCGCGCACGGCGGGAGGGGCAATCGCGATGATGAAGGCTTCGCGCAGCTGTTGCATCCGGCCAAAGAGCGAGCCGACAATGGCGTTCACACCCTGACCGCTTTCGATACGCTCCTCAAAGGGGGCGAATGTGGTGAAGATGACACCCTGGTTGCTGGCGTTCGTAAAGGTGGCGCCCGAAAAACCGGCAAAGGCGACCGCATTGGTGACGCCGGGCGTGTCGAGCGCGATATCGGTGGCCTGCTGGATAATCGCATCGGTCCGTTCCAGCGACGATCCGTCAGGCAGCTGGACCACGACGATCGCATATCCCTGATCGGCCTGCGGGATGAAGCCGGTGGGAATGCGTTCGTTCAGCATGTAGGTGATGCCGAGAAGCCCAACAAATACGGCAAGTGTTATGCCGATCATGGTCAGGGATCCGACGAGGAAACGCACCGCCGATGTGTACCATCCAGTAAGTTTGTCGAAGCCGTAGTTGAAGCCGCGGGCAAGGGGGCTGAGCAGCCGCGACAGAGGATTGCGCGACGGGCCGTCGTCATGCGGGCGCAACAGGACGGCCGACATTGCGGGCGCCAGCGTCAGCGAGTTGATGGTCGAGATGACGGTCGCGACCGATATGGTGACCGCGAACTGTTTGTAGAACTGTCCCGTGATCCCCGGCACAACCGTCGCGGGGACAAACACCGCAATCAGCACGAGGGTGGTTCCGATGATCGCGTTCTGGACTTCGTCCATTGTCCGCGCCGACGCCTGCCGCGGGGTCATGCCGTTTTCGATATTCCGTTCGACATTTTCGACCACAACGATCGCGTCATCGACGACAATACCGATGGCGAGGATCAGACCGAACAGGGTCAGTAGGTTCAGCGAATAGCCCAGGGCCAACATCACCGCGAATGTCCCGATCAAGGACACAGGTATGGCAAGAAGGGGGATCACCGCCGTTCGCCAACTCTGCAGGAAGACAATGATCACGATGACAACGAGCAGGACCGCTTCGAACAGTGTCTTGTAGACGGCATCGACCGACGCGGCGATGAATTCGGTCGGGTTATAAACAACGCGGTATTCCAGTCCGGGCGGGAAATCCTCTGCCAGTTCATCCATGACATCGATGATTTCTTCGGCCGAGGCGAGCGCGTTGGAGCCGGGGCGCTGGAAAATACCCAGCGCGACGGCCGGTTTATTGTTGAGATAACTGTTCGTGACATAGGACCGTGCGCCAATTTCGACCCGCGCCACGTCGCGCACGCGCACCACACGCCCGTCGTCCGTGGATTTGACGATCACGCGGCCAAATTCATTGGTGGTCTCGAGCCGCCCTTGCGTGGTGACGGTCACCTGAAAGGCGCTGTTGCTGGCGTTGGGCGGGGCCCCGAGCGATCCGCCCGACACCTGCACGTTCTGTTCGCGAAGTGCGCCGACGACATCGCTTGCGGCCAGACCCAGCGAGGCCAGCTTGTCCGGATCAAGCCAGATGCGGGCGGAGAATTCGCGTTCGCCGAAAATGATCAGGTTGCCCACCCCGTCGAGCCGCACCAGCCGGTCGCGGACACGCGCCTGCGCGTAATTCGACACGTAAAGCTGGTCGAAGGTGTCGTCGGGCGACAGCATGTGGACGACCATCATGATATCGGGGGAGGATTTGGTTGTGGTCACGCCAAGCGCGCGCACTTCCTGCGGCAATCGCGGCTCTGCGATGGACACACGGTTTTGCACCAGCACCTGCGCGGCATCCAGATCGGTGCCCAGCTCGAAGGTGACTGTCAGGCTCATTGTGCCGTCGGCGGTGGAGTAGGACGACAGGTAGAGCATGTTCTCTACGCCGTTGATTTCCTGTTCCAGCGGGGTGGCCACCGTGGCCGCGACGGTTTCGGCATCGGCCCCCGGATAGCTGGCCTGCACGACGATCGAGGGCGGTGCGATTTCGGGATATTGTTCGATGGGCAGCTGGAAATACGAGATCAATCCGGTGATCGTGAGGATCAGCGAAATGACGACGGCAAAGACCGGGCGTTGTACGAAAAAGCGACCCATCCTAGTTTTCCGCAGTCGGAGGCAGTTCCGTCATATTCGGGTTGACGGTGGCGCCGGGCCGCGCGCTGATCAGGCCTTCGATGACGATGGTTTCGTCGCCGGTCAGGCCCTCGCGGATCACCCGGTATCCGTCGATGCGCGGGCCGGGGCGCACGACGATGGGGCTGACCTTGCCCTCACCATCCACGGCCATGACCATGCGCCGGTTCTGGTCGGCCACGACCGCCTTGTCGGGGACAAGCACGCCCTGATAGGGCAGGGACCCCGGCACGTTGACACGCCCGAACAGACCCGGTGTCAGCACCTCGTTGGGATTGTCGAGAATGGCGCGGACACGCATTGTGCCTGTCTGCGGGTCGATCCGGTTTTCCGAGAAATCCAGAACACCGTCCACCGGTTCGATATTGGCGTCGGACAGGCTGACCTTGACCTTCAGCGCGCCGGCGCCCTCTTGCAGGGACGCACCGCGCGCGCGGGCATCGCGGGCGTAGGCGAGGAAATACCGCTCGTCGATGTCAAAGACGAAATAGATCGGATCGTAGGACACGATCGTGGTCAGTTCCGATTGGTTGGCCAGCACAAGGTTGCCCACGTCGATCAGGGATTCACCGATGCGCCCGGCCATCGGGGCCGTTATGCGCGAGTATTCGAGATCAAGCTGCGCAAGCTCCAGTGTGGCGCGGGCCTGCTCAAGCGTGCCTTGGGCGGAGAGGAACAATTCGCGGCGCTCGTCCACAAGCGATTGGGGGATGTTTCCGGTCTCGATCAGGGCTTGCGCGCGCTCGAGTTGTTCTTGCGCAAAATCGAAGGTCGCCTGTGCCACGTCGATCTGGGCCTGGGCCTGCCGCAGGTTGGTCTGGAACTGGCGGCGGTCGATCGTATAGAGCAGATCGCCTTCCTCTACGAGCGCGCCTTCGGTGAAGTGCATTTCTTCGAGGTAACCCGACACCCGTGCACGCAGCAGCACTTCGCCCTGCGCTTCGAACCGGCCGACGAATTCATCATCCTCGATGATTTCCTTGACCAACGGTTTGGCGACAGTCACCTCGGGCGGGCCGTTCTGTGCCTGCGCGGCGACGGCCCAGATCATGCAGGATACGGTAAAAAGTGTTGCGAAAAGCTGTTTCATAATGTGCCCCTTCGTCACAAGGGTAGAGCGTGACGGGTTTAGTCAATCCTAGCGGGATTCGATTATTTGACATATCACGCGGCCTGTACTCTGCCTAGGGTTGAGCGGTGTCGGCGAGGAGGTGCCCACGAGAGAGACGTGTCATTGGCTCCGCGCTAAATAATCACTTTAAAGTAAGGCGTTACGGGATTTTCTGCGATCTGGTCTGACGGGTATGTCGTGCCCCATCTCGCAATTTCATGCAATCTCGCAAGGTTGTGATAGGAATGATAGGCCGCACGCACCCGTTTAGCGTGTATGTCATATGATCCGGAACAACAGGGGTCATTCCTCGGACCTTGAGATGAAGAGCAGCGTCAGCGCCATACAGGTGGCCGGGATCAGGATCGCGGCATAGGCCAGTTGCAAAACCGCGAGCGCGCCCGCGACACTGCCGATGCCGAAGCCGATGACCAGCCAAAGGCCAAGCCCGCCCGCAGCACTTTTTTCATCCGGTTTGAGCGGGGAGAGACCGAGGCTTTGCGCGGTGCCGATGGCCTGACCAGTGACATTGCCGGTCATCACGGTGAACGGCGGCCCCATGTCGGGATCGATCCGCTGGGCCGCGTTCAAAATACCCATGGCCAAGACCAATACCATCGAGATGATCGCGTCGGACCCCGCGCCGGCAAGGGCAAGACCCGCGCAGGCTGCCATCAAAGCTGTCGAAAGCCAGAGCAGCAAGGGCGTACCCCAGCGATGCACCCGTGCGTGCAATACAGCCGCCAGCATGGCGCCTACGAAGAAGACAGGAAAAGCGGCGAGTTGCAGGGCGGTTCCGCCGTCATGGCCCTCTGTCTGGCCGACCAAAGCTGCCCCGAGGAGCACGAAGTTGCCGGTCACATGGGCCACGAACAATCCGCCCATGTGCACAAATGCAGCCGTGTCAATGAAGCCGGACACGAAGGCCAGCATGCCGGAGCGCATTTTCTTGGGGTTCATCGCCGATCCTTCACCACAGTTGTGAGGAGGCAGCTTAGGGGCGCGGCACTTTGCGTCTTTCAGGTTTTTGCGGTCAGCCGCTGCTGCGCACCTGACCGGGCGGCTTGCCAAAATACTCGCGGAAGGCGCTGGTAAGATGGGCCTGACTGGAAAAACCGGTTTGAAAGGCAATCTCGGCAATGGGCGTTTGGGAGTTGAGAAGTTCGGCCATCGCCGTCTCCAGTCGCCGCCGGCGGACATAGGCCCATGCCGCCTCGCCGGTGGTTGCCTTGAACGCGCGCGCGAAACTGGAATTGCTCATGCCGCTTTCGCGCGCCAGATCGGAGACACGGATCGGCAGCGCAAGATTTGCTTCGATAAAATCGCGCGCCCGGTCGAGTTTCGGATCGCTAAGCGCTGCGGGGGGTTTCGCAAGGCCCTCATCAAGTGCGCGCAGCCGTTGATCGCCCCGCGCGAGGCTCAGCAGATGCAACGCGAGCGTATGAAGTGCCTGATCAACGTAAAGATCGGCAGACCGGCACCCGCTGCGCGCCTGCTGCCAGATCGACAGGGCGAGGGGCCGGGCGAGAGGGTCATCCATTACGACGGCATCGTGAAGTGGACGGTACCCCTGGATGAGACTGCCTTCGTCAATTTGCAGCAGGTCCGACAGACTTCGCATCGGCAAATCGATGAAGCTGATATCTACTTCGCCGTCCATGTGGGTCCAGCTGTTCTCGGACGGATTGAGGTAAAAGCCATTGCCTGTCGCATTCAGCTTGCGGCGTTTTTCGCCGAAATCGACATGCACCTTGCCGATCGCCGGCGTGATGGTGGTGCCCAGAACAAAGCGCTCGGCGTCGAGATGGGACTGATCGGTCACATTTTTCTGAATGACCCGCGCAAATTCGACCTCGTGACTGCCGGCAATCGTGCTTTCCACGACGTGCAGACCACTCCGGCTTCCTCCGAGAAAATGCTCGATGATGCCACGGGGGTGCGGTGTGCCGGTGGGCATGCTCACGACCGGCGGGCCAGCGGTGTGGACACTTCTGCGCGGAAAGTGGCGGGCGGCATGCCGAAATGATCAGAAAACGCCTTGGTCAGGTGGGCCTGACTGGAAAAACCGGTGCGAAATGCGATCTCGGCAATGCTGCAACTGGAGCTTTCCAACAGGTGGCGTGCGACCTCGATCCGGCGGCGGCGGACATAAGCCCACGCGGGTTCACCCATTGCCGCCTTGAAGGCCCGCGAGAAATGGGAGCTGCTCATGCCTGCGTGTTTGGCCAGGTCAAGCAAGCGCAAAGGCTGACCCAGATGATCCTCGATGTACTCGACTGTCTGTTTGAACCGCGCCTTGTTCGGTGTGTCACCGGCCCCGTGGAGCTTTTCCTCAACGCTTGACCGGTCCCCGTCCAGAAACGCCTTGCGGCCCCAACTGCCCCCACGGGCAAGCGACAGGCAGTGCAGCGCCACGGTATCAAGCGCCTGATCCACATAGATGTTGGAGCTTTCATGGTGGGTTCTGGCCGCCTGCCACATCGAAAGCACAAGCGGACGGACAAGGGGTTCGCGGGTCAAAAGACGCTCATGCAAAGGGCGCATCGCGTTTTCCAGCGTGACTTCGTCGATATGAAGGCGGTCGGCAAGAACGCGGTAGGGGATTGAGGCGAGCACGATTTGGGCGCGTCCGTCCACCGCGATAAACTGGTCGTGCAAGCGCGGGTGGTTCAGATAGGCACCTTGAGGAGACATATCGAATTCATGCCGCCCTTCGCCCGCATCGACGCGCAGCGTGCCGTAGGTCTGGCCGCTGGTGACGCCCAGCACAAATTCGGCTTCGCTTTCAGTGGTATCGACGTCTTCGAGCTCGTTTGTCTGGATGACCTCGAAAAATTCCACCGACGCGTCCCCCGCTACGGCAACGTCGGTTACGGTGCTGCCGGGGATGTCTGCGTTGACGGTATAGTATGCACTGCCGAGGGGGCGCAGATCGCGCGTCTGGCCCATCGGGTCGGTCGCAGAAGTGATCGGTCTGTCCATCCGTGCCGTCCTCTTCGGTGGTTAAAACATGGCGTACAAGTTAGGCAAATAGTCGCGAAATGCCAAATTTCCAGTTATTCCGGCATGGTTCGGCACATCTTTGCGCACGGGGCGTGCCGTGCGTGCGCGTATTTACAATGCGATTTCAGGCATCGAATTTCTATCAGATTCATGCGCAGGCTTTATACATTTGCGCCGGAATTTCGTGCGTTTGCGCAAAGCGGAATCCTGAAAAATTTTGCACACAATCTGAAAGAGAGCCGCGCCGGGAGTGCCTAGATGTCTTGGCATGGACGCACAGTCAGACATCATATCCCCCGCCGTCATCGCAGATTTTCTGCGGAGCGCACCGTTTGCGGATTGCCCGCAATCGCATATCGGGTGCCTGTCGGCGGCGCTGATCACCGGTGACAAGTTGAAATGCGTCGAGGCGGGCCCGTTCGAAATCTTGCTGATCCCTCTGCGGCCGCTCAAGCTGTCTTTCCAGCTTGATTCCAATCCCGAGCGTCTGTTGCGGCTTGCGCCATTTACCGTTTGCAACCTGCGTCCGCGTGACCGTTTGGCCTGTGCCGCGGAAACGGGTGTCGAGATTGTTCTGATCGCGGTCGAGCGGGGCTGGTGCAACGAGATCTGTGCAGGTGCGAGCGCCCAATTCAGCGGCCTGTCCGATGTGGCAGAAGTGTTGTTGCATCCCGAAGTCCCGCCACTGGTTCAGTCCATCCGCCGTCAGCTGTTGTACAAGGATTGCCCCGAAGCGCCGTTCTTGCGCACATATGTCAGTGTCCTGCTCAGCCACCTTGTCTGGAACAATGACGAGGCGACCGCGGCGGCCGTCACCGGGGCGAAACTCAGTACAAGAAGTCTCAACGCGGCCCTGCTGCGCATTGATGCCGAAATTGACGGACCGCTCAGGGTGTCCGATCTCGCCCGAGACGCGGGGTTGAGCGCAAACCAGTTTTCGCGGTCGTTCAAGGCGTTGGTTGGCAGTGCGCCGCGCGACTATATCCTGGAACGCCGCCTGCACCACGCCCGTGAGATGTTGGAGCAGACCGACGATGCGTTATGCGACATCGCGCTGGCCGCGGGGTTTTCCAGTCAGGCGCATCTGACCTCCATGTTCGCACGGGAGTTCGGCATGCCCCCCGGCCAGTTCCGAAAGCTGCTTCTCGCGCGGCGTGACGCGTCGCGCAGAACCGGCACATGATCCCCGACGCCTTGGTCAAAATTACAATGGGGCGTGTCCGTGAAAGACGCGCCTGCGCCGCCGCGTTAAGCGGGAGATGCAGAGGGCCGCACGTCGCGGTCCAGCGCCCGTGGCCTGCGCCGCGTGCAATATGGAGCCGGACATGGCCCGCACCCACGCCATCCGTATTGGCCAGCTGACGACCGGCGTCCCCTTGGTTTTGTCGAGCATTCTGGCCGACATGCTGTGGGCCGATGGCCATTCCGTCGAGATCACCTGTGACACGCCCGAGCGCATGTTCGCCGCGCTTGGTGCAGGGCGGATCGACATTCTGTGCGCGGCTCTGCTGCCCCATGCCCATGCGCATCTCTTCTCCGCTGTTGCGGCGGGCACCACACAGATCTCCGCCCCCTACGACGGGGTGTGCACGGCATGGGTTGTTCCCGCAAAGATGGAAACGCTGTCACGCATTGACGATCTGGCGGGGGATCGAACCGCGTCCCGCACGATCCGGTACGTCGCGGATGCGCCTCTGCTCGCCGCGCAATCGGTCGCGGCGCTGCAACGATACGAGCTTGAGGCCGCGGGGTTCGAGCTGTCGGGTGTGTCGCAAGACGACTGGATCGAGGCCGTGTTTGACGCGTTGCGCCACAAACGCCGGTCTGTCTTTGCCCTCTTGCAACCGCATTGGACGATGGCGGCGCTGGAGTTACGGGCTCTCCAAGATAGCAGATCGGTTTTTGCAACGCCCGACCGCGCGGTATTGCTGGCCCATCGCAACCTGCGCCAGATCATCAAGCCCCAAAGCCTGCGCCAACTGGCCGCGATGCAACTGACCGCGCAAGACATCACCGAGATGGAGCGGATGATCAACATGGATGCGATGACGACCGAGGAGGTGGCCGAACTCTGGTTTGCCCGAAATCAAAAGCGCGTGCTGCGCTGGGGTGGTCCGCGCGATGCCCCCACCGACATCCTGAGCCGCAAGAACGGTAAGGACAGGCCCAAATCGTGAATGCATCGTTGATAGCGGGCACCCCACTGGAATACGCAGCGCGCCGATTGTGGAGAATTATCCGCGATTGCAGCAAAGAACGGGGATACGATGCGCAAGGCAGGATCAGTCGGGGCGGGTCATCTCGGCCTCTACAAACCGGGTGAACGCATCGACACGCGCGGGCAGCTGTTCATAGGGAGGGAACGTGGCCGTCAGCCAGATCGGCGGCGGCGCCCAATCCGGCAGGACCGGCACCAGCGCCCCCTGCGCGGCCAGTTCATCGGTCAGAAACGTGGGCAACATCACGATGCCTTCGCCCTGACCTGCAAGCTGCGCCAGAAGATCACCGCTGTTGCTGGCAAGGCAGGGATCGACGGTCACCTGAACCGATCCGCCGCTGTTTTGCAGGGTCCACGTCATGCGGCTGCGCTGATTGCCGTAGTGCAGACAGTCGTGATCCGCCAGCGCGCGGGGCGTGTCGGGTGCGCCGCGCCGCGCGATATAGTCAGGGTGCGCCATCAGCCCGCGCGGCACCTCGCAAATCTTGCGCCAGATCGTCGATTGACCCTCCGGCGGCCCCGATATGCGCAATGCCATGTCGAAACTCTCCGCGCCGATGTCGACCATCCGGTCACTCAGCTGCAGATCGACGGACACGGCCGGATGCAACGTGCGAAACTGCGACATCACGGCGGGCAGATACCGGATGCCGAACGACAGGGGCGCCGATACCCGCAGCGGCCCCACAAGCCCGATCTGGCGTTTGAGAACCTTGTCGTCGGCCACGGCCAGATGCTCGGATATCGGCACAACCGCGTCGTAATAAATGCGCCCTGCATCGGTCAGATTGACCTGCCGCGTGGTGCGCAGGAACAACTGGGCACCCAGATAATCCTCCAAATCCGCGATCTGCCGCGTTACGGCGGTGGGCGATACGTTCAGGCTGCGGGCGGCGGCCGCGAACCCGCGGTGATCCGCGACGGCGATAAAGGTGCGTATCTTTTCGATCTGGCCTGCCATGCCCGATCATTGCTGCAAATTCTGCAATAATCAATTGAGATTTATTGCGCTTATCGAATTTCGCCAAACGGTTATCTCTTGTGCCAAGCGGTCGATCCGGCCGAACCGAATGAAAGGACACGACATGATCACTGACATCAAAGGTCTGCACCACGTCACCTCGATGGCGGGCGATGCAAAGCGTAACAACACGTTCTTCACACAGACGCTCGGCCTGCGCCGGGTCAAGAAAACGGTGAACTTCGACGCTCCCGATGTCTATCACCTTTACTATGGCGATGAGGTCGGCACGCCGGGTTCGGTGATGACCTATTTCCCGTTTCCCAACATGCCCAAGGGCCGTCCGGGCACCGGCGAGGTAGGCACCACAACCTTTGCCATTCCCGAAGGAAGCACAGGCTACTGGCAGGAACGTCTGGCCGAGCATGGCGTGCGCAACATCCAGAGCGGCAACCGTTTTGGCGCGCCCACGCTGGGTTTTGACGGGCCGGACAACGAAGGGTTTTCCCTGATCGAAGCGGCGGGCGATGACCGTCCGGGCTGGACCGGCAACGGTGTGTCCTCCGATCACGCCATTCGCGGTTTTCACTCCGCCACGATGCGTCTGCGCAACACCGATGCGACTGCGGAACTGCTCACCTACATGGGGTATGAGCAGACCGAACGGGACGGCAACATCATCCGGTTCGCCGTGCCCGGCGGCAATGAGGCCAACGTAATTGATCTGGAGCATCTGCCGACCACCGGGTTTGCGGGGCAGGGCGCGGGATCGGTCCACCACATCGCGTTCGCCGTCGAGGACCGTGCAAAACAGCTCGAGGTGCGCCGCGCGTTGGTGGATACCGGCTATCAGGTGACGCCGGTGATTGACCGCGATTATTTCTGGGCGATCTACTTCCGCACGCCGGGCGGCGTGTTGTTCGAAGTGGCCACCAACGAGCCCGGTTTCGACCGCGACGAAGACACCGCGCACCTCGGTGAGGCGCTCAAGCTGCCAGACCAGCACGCAGGGCTGCGCGACCAGATCGAGGCGATCCTGCCGCCGCTGGACTAGAAGAAAGGACATCGCAATGACCTATCATTATGAAAAAGACGGCGGCGCAGTTGGTGCGCCGCTTGTCTTTACCTTCCACGGCACGGGCGGGGACGAGACCCAGTTTCACGGCTTTGCCCGCCAACTTTATCCCGACGCCACGGTGATCTCTCCACGGGGCGACGTGTCCGAACATGGCGCAAACCGGTTCTTTCGCCGCACGGGCGAGGGGGTTTACGACATGGACGACCTCGCGGCACGGCGTGACGCGCTGGCAGCTTTTGTCGAAGACCAGCACACCGATGTGGCGCCCGCACGGGTGATCGGGCTGGGATATTCGAACGGGGCCAATATTCTGGCCGCGCTTTCTTTTGAACGGCCAGACCTGTTCGATGAGATGGTGCTTATGCATCCGCTGATCCCCTGGCAGCCTGCGCCGCAACCGGCGTTGTCGGGCAAGCGTATCTTGCTCACGGCGGGGCGCAACGATCCGATCTGCCCCGCGCCGCAAACAACGGCGCTGGTGTCTTATTTCGAGGGGCAGGGCGCGCGGGTCGAAACGGTGTGGCATCCCGGCGGACATGAAATCGCCCGCTCCGAAATCGAGGCCATCGCAGCCTTTGCAGGCACGGTGAAAGGGCAATAACGAAAGGAACGGACAATGGAACAGACCCGGACAAAAGCGCCGCAGACCCTCTTCGATGTGGCGGGTGGTCAGGACCGTATCCGCGCGATGACGGAAGCGTTCTATGACAAGGCGCTGCGCGACCCTTTGCTCGAGCCCTTGTTTACGGCGGGGGACGACAAGCACGCGAAGTATCTCGCGGGCTGGTTTTCGGTCGTCTTCGGCGGGCCGCAGGATTATCTCAGCGAACGCGGCGATCTGGCCTTTGTCATCTGGAAACACGTGTCGATGAAAATCACGGATGCCCAGCGGGCACGGTGGGTGACGTTGATGCGGGATGCAGCGGCAGAGGTCGACATCGACGCCCGATTTATGGGGCCCTTTGACCGCTTTATCGACCAAATCAGCCGCAGCGTGCAGGAACATTCCCACATGCCGCCGGACGAACTCGCCCAGATGCTGCGCCGGTAGTCAGGTGTCGCGCAGAATGTCATAGAGCGCGGGATTGAAGGTACAGACCTTCATGTACTGGCCGCCCAGACGTTTCAGATCGGGATGACGCAAGGCCGTGGCATAGCTGTCGCGGCTTTGCCACTCTGCGACGTTGATGTGGGTGTAGGGCGCGCGTTGGCCCGGTGCCTGCTCGCTCAGCGCACTGCACAGGCGCGCCGAGATAAACCCGTCGGACGCGCGGAAGATCGCGTTTGTCTGGTCCCAAAGCGCGAGAAACCGGTCGGTCTGGCCGTCGAAAACGGTGAAAGGGTTGATCAGCAGGATCATGACATACTCGGATTGCGGTTGCTGGAAAGCGCGGCGGGTGCGCCGAATACTGAAAGGGTCAGAGCGGTGGAATACCGGCGCGGCCCGCGCACGCAGGATGCACGGACAAATGTTTCATTCGCAGGAGAGTGCCATGTCCGTGCTTCAAACCCCACAGTCAATTTGCAGCGGCGCACCGTGATGGACAGCACCGTCCCCCGCCCGATCGCGGCCCTGCTCGAGTCACACACTTTTGCGCTTCTCGCCCGTATCATCCTGACCTCACCCTTCTGGAGCAGCGGACTGCTCAAGGCGTTCGATTTCGGCGCCGCCGTCGCCGAGCAACAGGCATTTGGTCTGCCCGCGCCTGCGGTACTTGCCGGTTTGACGATACTTGTGCAACTGGGCGGATCGCTTCTGGTCATTGTGGGGCGGGCGGTGTGGCTGGGGGCGGGCATGCTGGGCGTCTTTACCTTTTTGGCGACCTTGATCGCGCATGCGTTCTGGTCGTCACCGCCGGACATGGTGATGCGCCAGTTTGCGGTCTTCATGGAACATATGGGTTTGATCGGGGGCCTCATTCTCGCCGCGATCCTCAGCCGTCGCCCCTAGGGCGCGATGTAGTGGCGGACAACGGGGCCTCCTTCGGTCGTATCGAGGGCGTGCACCTTGTCCTGCATCACGGCATCCTCGTGCGACACGCGACCGTGGTGGGCCAGATGTTCCTCCCAACTCGGCACGCGGAACGCCTCGATCCAGAGCTCCGGTGACTCCGCGCTTTGGTAGAGGTTCCATTCGAACGCACCGTCGCGCATCCGCTCTTTCGACCACTCCTGCATCAGGGCGCGAAAATCCGCGACATTCTCTTCGGTCACCTGATACGTGACGGTGATGAGCACCGGGCCGCGGTCATTGATGTCGTCGCTGTCAATCGCGAGAGGCGGTGCAGGCCAGTGCATCGAAGGGGTGAGATCGCGGCCCTCGCCCTGGCCAAGGTGAAAGCGGCGCGTCAGCGGAATACACACAAGGCTTCCCACGGCGGCCGTGATCAGCGCGACCGCGGGCGACGTATAGGTGGCCACCTGTCCCCAGATGAGCGACCCCAATGCCATCGATCCGAAAAACACCATCAGATAAACCGACAATCCGCGGGCGCGGATCCAGTTGGGCAGTGCCGTCTGGGCCGACACGTTGAAGGTGGTCAGCACCGAAATCCAGCTGAAACCGCCAATGAACGCGGCGACGCTTGCGCTGACCGGATCGGCAGCCAGCGCCATGAGCGCCAGCGCCCCCGCGGTGCCAACCGTGCCGATCTGTGCCATCCTGTTACTATCGAACATCGCGCGTATCCGTGACAGGACCAGCGCGCCGGTGACCGCACCCGCCCCGATCAGGGTCAGCAGGAACCCGTAAAGCTCCGCTCCGCCACCGCGCGTATTGCGCGCAACAATCGGCAGCAGCGCCCAATAGGCCGATGCAAAAAGGAAGAACGCCACCGCGCGGATCAACGTCGCCTTGAGCGCATCGTTGTGCCGGACATGGCGCACCCCTGTCAGCATCGCGCCCCAGATGGGCTGGTGCGTGACGGTCGGGGTCTCTTCGTTCTTCCACAAGAACAGGCTGACCAGGATCGCCACAAAGCTCAGCGCATTGATCGCGAAAGGAGAGGCCAGACCCGCGACCGCGATCAAAAGCCCGGCAAGCGCAGGACCGATGGCACGGCTGATGTTGACCCCCATCGAATTGAGCGCAATCGCCGGCTGCAGCGCCTCTCGCGGGACGAGCCCCGGCACGATCGACTGCCAGGCCGGGGCCATGAACGCCGATCCGGTGCCGATCACCAGCGTAAACAGAATGAGCAGGGTCGGGGTCATCAGGCCGAAATGCACAATCACCGTCAGCGTGCTGACCACGACCATCAGCATCAGGTTGATCACGATCAGCATCTTGCGCTTGTCCAGCCGGTCGGCCAGCGTTCCTGCAAGCAGGGCGAACAGAAAGACGGGCAGCGTGGTGGCCGCCTGAACGAGCGATACGACCGCGGGCGAGGGGCTGAGCGTTGTCATCAACCAGCCCGCGCCCACCTCGTGCATCCATGTGCCGACGTTCGAGATGAGCGTCGCGGCCCATAACAGGCTGAAAGCGCGATACCGGAAGGGTGTCCATGCAGAGACGGTCGCGGTAGGGGTGTCAGCCATGATAGGCTCCGATCTGGTAAAGAGGGCGGTTCATGCCATGAAGCACGAACACCCCAGGGCACCCCAAAAGCTTTTGCGGTCATGGACGGGCAGGGGATTGGCCCATGCGATCTGGTGATTGTGGCCATGCAGGCCGCACCCCGATGCACAGCCGTCCGCGCAGGCCCGCATGCCTGCAAGCGCGGGCGAAAGGGCGGGCTGTCGTTCGGCGGGGCTGGCGAAGTGTGCAGGCGGTCCCCATTCGGGGCTGACAGGTGGCATCGGCGGACAGCGCGGTGCAAATTCTGCATCCGCCCAGACAACCGCGCCGTTCACCAACGTCAGCACCGATGTGATGCGGCGGATGGCGTCGTCCTGCACGGACATCAGATCGTCGGACAGGACCGCCAGATCGGCGTACATGTCAGGCGCGATGCGCCCCTTGCGGTCCTGCTCGCCCGAGAACCACGCAGATCCTGTCGTCCAGATGGCCACCGCCTCTTCGCGGCTCAGCAGGTTGCCGTCGTCATAGAGCGGCGTGCCCCCGACCGTTTGCCCGGTGCACAGCCATTTGATCGCGACCCAAGGATCATAGCTGGCCACGCGGGTGGCATCGGTGCCGCCCCCAAGCGGTGTGCCGGTATCCAGAATGCTGCGCAGCGGCGGGGTCTGTTTTGTCTGCTCGGCACCGTAGCGATCGATGAAGTATTCCCCCTGAAACGCCATTCGGTGCTGCGACGCGATCCCGCCGCCGAGCGCCTTGATCCGTTCGATGTTGCGCGGTGTGATCGTTTCGGCGTGGTCGATGATAAAGCGCGTCTTGAAAGGTGTATGCCCGTTGACCCGCTCGAATACGCTGAGGAAACGATCGATGGTCTCGTCATACGTGGCGTGGATACGAAACGGCCATTCGTTCTCTGCCAGAAGGCTGACGATTTTTTCGAGGTCCGCCTCCATCGTGGGGGCCAGATCGGGCCGCGGCTCCAGAAAGTTCTCGAAATCCGCCGCCGACCAGGTCAGGTTCTCGCCCGCGCCGTTCATCCGCAACATCGCGTCACCGGCGCCCGGTTCGGTCATCTGTGTCCAGCGTTCGTAGTCGGACAGCTCGGCCCCGGGGGTTTGGGCAAACAGGTTGTAGGCGATGCGCAGCGTCAGTTTTCCCTCGGCGTTGAGATCGCTCACCACGTCATAGTCATCGGGATAGTTCTGGCCGCCGCCGCCCGCATCGATCACCGATGTCACGCCCAGGCGGTTCAGCTCACGCATGAAATGAAGGGTCGAATTGCGTTGATCCTCTGGTGACAGGGAAGGCCCCTTTGCCAAGGTGCTATAGAGGATCAGCGCAGAGGGCTTTGCGATCAACATACCCGTGGGATGACCGCGCGCGTCCCGTTCGATCACGCCGCCGGGCGGATCTTTTGTTTCCTTGGTGATGCCCAGAACCCTGAGCGCCGCACGGTTCAGCATCGCAGAGCCGTAAAGGTGCAGAATGAACACCGGTGTGTCGGGTGCCGCGTGGTTGATCTCTTCGAGTGTCGGCATCCGGCGTTCGGCGAACTGGAATTCAGACCAGCCGCCGACCACGCGCACCCACTGTGGCGCAGGAGTGTTTGCCGCCTGCCGTTTCAGCATGGCAAGGGCATCCGATACCGATGGTACGTTCTCCCACCGCAACTCCATATTATAGTAGAGCCCGCCGCGGATAAGGTGGGTATGGCTGTCGTTGAGGCCCGGAATGACACGCCGCCCGCCCAGATCGATGACATCGGTATCGTCCTGGGCCAAAGGCATAATATCGCGGTCGTGACCGACCTGCGTGATCCTGCCTGCCGCAATCGCGACGGCGGTTGCATCGGGGGTTTCAGGATCAAGTGTCGTGAAACGTCCGTTGTGCAGAATTGTATCGACCATTGCAGTTCCTTGATGCCGGATTGGAAGGTCCGCACCGGATGGATGTCCGGTGCGGGCGGGATGGATCAACTTTCGGCGGGCACCGGGTCCAGCGTCTTGCCGGTGTGATGCGTGCGATCCTCGGCCCCGTGCACCATCGTATAGGCGTAATCGACGCCCATGCCGTACGCGCCCGAATGTTCGCGCGCGATGTCCATGACAGGATCATACGTCTCGCGACGGGCCCAATCGCGTTGCCATTCAAGCATCACCTGTTGCCATGTAACCGGCACGACGCCGGCCTGAACCATCCGGTCCATCGCGCGTTCGTGCGCTTCGGCGGTCGTGCCTCCGGATGCATCGGCGACCATGTAGATTTCGTAATCGGTGTCATGCATGCACGACAGCGAAAAGGTCGTGTTGCACACCTCTGTCCACAGGCCTGACACGACAACCTTCTTGCGACCGTCTGCGGCATGCTTGGCCAATGCGTCGCGGACTTTCTGGTCATCCCACGAGTTCATCGAGGTCCGCTCGAGAATATCGTGATCGGGGAATACATCGAGCAGTTCGGGGTAGGTATGGCCCGAAAATGACGTTGTCTCCACGGTGGTGATCGTTGCGGGAACGTCAAAGACTTTCGCCGATTTGGCGAGAGCCACAGTGTTGTTCTTGAGCACTTGCCGGTCGAGCGACTGCACCCCGAAAGCCATCTGCGGCTGATGGTCGATGAAAATCACCTGACTGTTTTGCGGGGTAAGTACCTCTAGTTTGCCACTCATGTTGATTGCTCCTTGGTTGTTCAAAGGGTGGGTTTGTCTTGATCGTGGGTTTTGGCCACGTGGAAACTCTTGCTATGCAGCACGGTGCCGAGAAGATCGGTGTGGCCACGCAACCAGGTGACCGCGCTTTCGCCGGCAAGCATCCCCAGCAGACCCAGAAGGGCGATTGCCGGCGGCGCAGGCGACCGCACAGTCAAGAGCCCGTAAAATAGGCCGACAAGCACACCAATGGCGGTCGAAATGATAAAAGGGGTCCAGGACATGGGATTTCCTTCGCTGGTGGATCAGGCGGCAGGGCGCCTTGGCTACGTCCACCCTAGAACGGTGCCCGCATCGCGGTATTTCACGTGCTGCGCTTATCAAGGATTGTGTTCCACACCGCTTGGGGGACCGGCCGTAAACCACCGCAGGTGTAAATTTAGGATGACAGTCAACTATGCGGAGAGTATTTATGAAATACCCACGTTTCTTTGGCCTTTAGAAACGAGGTGTAAACTTAACTAGCCATATGAGGTCGGACATGAATGCTGTTTTTCCCAATGATTTTGACGGCCCCGTCTGGGGCGCGGACATGCAAGCGGCCGGGATCGGTCCGCGCGCGGCGGCCTACCGACTTGGCGATGCCTGCGTGGCACGGGTGACCCGCTCATTCGTGTTCGACCGGACGACCGATAGCGATCTGGTTCTGATCCCGGTGGAGAATTGCAAACTCAAGCTCCAGCACGGCGCGTTTCCCGAACAAACGCTGCGGCTTGCGCCGTTCACGATGTTGCTGCTGCGCGCAGGCCACCACCACGATATCGAAACCCTGACCCGCGCGGAAATGCTGGTTGTCGCCGTTGATGCCGAACGGGTCGACGCCCTGATTGCGCAATGCGTGATGGACGACCCGACACGCAGCGCAGGCTCGGCAATCGCCATGTCCCACCCCGATGCACCGCCGCTGGTCAGAACGCTTGCGCAAAGTCTGTCGCGCAACATGCTGCTGTCACCGCGGGTTGCCGCGCTTACGGTGGAGCTGCTGCTGAGCTATTGCTTCATGGGGGCAGAGCACGGCGAATCTGCGCTTCATAATTGCGAAGGCCTGTCGCCCGCGCTTGTCGAGGCGATCACCGATCAGATCGATACGGACATATCCGAGCGTATTCTCATCAACGAATTGGCCGAAATGGCGACGATGTCCCCCTCGCAATTCTCGCGGGCGTTCAAGTCGGCGTTGGGGCTTCCCCCGCAGAAATACGTGCTGCGCAGGCGGCTTCAGGTCGCCCAGGATCTGCTGAAGGACGAAACACGCCCGCTGGTCGAAGTGGCACTGGATGCAGGGTTCTCGAGCCAGGCGCACATGACGTCCAGTTTCACAAAGCACTTCGGCCTCGCACCGGGCCAGTTCCGCAAGTTGTTCGGGTACCGCTCGACGGTGTCGTCCCGTCCGGCGCCCGATCTCACGGATGCTGCCCTGTCGGTGGTGCAGTCCAAAGGGATGGTTCAGCCATGGGCCAACACCACGCTGCACTAGACCCGCAGGTCAGGCATTCATCTGACTGAGGAAATGCTTGCGGTACTCACCCGGCGTGATGCCGAAATGTCTGGTAAAGCTCGATGTCATATGGGCCTGGCTCGAAAACCCCGCATCCAGTGCGACTTCGGCAAGTGTCGATCCCGTATCCTCAAGCAGATCCTGCACTTTCAGAACCCTCCGCTCGATGATGTAGGCCTGCGGCGACAGGCCAAGCACTGCCTTGAAATGCCGCGAGAACTTCGACGGCGACATGCCCACTGATCCGGCAAGCTCGGTGATGGGAATGCGCGCGTCTATGTTGTCTTCGACCTGTCGCAACACCCGCTGCAGGCTTTTCGTCAGCAAACCCGCCTTGGGAGGATGGCTGGTCCGCGCGGGGCTGCCGTACCAGAAACAGTAGGACACGATCAGTTCGGCATTCAGCGCGATGAAACGGTCATGCGCGCTTTGCGGAAACGACAGGTGGCGGCGCAGCGCATTGACGATGGGCGGCATGTCGGGGTGCAGCAGCGTGCGGAGCTGGGCGTTATCCGTGCCGGGCTCACAGCGCGCTGCGATGTCGTTGAACCACGCGGGATCAATGGCGAGGGCGATGATCCGGCGGCAGTCGTCATAGTCGATGCCAATCCGGTTCCCCGCGCGCAGGATAAAGGCCGTGTAGGGGCATGCCTGCATCCGCTGCGGCGCCCCCGCGCCGACGCTGACGGTCAAAACACAAGGATCGATGGGGATGAGCAGCAGATCATTGGCCGCCCGGTGCAGCAACACGCTGCCCGTCCCCTCGAACCGGGCAACACTGGCATGGGCCGACGATGCAATAATCGCGGGCCGCTGCCCGACAAGGGCCTTCAATTCGTCCGCAGGTGTTGCGGAATGCTCTTCGTTTCGTGACATGGCCTCGACCCGGTTAGGTGGCTGTTTCACCGAACCTAAGGGATTTTTACCGTGCAATATTTCACGTTCTGGCAGCCGGTTTCCGCTTTTCGTGCCTTATGGATAGGGGGGCAGGCAATACATCTTTAGAATGTGAGCAAAATTATATGATACACTTCAACGTGTGGAATACGAAGCAGCCGATCTGCTTCACACTGGCCACATCGTAACACGTATAGGTCTCGTCATGGTCAACCGCGACCGCTTGAAAACCCTGCGCTTGCTGCCCGCCCGCATCGGGCCGAGACCGCGTACCGCACCCGAGCCGACCCACCGCCAGATCAACCAGCGCCCCATGCTGTTCTTCAACGATCTGATCCTCAACACGGTGAGCAAATACCGGCACGTCCTTCTCGGCCCTGTGCGCAGGGCACCCAATGGCACGGTCGGATTTTTCCTTGCGTCCAGCGTGGGCATGACAAATCCGGACATGGTGTTGGCGAATGATGAATTCTCGCACCTGCATCCCCGACCCGATGGCAGCCTGCATCTGGCGTTGCCGGTGGAGGCGCGCAGGATCGTGATGGAAAAGCGTTGGGGCGAGCCGCACCCGGACACGGGTCTCAACCCCAGCGGCGACCGCGAAATGCTTCTTTATTGCCCGCGCAACCGCGCTGAACTGGCGGTTGTGCTGGCGTTGCTGCGGCTGGCCTATGACACGGCCCGCGTCCCGTAGCCAAAAACCCGGCACCTCTGTCGGCGCCGGGTCTTGTCACATGCTTCGGATATTCTAGCCCTGATACCCGCCAAAACTGCGTACGGGGCTCCACTCGGGTTGGATCGGCTCAAGGTCGGGCACCATCCCCGCATACTCCGCCGCCCCATGCACGACCGAGCCGTTCATCACGGTCATATCGGCCTGAATGTCCTTGATGTCCTCGTCCGATACGTCGAGGAACGGTGCGTTCAACAGGGCGAAGTCCGCGAATTGCCCCGGTTTCAGCCTGCCCTTGAGCAGCTCTTCCTGGCTGAACCACGCGGACCCGACGGTGTAGTGAAACAGCGCCTCTTCGCGGGTCAACTGGTGGCGCGGCCCGTGCAACTGGGTCCCGCCCAGCGATTTGCCGGTCGTCGCCCAATAAAGCGCGAGCCAGGGGTTGAACCCCGCAACCCGCGTGGCATCCGTGCCCAGACCGAGCGGGATGCCCGCGTCAATGACATCGCGTAAAGGGGGCGCATTGCGGGTCATTTCCTCGCCGTAGCGATCCATGAAAAATTCGCCCGCGTAGGCCATGCGCGCCTGCATCGCCATCCCGCCGCCAAGGGCCTTGATCCGTCGCAGCGTTGGCATCTGCACCGTTTCGCCGTGGTCGATGGCCCAGCGGATCCCGGCAAAGCCCAGCCGGCCCTCGGCCACTTCGAGGGCATGCGCCTCTTCAAAGACGTTCAGGATGCGGTTGATCGACTGGTCATAGGTGGCGTGAATGCGCAGCGGCCAGCCATTTTTCAGCAAATGCCGCGTCACGTTCAACAGCTGTGGCCGCCACTGGTCGCGGGTGGTGATGTCGGGGCGATCGGCCATGAAGTTTTCATAGTCGCCCGCCGACCAGACGAGAAACTCTCCGCCGCCCCGAATGACATAGGCGTGCATCAGCTTGTCCGCGAGGTTCAGCCCCACCTGCCAGTCCTGCGTCCAGCGTTCGAATTCGGCCAGCTCCGCGCCCTTGTTCTGGGGGAAAAGGTAGTTGGAGATACGCACCGTGAGCGCGTCGTCCGCGGCCAGCGCCGCCGAGCCGCTGTAGTCTTCGGGAAAAGTGTGACCGCCGCCCCCCGCATCAATGACCGACGTCAGGCCAAAGCGGTTCAGCTCGCGGTAATAGTGCCGGGTGGACAGCACCTGCTGTTCCTCGGTCAGGGCCGGCAGCGCGCCGATGCTGGCGTACAGCAGATCGGGGTTGGGCGTGGCGTGCAGGATGCAACCGCCGTCTTCGGTGATTTCGTAGCGCGTTCCCGGAGGCGCCTGTGTATCGGCCGTGATGCCGCGCACTTCGACGGCCTTGCGATTGAGAAATCCCTGCGAGTACAGGAACAACACATAGACCGGCGTGTCCGGTGCTGCTTCGGTCAGCTCGGCAGGGGTGGGCAGGCGGCGCTCTTCGAACTGGTAGGGCGACCAGCTGCCCACGACCCGCACCCATTCGCCTTCGGGTGTCTTTGCCGCCGCTTCGCGGATCATCTGCAATCCGCGGGCCAGCGATTTGACCCCGTCCCACCGCAACTCCGCCGCATAGAACCGGCCCGCGCGTGTCGCATGGTGGTGGCTGTCGTTCAGACCCGGGATCATGGTGCGGCCGCCCGCGTCGATATCCTGTGTGTCGGGGCCCGCATGTGCTGCGACATCCGCCTCAGATCCGACCGCGAGCACCAGCCCGTCGCGCACGGCGAGGGCGGTCGCCCGCGGCATGGTGGGATCCTGCGTGATGATGTTGGCGCCCCGCACAATCATGTCGGCAGGCGCGGTCGACTGCGCCCATCCGGTGCCGACGCCGAGACTGGCGGCAAGACCGGTCCCCCCCGAAAGGGCCATCATCTGCCGTCGCGAAAGTCCTTTGATGTTTTTTCCAAGCATGAAGTCTTCCTTTCAAAAGGTGAATTTGATCGTGAGTTCGATAAAGTCGATGGGATCTGACGGTCCGGTTTCGCGAATGAAATCGCCGGGGTGGGATCGGGCGTAGATCGCGCTGAACAGAACATCGTCACGGGCCTGCCATTCGACGCCCGCGGATAAGGACGTGTTGACATAGCGGGCATCGGACCCTTCTGGCCCCCGCAGCAAACTGCCCGACGGGGAATAGATGCCGTCGTTACGGTCGAGCCGCCAAAAGAAATTCATATCGACATAGACCAGCAGATCGTCCCGCGGGAACATCTGCAACGATGGACGCAGGTTGATGAAATTGCTCGGCCCCAGCAGCGCGATATCGGAGAAATAGCTGCCACGGGGATAGAGCGCGTTGAAGGTTTCGAGCCGCCCGTCGCCCCGGTCGCTGTCGCCGGACGCGACATTTGCCGACAGTCCCAGACGCGGCTTGAGCGGACGGTCCCGCCATTGGTGGCTGATGTCGGCGGCGATGGTCCACGCGCGGATATCATCCCGTCCCGCGCGCCCGAACTGGTAGGCCGCTTCGGCGTTCCAAGCCCATGGGCCATTCTCGCCAAAACTGCGCAGCCCCAGCGTTTGACGCCGCTCATCGGCCGTACCTTCGATATTTTCGCGGTCGTCGAACCCCGCAAACAGATAGTAAAGATGGAGGTTACCGACCGGGGCAGCGCCCGACCAGTAAAGCCCCGCCAGCACACGGTCATCGTCGGAGGTGTCGTTGAACGCGCCGGTGGTTTCAACGTCGACAAGCTGCAGCGCAAAAGCATCGAGCGTCGCGTCACCCAGCGCAAAGACGCCGCGCACGCCGTCCCAGACTCGGCGCACATTTGTCCCGTCGCGCCATCCGACCAACCGCTGCGATCCCAGGCGCATTTCCTGACGGCCCAGCCTCACAAAGCGGTCTTCGCTGCCGACCTCCACATATGCTTCGTGCAGGTCGAGCACGTTGCGGTCCACCGGACTGTCGCTGAAACCGGTCTGCACCGCGCTGAGCAAATTGATCCTGCCGCGCAGGGCAGGGGCCACTTCCGCGTCAATCTGAAACCGGAGCCGCTGGGTCAGCGACCAACCCCGATCGGGGTTCGCGTCATCAAAACCATTCCCCGACAGATACGTCGCGCGCTCGCGTATCTCGCCCGAAAAGCTCAGGCGCGGACCTTCCTGCGCGGCCGCAGCGCAGACAGACCAGCACCAGCCCGCCACCATCGCAATGTACCAGAACCTACGCATCGACGGTGATCGAGACGCCCTGAAACGGCACCGGAGCCTCAGGAATGTCGCGCCCCTTGAGCGGCACAGGAACACCCACAACCCGAATGCGACGGTTCTGCAACAATTGGTCCAGAGCCCGCGGAGGAACCTCGACCTGACTGGTGACGGAATGCTCCAGCCCGCGGTTGAGATCGGGGATCGGCAGGATCGTGAAGGTACCGATGTAGGTGGCCGCACCCCCGGGGCTGTCGTCGACAAAGAAGAGCCGGTGCTGGAACGGCTGGATCGGCAGGCTCATCCGTTCGTAGTTGAGCGACACGCGCCCCGGCCCGTCCCCGCGCGCAACAACCGAAATCGCCGCAAGGTCGGTACCGTCTGGGTCGATCGCGCCGAAATCGAGCCCCCAACCATCGTAGACCGGGGTCGTTTCCGGCGTCAGGGTCAGGGCATAGTCCAGATCGTCAAATCTGTAGCCGAGCGGTTCGGTCTCCAGCACGTCGCGCACCGTCACATCCTCGAGCAGACCACTCGGGCCCGCAAACCAGAACCGCTCATCCAGCCAATCTGCGTCAGTTGGATTGGCCCGGCCACCCCCCTGCGCCAGCCAGATGGCCCACAGACGGTCGATCTGGCCGTGGTGGCTTTGGAAAATCGGATCGTTACCGGCACCATCAAAGGAGGCCATCTGCCCCCCGATCCAGTTGTGGATGCAATTATGCACCGATTGCTCCAGCGTGCCTTCGACCTGTATCTCGCCCGGATCGCGGCGACGGCCGCCAAAATGTTCCCACTTCGTGGCCCGCAACACTGGCCCCAGTTCGACAAAATCGGGCTCTACGCGGTCGCCTGCTTCCTGATAGCGGCTGGGGTTGTTGAGCGGATTGTCCTCGCCGAAATACCACGCGGGCAATTGCGGATTGCGGGTCCAGTCCCAATAGGGCAGCCCGAACGACGGCTCATTGAGAATGCGGCGCACCCGTTGTTCGATATTGGCCAGATAGGCGCGGTGCCACGGCAGAAAATACCACCCGTAGTGCACCTGGTACTGGAAACTGTTGGACGAGCAGAACAGCGAATGATGCGCCCAATGTTGCCGCCAGCCCAGCGGGTCGAGCGGATTGACCTTCGAGCGGTCTTTCATCCAGGCGACCGCCTCGCGGTACATGCGCACATCGTCGCTGTCGGCGGTCAGGCTGTTGGCCTCCTTGCGCACGCCCATGCCGAATATGCCGGTGCGCATCGATCCGTCCGGCGCGGCGGCACGGCCCATCCGGCCGCCCCCCGCAATTAACAGTCCCGCGCCCGCGGCTCCGGCAGCAAGCGCCGCGCGACGTGTCAGATGGGCCTTGGCGTGTTTGCGCATGATCGCTCTCCTGTTCACGCGCGAAAGCTCTGCGCATGGATCTGGCGGAATTTGGCGGATTTGCGGTATCGGGTGCGGCGCGGGGCAACTGCCACAGCCCCGCGGGATAGCAGAATTATCCGGGGTCTGTGGTCAAGACTACGCCAGCGGAGACATCGGTTATTTCAAGGTTTTGCCGCTTACATCGCTTTCGGTGGACCCTGCATGAACCCCGCCGCGGTCGTCCCTCCACTGGCGTCCGGCGGCAGCAGCCCCGGCGCCTGAACCTGC
Organism: Sulfitobacter sp. S190; assembly: GCF_025141935.1. NCBI lineage: Bacteria > Pseudomonadati > Pseudomonadota > Alphaproteobacteria > Rhodobacterales > Roseobacteraceae > Sulfitobacter > Sulfitobacter sp. S190. The sequence goes on along the minus strand of NZ_CP081124.1, from coordinate 49,510 downwards.
GTGGAGCGATCAGAAAACGGTCCGATCCCTTGCGCAAATCTATGGTGTGTCGAACTGATCGTCGTCGGATTTCGTGACGCCAGACACAAACCCGTCGGGTGCCGTGCGACGGTAGGCCGGATTTGCATCCGCATCCGGCACCGCAGGGCGATCCTGCGCAGCGCCTGCACGAAACGCGGCGACCAGATCGGCGGCGGGTGCCTCATTGCCCCGCACGAAAATATCGTTGCGCCGTCCGTGCAGCGCATGGGTCAGACGCGCGATGTTTGCGCCGTGATGGAAGGCCGCCTGCACCATGGGTTCGGACGGCCAATAAGGCTCCATCCGCGCGCCACCGCTGCGCCCTGCGGGACCCCAATGCAGGCCCGCGTGATCCGCACCGGGCGTGCATTTCGGCAACGGCGTCAGGATCATCCCGTTGGCCGCCATCGCCGCCAGCATCCCCAACTGGCACATCTCCGCGCCCGCACCGGCATCACCATGCCCTCCACCGATGGAAAACGTACCGCCCACCATGCCCACCATCCTGTCGTCAAGCCACGCGGTTTCCAGCGTTTCTTCGATGAACCGCTTGATCCTGTGGTGCATGTTGCGGTGGCGCACGGGCGTGCCAAGGATCAGCGCGTCATGCGCGGCGACCTCTTCGAACGTCATTTCGGTTCCGGTTTCCAGCACCACGTCAGTACACGAAACATGCGGCACGCTTTGCACGCCCTTCCTGACGGCATCGGCCATTTTGCGGGTGGAATTGGTTTCCGTGGTCCAGACCAAAAGCACGCGAGACGTTGCCAAATCAGCTCTCCTTCTTGCCCGCGTCGGGGGCGGATTACCTGCCGGAACGCGCGCACGGGAGGAAAACACAAGCGCCCCGACAGGGTAGGTTGGTGCGCTTTTGATCCGCACCACACAGCCAGCGTACCGTGTGAAGTGCTTTTCGGTATTTCAGCAGACCGTCTTTTTCATGATCCGGTCACTCCGACCGCAAGCCCGGATGATCGGGCAACTGCCGCGCGGCAGGGGCCGGTGCGCGTACGGGTCCATCGGCACCACAGGCAAAACCGGTTCCCGCAGTCCACGGAAGCCCCCCCGCATCCGCGGCCCCCGTGCGATGGGATCCGATGGCGATGCGCGGCACCACGGACATGCCCGGCGCGATCTGCGGCAGCAGCGCGTCCGTCGCATCAAAGCGCAATCGGACCGCGAACCGGCGCACGATCTTGGTGAAGTTTCCAGTGGCATTGTCAGCAGGGATCAGGGCAAATTCGCTGCCTGCGGCGGGCGCGATGCTCTCGACGGTGGCACAGGCAACGGCCCCGCCCAGCACGTCGATCGCCACTTCTGCCCGGTCTCCCGGCACCAGCCGCGCCAGTTCCGTTTCACGGATGTTCGCTTCGACCCAAATCGCGCCATCGGGCACCAGTGCCATGGTTGCCACCCCTGCGGCCAGATATTCGCCCACCCGCGTGCGGCGGTTCGAGATGACCCCCGCCGCGGGAGCCCAGACCTGCGTATCCTCGAGCGTGATCCGGGCGGTGTCGCGCGTGGCTTGCGCCGCACTCAGCGCCGCTTCGATGGACAGCTGCTCTGCATCCAGCACATCGGTCTGGGCCGCCTCCAGACCCAGATCGGCCTGCGCTTCGGTGACACGCGCGCGCGCCACGATGTCGGCGGCGGCGGTGTCGTCCAACCGCTGGCGGGTGCCTGTGCCGCTGTCGACAAGCCGGCTGGCGCGGTCAAATTCGTTCTGCGCAAAGGTCGCTTCGGCCTGTCGCGCCTCCAGCGTGGACCGGGCGGCGGCGATACGCGCGTCCTGCAACACCCGGCGCGCCGCGAGGTTGGACAGCGCGGCCTGCTGGATCGCGATCTGCGCGTCGGCCTCCTGCAGGGCCGCCCGATAATCGCGCGGATCGATACGGAACAGCGGTTGCTTCGCCGCGACCCGCTGATTGTCATCGACGAAAATCTCGACCGCATAGCCCGGCACCCGCGCCGCAATCGTCGTGATTTCACCCTTCACATAGGCGTTCTTCGTGCTGACAAACCGGCGCTGACCGTCCCAGAAGGACACCGCGCCCCATGCAGCGGCGGCCAAAAGCACGCTCCCGCCGATCGCGGCCAGAAACCGGGTTGCAGCACTCATATGTCTTCTCCTTTTTCGGGCGGAGTGCGAATGCCGGGCAGGACCCACACCAGCAGGGCCGCACCTGCCAGCAGCGCGGCAAGAACGGTGAATCCATCGCCGTAGGCCAGCACGAACGCCTGATCGCTGACCTGTCTGCCAAGGGTCGCTGTGGCCTGCGTGCGGCTAAGCTCCGGATCCGACCCGACGGCGGAAAAGGTTCGGGCAAGCATCAACGTCCGCTCTGCTGCGACATCCGAATAGGCGGTGATCTGGTCTACAAGAACGTGCGAATGGTGTTTCTCACGTTCCGTTACCAGCGTCGCGATGAACCCGGCACCCGCCGCCTGCCCGACGATCCGCGTCAGATTGAACAGCGTGCCAGCGGTTGGCCCCTGCGGCGGGCCAAGCCCGTGGGTCGCAAACAGCAAAAGCGCAAATACGAAAAACGCCTGCCCGACCCCGAGAAGCACAAGCGACATCCTGAACTGGTCGGCGGCCCAAAGCGGATCAAGATCGATGTTTACGAACGCCGCGGCCGCAAACGCCGCCAACCCGATCATCAACACGACACGCGGGTCCGCCCATCTGCTCACGGCATAGGCCAGCGGGAACGCCACCAGATGCACCGGCAGCAACCAGATCGTCACATCGCCAAGGTTCTCGGGCCGGTACCCTTGCAACCGCACAAGGTATTGCGGGATCACGAACGCCACGACCAACAGCGCAAAGCGCAGGGTCAGCGCCATGAAGATGGCCCAGCCGAATGTCGGTATCGCCAACAGCCGCAACTGTATGAACGGCGCCGGCGCCCGCAACAACGACACGCAGGCCAGCAGCAGCAAACCGGCCCCCATCGCCAGCAGCGTCACGACAAGATCGCTTTCGAACCAGAACCGCCGTTCGGCCTGCGACAATCCCGCAACCATGCACGCACAGCCCGAAGCCAACAGGACATAGCTGCGCCAGTCTGCCGAAGCGACAGGCCCGCGGGCGAAGGGCGAGGGGGCAAACCGCATCCAGACGGCAATGCCGATGCCGGTGGCCCAGACCAGTTGGAACACGGCCGGTCCCTGCCAGCCAAACACTTCCAGCAGCCAGCCACACAGGCTTGCCGCCAAACCGATGCCGACGCTCGTGGCCGCCGCAAACAGCAGCAGCCCCTCTTTCTGGCCTTTCGCGGGCGGGAAAGACCGCATCACCAGCAGCATCGTCATGATCGGGAACATCCCCGAGGAGGCCCCCTGAACCGCCCGCAAGACCGTCAGGGGCCACAGGCTGTTCGTCAGCAACTCGCCCAGTGAAGACACCGCCAACCCCGCCGCGGCCCACAAAAGCACCCGCCGCGGGCCAAACGCCGCAACACAGACGGGCGCGAGCGGAACGCTCAGCGGTTGCGCCGCCAGATACACGGTCGTCAGCCACGATGCGTCGAACGCAGACCGGCCAATCGCCCCCGCAACATCCGGCAAGGCAAGCACGCCCAGCTGGCCCGACACGATCGCGGCCACACAGCCGCACGCCGCAATCGCCACCATCGACACGCGCAATCCGAGCGGTGGAAGGGCTGGAGGTGATGGCGCTGCATCCGTCACGAGACCGGTCTCTCATCAAAACGCGGCACAGGCCGCAATACTTAACCGACCCTAACCATGACCGTTTGCGCGTATTCCACGCAGTTGCCGATGCCAACAGCTTGCCATGCGGTCTGTGCATCAAATTTTTACATAATGATTATTCTAAGCAGGCCGTGCGTTTTTCCGCAAAGCGCAAACGTCACTCTGCTCTCAAGAATCCAAAAGGCGCCCGATACCTTCGGCCCGCACAGGGTTGCCGTCTGTTGCCAGCCGAAAGGCGTCTGCTATGTCAGACAGGAGAGGCTGTGACACACATAGGCTTTGATCCGAAATGAAAACCATCACGTGCGCGGCTTTTGCCGAACTAGATCATATCTTTCTCGTCGTCGCAGACGAGCGAACCGCGCGGTCCACGATGAAGGACGCCGACCTTCGCGTGAATTATACGCGGGATCATCCCGGTCAGGGAACACGCAACATCTGCGCGTGTCTCGACAACGTATTCCTCGAACTGTTGTGGCATGACAAAACCACAGTCAGCGCGGAGAGCGAGGCGATCACGCTCGGCGCGAGGATAAGAGGAGAAGGGTGTCCTATCGGGATTTCATGGCGGGGGATGTCCCCGTTCGAGGACACGGCGGAAGGCACAGAACCCTATAACGCACCATTCTTGCCGAAAGGCATGAGCATCCCCGTCGCCGCAGCGAGCCTCGATCCTATGCTGCCATTTGTCTTTCGCACGCCGGGTGGAACACCCCCGATTGACCGTACGGACGGGCTTGTCGGACGCCGCCAAGCACCGGAACTTGCAACACTTTCACATTGCGAGGTTTCCTTGCCTGATCCCGGTGCAGCCGAACATCTGTTGGCACCCTTCAGGCAGATTTCACTCCGCCAAGGGGAGTATGCTCTGAAACTGGTTTTGCTCCGACCCGATCAATCGGTCGGTCGGACCATTACGTGGTCGGTGTGATGAGCGGCGGAAAGCACGCAACCCAAGTGGCACGTTGAACACATAAGCTTAGGTGCGCGCGCGCGTCAGCCAGTTTGGAAAAGCCCAGATCGACAGGTGCTTATTCTGATGATCGGTCCAACCAGCGGATCAAGAGCCACGCGACGCCGCAAATCGAGATAAAGCCACCGACAATCGCAAAACCCTGCCGCATGATGCTATTGGCAATACCGCGCCCGATGTTGTGATCCGGCGGTCCATGACCCGAAAGCCACGCAACGGCAAATATCACAAACCCAATCAGGATGCAGATGATCGGACCGGTTAGATTGATGGCCATATCCTCACTGAACAATTCCAAACAGGAAGCTCACAACAAAGGGGCTAGTACCACATGAAGGATCAATCATCCGGCAGAAGGTGTCAATGTGAGCGCTCTGTAGCCGCCAGATAGAGAGCAGCATCAAGGCGGATACGCGCGCGATAGAGCGGGCTGACCACTACCAGTCGCACCGGCTTGTCGGTCTTGTCGGACAAACCCGGACCCGCCATCACACCGGACCGCGTTCGTCAAATACAGTGGCGTGGCGATCATGCCGCCACGCCACTGCGCGCTTTACGTCAGGCTTTGCCGCACTTTGGGCAGGCGTGACAGGACAAGCGTGTCGAGTGCGAGAACGACCAGCAACGCGATCCCTGCCATGGGAAAGGCCATCGACACGCCCAGACCGACCAGCACCGCGCCTTGCCACAACGGCAGTTCGCGGGGCATGGGGGGCGCCACCAAACGGCCCGCCTTGCTCGGTCGCCGCTTCCACCACAGAACCAGCGAACTGGCGCAAAGAAACAGGACAGCAAGGCACATCACCGTGTTGGCAAGCACGCTCCAAAGTCCCAGCGTACCCATATGCAGCGCGATCCCCACTGCCATCGCCTTGCCCGCCAGCGAATAATCCGTATGGCGCACATCGGCGAGTATCTTGCCGGTGTACTGATCAACATGGACGGTCCGGTCGGTGGTCGGCGCCGTGCTGTCGGTGCTCATCGAATCGCGGCTCAGCGTCCAGACACCCGTGGGCCCCAACGGCAGGTTCAGCTGGTACCGGGCGTCGAACCCGATGGTTCTAGCCAGAGCATCGACACTACCCAATGTCACCGGCCCGGTCACACCGACCACGCCAGCGTCACTGCCGGACGCGGGCATCGGGGTCTGCTCCAGCGCCCAGGGCACCTCGCGGCGGTCGTGGTTCATGCTGGCGTGCGTATCGTCCGACAGCGGCACCGCATCCCATTTCTCCGCCGGAAACTGGCTCCAAGCCTGAAGGTCCGCCACAGCACGGGGCGGACGAATGCAAAAAGGGATTCTTTGTGCAATCAGGCTCGGGGCGGTGCGCGCACCAGCCGCGCAGGATCGAGCGCGCGGCTGTGGGCGATACGTTTGCCGATGCTGCGCAACACAAAGGTCTGTGCTGCCAGCCGGGGCGGTGATGCGTAACAGACCCCGACCAGATGCGCCGCGTCACCGATGCGGCAGGCTTCGCAGTCCACCGGAACCGCCATGCCATCGCCACCGGTCAATCCGCAAATATCGGAAATCGCGCCACCCGCCGCCACATAATCGGCAAGCTCGGGCGACAGGGTCTGCTTACCGGAACGGTGGGCAAAGCCAAGCAGCACAACAGCCATCACCGCCACAGCGATCATGAGTTTCTGGCAGACTTGGGCGGCGGTCCGGATCATGGTCATGGGCTAGCAAACCACCAGGGATCGCGCCAGCGGACTTTGACGGATCGGCCTAGAACGGCTCAATCCGGTCTGCCGACAGGGCATAGGCGATATCGGCCAACTGCGTCGACATGGAAGACGTGCCAAACATGCCGATCACGTTGATTGCCTCAAACAGACCCGAACTCTCGTATGGCTCCGAAGTGGTGACAAACACCAGCTGGTTGGCGGGGGGCGGGGGCACATGCACACAGGCCCCCACAAACGGCACAAGGATGAACGCGGTAACGCCCGATCCGGAATAATCTATCGGCACGATGTATCCCGGAAGGCGCACGATTTCGCCGTTCCAATCGACCCGCACGCCCTGCGACGGGGGCTGCTGGCTCGACAGGCCGGGGCCGTCATGCTGCAACAGTTCCTGCAAGGCAGGGGGCATCGCGGGCTGCCCTTCGGGCAGCAGATCCGTCCAGTTCAGATCAATGTATTCCTTGGCCACCGCCGCACGGGGCGCAAGCGAAAGCGCGCCCAGACCGGCCAGAACCGCGCGCCTGCCGGGTCCGCGCTTTACCACTCGTACACCTCTATTTTCTCGGCCGTCATCGCGTATCCGATTTCGGCGATGCTGGTCGATTGCATCTCGTGGCGCATGATGCCGGTGACCCATACCGGATCCCACATCTGGTCGCTCGGCCACGGCGCCTTTGTATCGACGAACACCAGTTGATTGGCCGGGGGCGGTGGCGTGTGAATGCAGGCACCCACATAGGGCACCATGATAAAGCTGGTCACACCCCCGCTCGACATATCGAGCGGCAGCACATAGCCGGGCATCTTGATATAGGCGCCATGCAGCGCCTTGTTGAGCTTCTTGGCGTTTGCATCGAATTCGGGCAACCACCTGTCGTTGGCCTCGTCGATCTCTCCGGGTCCGATGATTTCACCGTAGGGCACGCCCTTGGGGATCAGATCTTCCCACCCGATCTGGCGCGGTGCCGCGGCAAACGCCGTGCGGGGCATCACCGCACCGGCAAAGGCGCTCGACACCATCATTCTGCGTGACATGTTCATGCGGCTTCTCCCATCATGTTCAAATCCTCACCATCATACCATCTGCAAGCGACATCCGGTAGGCACGGAGTGCGGGCACAAGACTCACAATCGCGCCAGCGGCCACCACGCCTGCCAGCACCCAGACCTCGCGCAGGGTCGGCGGCTCGATCGGCAACCATAGCCCGAACGCCGCATCGATCATCGGCTGCGCCACCCACAGGCCAAGATACAGCAGGACCAGTCCGACCACCGCACCAATCGCCGCCATCATCACGGCCTCCAGCACCAGCAGGCTCACGATCACACGCGGGCGGGCCCCCATGGCACGGAAAATCGCCATTTCGCGGCGTCTTTCACTGAGGCTGGAAAATATCGTCGCCATCATGCCGATCAATGCGGTCACCACGACCATCCCCGACACCGCGATCAGCGCGGTTTCCGCAATGCCCACGATCTGCCAAAGCTCCTGAAGCGCCACGCCCGGCAGGATCGCCAGCAAGGGCTCTGCGGGATATTCGTTGATGGCGCGTTGCAACGCAAAGACCTGCAAGCGGCTTTTCACCCCGACCAGTGCTGCCGTGACGGCCTGCGGCTCCAGCGCCATTTTGCGGATGTCCTCGGGCGACGTCACCTGCCCGGGGATTTGCGCGCCACTTTGCCAATCGACGTGGATCGCCTCGATCGCTTCAAGGCTCACGATCACCGTACGGTCGACGGGCGTACCGGTTTTCTCCAGCACGCCAGCCACGCGAAAGGGCTGGTTCTCATGGGCGACAAAAGACGCGAGCCCGTGGGACACCACAATCGGATCATCGACCTCATAGCCCAGCGTCGCCGCCACATCGGCCCCGATGACCGCATCGAACAGATCGTCCAGCACCGCGCCTTCCGCCACTGCCAGCGACTGTCCGGCGCGGTATTTGTAGCGTTCGAAAAACGCCGCGGTGGTGCCCATGACCCGAAACTGTCGGTGGCTGTCGCCCAGCGAAATCGGCACGATCCAGTCGACTTCGGGCCGCGCGGCAATATCGCCGTAGCTTTCCCATGTCAGATTGTTGGTGGCATTGCCGATGCGAAACACGGAATAGAGCAGCAGTTGCACAGACCCGGAGCGCGCGCCCACGATCAGATCGGTCCCCGAAATCGTGTCGGCAAAGCTCGCCTTTGCGCCCGTGCGGACCTTTTCGACCCCCAGAAACAACGCAACGGACAGCGCGATTGCCAGCGTCGTCATCGCCACCGTCAGCGCCCGCGCCATCAACGATCCCCAGGCCAGTCGAAAGATCATGCCACCTGCCCTGCCCGCGCAATGTCGGACATCTGCACCACCCGGTCAAAATGCGGTGCCAGCCGGGCGTCGTGGCTCACCATCAACAGGGTGCTGCCACAGGTTGCGGCCTGATCGAACAGCAGTTTGAGAAACGTCGCCTGCGTCGCGGCATCCAGCGCCGATGTCGGTTCGTCCGCGATGATCAGCGGCGGCCCCCCGATCAACGCGCGCGCCGCGGCGACCCGCTGCTGTTGCCCGACACTCAATGTGCCCGCAGGGGCCGTGACCGTATCGGCCGGCAGCCCCAGATCACGGCACAGCGCGCGCACCGCATCCTGAGGATCGGCAACCCGCGCCCGCCGCTTTGGCGCAAAGCGCAGCGGCAGCAGGATATTGTCGCGCACACTGGCATAGGGCAGCAGGTTGAACTGCTGGAAAATCAGCCCGATCCGTTCCGCACGAAACCTGTCGCGCGCGCCCGCCGACAGCGTCGCGATATCCGTGCCCGCCACCGCGACCGACCCCGCATCGGGCGCAATGGTCCCGCACACGAGCGACAGCAGCGTCGACTTGCCCGACCCGCTTTCGCCCAGAAGCAGTACGCTCTCGGACGGCGCCACACCGAAATCCGGCACCTCCAGCGCGAACGACGACCGCCCCGGCCACCGGTAGCGGACGTGCTTCAGCTTCAGGATCGCGGGGTCCGTCTGCACAATCAGAACATATCGCGCAGATCGAGCGTTGGCGCCGTGCGCATCACCTCGAAGGCCGTGGCCCCCTGATCCGAAATGATCTGCACCTCGAGCTCCTGCGCCCCGGCGAACCGGTCGAAATAGGCAAATTCGATCAAGGTCGCCTGCGCAGGATCGGCACAGGCCAACAGATATTCCGCATGAAACTCCGTATGACCGGCGGCCTCGGCGTGCGCCTCGTGGTCATGTTCCTCCTCGGCGTGCTCTGCGTGCTTCTCTTCTTCGTGGTCATGGGCGTGATCGTGCCCGGCGTGATCTTCCTCGTCATGTTCATCATGCAGGTCCTCGCTGTTGAGCGACGCCGCCGCCTGTACCACGCTGCATCCTGCGGCCCGAGGCAGGACAAACAGATCCAGAGGGCGGGCCAGCGCGGCAACCGCCGCATCCACCTTGGCACGATCATCCGCGGATTGGGCGGCATATTCGAACCCAACGATATCGGCGCCCGGCGCCTGCAGCTCCATCGCGATTTGCCCGTCGTCGAAGGCGATATTCAATTGCCCGACCCCGTGTTCATGCGCGTCCAGCTGGCGCGCGTCCTCGGCGGCCAGGTGCGTCGCGGTGATCAGAAATAATGCAGTGGTCGAAAGTCTCATCATGTCAATAATCCTTCGAAATCTGGGTTAAGGCCGCACCACCTTGGCACCGGCCCTGACGTTCTACAATGCGGCACATGACTCACCTGCCCCATTAAGCGAAAAGCGCCTGTGATTTGGGCACCGGGACCATCATTGCATTTGCACGAACCGATTGATTTCAAGGAATCGCACGCGCCCCGCCGCACGGGCAAAGCCAATAGGCGCAATGGCGCGCAGGGGGCTACCGCGGCGCCGCAAACAACAGCGCCGGCACCTCGCGCAACGTATCCGACCGGCCCGTGGCCCGCGCGAGGGTCCACGCCCCCTGCAGCGTCAGAAACAGCCGCTTCGCCTGCGCATCGGCAACCGCGCCGTCCACGCCCAACCGCTCCGCATGCGCCGCGATCGTCGCCATCCACGTCTCGAAATACCGCGCTGTCGCGGTGCGAAACGTCGCATCCTCAGCCCCGTCGAACAGAATTTGCGAGATCGGACACCCGGCGGTCTTGCCCATCAGATCAAACAGCTTTGCCAGCTTGTAAAACAGCGTCGCCGCCCCCGCCTCGAAGTCCGCCGCCGACCCGAATGCGTCATCGATGATGCGCAGGGTTTCGCGGTGGGCAAGCTCGGCCGCCTCAAGTGCGAGATCGGGTTTGCCGCCCGGAAAATGATGGTAAAGCGATCCCTTCGGCACCCCGGTGGCCGTGAGGATTTCGGTCAAACCCACGCCGTTGAACCCCTTTTCCTGAAACAAGCGGGCGGCAGTCACAGTCAGCCGGTCTTTGGTCGAGGAAGCCATAAATAAGGTTTGACAGGATTGGACTGACTGGTCTAGTCAAAAGGCTAGACCAATCAGTCTAGTCAGGAACGCCATGCCCTCCGCCACCACAGCCGATGCCGATGTCCAACAGCGCCCCGTCACCTTTGCGTCGGTCGACCGGACCCTGACCGGCACAGTATTCGAACCACGCACCACCCCCCGCGCGATTGTCGTGCTCAGCCCTGCCGTCGGTGTGCGGGCGCGGTACTACTCCGCCTTCGCAGACTGGTTGGTGCGCAAGCACACCGTCGCGTGCCTGACCTATGATTACCGCGACTTCGGCGCATCTTCGGCGGGCCCGACGCACCGGTCCGACGCGACGCTCGGTGACTGGGCAGTGACGGATGGCCAATCGGCACGGGCCTTCGCGCAGGCGCAGTTCGGGGAATTGCCCCAATGGATCATCGGTCACTCGCTGGGCGGCATGTGCCTGCCGCTGCAAACCGGTCTGTCACGCGTCGCGCGGGTCATCACCGTGGGCAGCGGTGCGGTCCACGCGGCCGACCACCCGTGGCCCTATCAGGCGCTGGCGCGCACGTTCTGGTCATGGCCGGTGCGCGGCATCGTTGCGGCGAAAGGCATGGTGCCGGGTCGGTTGATGGGGCTGGGTGCGGATTTGCCCGCCGGCGTGTACAGGCAATGGCGGCGGTGGTGCACCACACGTGGATCCTACGCAATCGACATCGGCAAAACCCTGCCCCCACCCAACGCGGAACCACTGGGCTGCCGGGTCAAATTCGTGGCCATCGCCGATGACGCGCTGGTTCCGCCTGCGGCCGTGTGGCGCCTGATGACGCACTACGGCGACACGCCGCGCCAACAACTGACCCTGAAGCCTTCCGCCTTCGGGCTCGACGCCATCGGCCATATCGAGGTGTTCTCCGCCAGCCGCCAATCCACGTGGGACGCGATCCTAGCCTGACGCACCCGCATCCAGCGCCCGCAAAGACCCGCGCATCCGCAGCGCACTGTCCAGCTGCACCGATGTGCCGGTGCTTTCCTTCTCGACCATGCGGATCAGCTCCTGCGCGGCGCGCGTGCCCATCGTGCGGTGCGGCACGTGCACGGTGGTCAATTGCGGCGACACGATCCGCGCCAGCTCTATGTCATCGAAACCGGTGATCGACACGTCCTGCGGCACCCGTAGTCCCATCTCATGCGCGCGCTGGATCGCGCCCACGGCCAGCACGTCATTGCCGCACATCACCACCGTGGGGCGGTGCGGCGCAGCCATCAACTGGCCAAAGGCATTCGCGCCGTTTTCGATCTCGTAGGGGGTCTCGATGACCGGCACCTGATCGGGGTCGATCCCCCCTGCCCGCAGGCCCGCCCGTATGCCTGCCAAACGCTGGCGCGCACGGTCGTTGCCTTCGACAATGCCCGAAATCACGGCGACATCGCGGTGACCCATGCCCAGAACCGTCGCCGTCAGCTCCTGCATGGAGGCACGGTTATCAAAGCCGATGGACGGTTGCGGATTGTCGGGATCGAACGCCCACGCCACCAGCGTCGGCACGGCACGGCGCTGCAGGTAATCGAAAATCGCCGCATCCCTGTCATAGCCGATCAACAACAACCCGTCCGCCCCGCGCGACACGAGCGAGCGGATCTGCTCCGCCTCGATATCGGGCCGGTAGGACGTACTCGACACCAGAAGCGTATACCCCTTTGTGTGCAGCTCTTCCTGAAAGGCCTGCAAACCGCGCGCAAAAATCGCGTTCTCCATCGTCGGAATGATCGCACCGATGGTGAAGGTGCGGCGTGCGGCCATCGCGCGGGCCCCGAAATTGGGCGTGTAGCCCAACGCCTCCACCGCCGCCATGACCCGCGACCGCGTCTTCTGGGACACCTTGTCGGCGGTGTTCAGGCACCGCGACACAGTCGCCGTCGACACACCGGCCTTGCGCGCCACATCATCGAGCGTGGGCACGGCAGGCGTCGCCAGTATTTTCTGCGGGGTCTGATCCATCGGTTTTGCAATATCTCAATTCAGCAAAATAAAAAAGGCGCGTGGGAAAATGTAAGCGCTTGCACGAACGCAATGCAAGCGCTTACAGTAATCGAAGAATCAGCTGCTGAAAGGCCCGCGATGTTTCTTTATGCCTCTTTGATCGTCTTCATCGTGTATTTTACGAATGTCGCGTTGGGTGCATTTTTCAGGAACGCATTTCTGGGTGATGTCGGCGAAATGCTGGTTCTCTTTGCCGCGTCGATCCTTTTTGTCGTCGCGATATTGCAAAAAGAAGCTGACCGAAAAAACAAGAACGGCAGCTAAGTCTCAACGGGAGGAACCAAGATGGATCAAGATCGCAAGGACATTGCGTCGGCCGAGCGCCGGAATTTTCTCAAACTGATGGGCACGGGCGGGTTTACCGCCGCGATGGTCGCCGGGGCCAGCGGGCTCTTGTGGTCCAGCGAAGCGGCCGCACAAACCGCCAACGAAGAGCGCGACCGCGAAAAAGCGGCCGAGCACGTGATGACCATCGGCACCGCCTACGTGCTGGGTGCCTCGCGCAGCTATCCCATCATGCAGCTGGACCTGAAGGAAAACATCCAGAACGCCACCAACGGCAAGGTCTATGTGAAACTGGCCCCCGGTGGCCAGCTGGGATCCGGCGGCAACCTCGTGCAGAAGGTTCAGGGCGGCACCATTCAGGCGGCACAACACTCCCTGTCGAACTTCGCACCCTTCGCGTCCACGGTTGACCTGATCAACATGCCGTATCTGTGCGGTTCGAACCAACGCTTCACCAACCTCGTGAATTCCGATTTCTGGAAAGGCAACGTAGAGCCCAAGGTCGAGGAAAACGGGTTTAAGGCGCTGTTCTACGTCAACATCGACCCCCGCGTCGTTGCCGTGCGCAAAGGCGGTGCCGGTGCGGTGCTCTCGCCCTCCGATCTGGGCGGGGTCAAGTTCCGCGTGCCGGGCTCCAAGATGCTGCAGCAGTACTACCGCATGGTCGGCGCAAACCCGACACCGGTGGCCTGGGGCGAAACACCCTCCGCGATCAAACAGGGCGTGGCCGACGCGCTCGACCCCTCCGTGGGCGCGCTCTATGTCTTCGGCTTCAAGGACATCCTCAGCCACGTGACCTTCACGCAAGCGGTGCCGGACAGCCAAGTCTATTCGTGCAACCTCGAATGGTTCAACTCGATGCCCGCCGACATTCAGGAAGGCATCATGTGGGGCTCTGAAATGACCGCCCACCAGAACCTGAGCAAAGTGCCCTCCGCGCGGGCCTACGCGATGGCGGAACTGGCCAAGGCAGGCGTCGAATTCCACAGCCTCAGCGATGACCAGCTGGGCGAATGGAAAGAGGCAGGCGGCTACCAGCGCTCCGAATGGGACAGCTTCAAAACCGAACTGGCAGGCTCAATGGACGCCTTCGCCAAGATGGAAGAAGCCGCCGGCACGCAAGGCAAATACTTCGTGCACGACGCCTGAACCAACAGACGGGTGCCCCCGCACGGGCGCCCGTCACCCCCCGTTTCCGACAGCCCCGCCTGATACCTCCACGCCCCGGCGTGCCGGTACGGCTATGGCCAACAGATGAGGAACATGATGAAGATGCTGCGCCGCCTTGACCGCGATGCCGAACGCTGGCTGCTTTTGACATTCTACGTGATGCTCGTGATCACGATGGCCGTCGAAGTGCTCAGGCGTGAAATCTTTTCCTACTCGTCGATCTGGGGCGAAGAGATCGTGCGCTACTCCTTCATCTACCTCGCGTGGATCGGGGCCGCCGCCGCGGTCAAGGAACGCGCCCACATCCGCATCGACGTGATCATGCACTACCTCGGACCGCGCCCCAAGGCGCTGCTCTATATCTTCGGCGATCTGGTGATGATGTTCGTCGCCGTCATCGCCCTCTACTGGTCCTACGAGGCGGTTCATGTCTCCGCAAAATTCGGCTCCGTCACCGACGGGCTGCGCATCTCGAAGGTCTGGTTCCTGATGGCCGTCCCGACGGGTTTCGCACTTATCATCTGGCGCCTGCTGCAATCGCTGCGCCGCGATTTTCACAGCCTTCGGACGGGACAACCCGTCTACGAAGGCGATACATTGTTCGATTGAGGGGCTGACAGATGCTTTGGAACCAAGTCAGTCAAACGGTCGAGCTGGGCTGGGACTTTTACCTGCCGGTGATCATGTTCGTCGCACTCATCGGTCTGGCCGTGCCGGTCTGGGCCGCCATCGGTGTCTCCGCAATCGTGATGTTGTTCATGTCGGGCGATCTGCCACTGAGCCTCGTGGGCGAAAGCCTGTTTGCGGGCATCGACGCCTTCGCCCTTACCGCTGTGCCGCTGTTCATCCTGACGGGCGACGTGCTGGTGCGCACCGGGCTCAGTCGAAAATTCCTCGACGTGGCCGAGGCGCTGACCTGCTTTACCAAGGGCGGCTTCGGGTCTGCCACGGTCCTGGTCTGCGGCATGTTCGCGGCGATTTCCGGCTCTGATGCGGCGGGCGCTGCCGCCGTGGGGCGCATGACCATCGCCCGGCTGGTGGAATCGGGCTACCCGCGACCCTATGCCTGTGCGCTGGTGGCCGCGGGGGCCTGTACCGGCATCCTGATCCCGCCGTCGATCGCCTATATCATCATCGGCCTCGTGCTGGGCATATCCGCCTCGACGCTGTTTTTGGCCGCCCTGATCCCCGGTCTGGCGATCCTGCTGGCCATCCTGATCACCAACCTGATCGTCAACCGCATCTACGTCTACGAAGGCGGTGGCCAGATGACACTGGGCGAATGGGGAGCAAACCTCGCCAAGGCGCTCAAATCGGGCTGGTACGCATTCATCGTGCCCGGCATCATTTTCTACGGTATCTTCTCGGGCCGGCTCACGCCCACCGAAGCGGGTGCCACCGCCGTTGTCGTCACCATCATCATGGGCTTTATCCTGCGCACGCTCAGCTTTGCGGACTTCCCCGCGATGTTGCTCAGCTCGGCCAAGGTCAACGGGGTCATCCTGCCCATCATCGCCTTTTCCGCGCCACTGGCCGAAGCCTTGGCCATCATGGGTGTGCCGCAAGGCTTCGTGACCTCGGTCACCGCCATGACGGACGAGCCGTGGCTGCTGATCCTGCTGATGATCGGCATCCTGATCGCGGCGGGCTGTGTGATGGAAACCACGCCCAACATCGTCATCCTCGCGCCCATCCTCAAACCTCTGGCTGACAACATCGGCATGAACGAAATCCAGTTCTGCATCATGATGATCACCGCATTGGGGGTCGGCTTCATCACGCCACCGCTCGGTCTCAACCTCTTTGTCGTATCTGGCATTACAGGTGAGTCCATTCTGAAGATTGCCGCGCGTGCGGTGCCCTTCGTACTCTGCATGTTCATCGTCGTTCTTCTGATCGCTTACGTGCCCGCCATTTCAACAACTCTCCTGCCGGACATCTACAAGTAGGATTATCCTCCATGACCCGCGACTACCTGAAAAAAGCCACCCTGACCGCCAAGTCGGATGCCTCCGAAACCCACGAGACCGTCAAGAACATCCTGTCGGACATCGAAGCGGGCGGCGATGCCAAGGCGATGGAATACGCCAAGAAATTCGACCGCTACGAGGGCAATGTCTTGCTCACGCAGGATGAAATCGACGCCGCAATCGCCCGCGTGCCCGAAAAGCTCAAGGCCGATATCCGCTTCGCCCACGACAACGTCAAACGCTTTGCCGAATTGCAAAAAAGCACCGTGGAAGACGTCGAGATGGAAATCGCGCCGGGGTTCGTGGCGGGTCAAAAGGCGATTCCGGTGGATGCCGCGGGCTGCTATGTGCCCGGCGGACGCTATAGCCACATCGCCAGCGCAATCATGACCGTGACAACCGCCAAGGTGGCGGGCTGCGAACACATCACCGCCTGCTCGCCCCCCCGCCCCGACGAAGGCGTCAATCCCGCGATCGTCTATGCCGCGCACATCTGCGGCGCGGACAAGATCATGGCGATGGGCGGCGTGCAGGGCGTGGCCGCGATGACCTTCGGACTTTTCGGTCTGCCCAAGGCCAACATCCTCGTGGGCCCGGGCAACCAGTTCGTCGCCGAAGCCAAACGCATCCTCTTCGGCCGCGTGGGCATCGACATGATCGCGGGGCCCACCGACAGCCTCGTGCTCGCCGACAAGGACGCCGACGCGCATATCGTGGCCACCGATTTGGTCAGCCAGGCCGAACACGGCTACAATTCGCCGGTCTGGCTGGTCACCGACGACCGGGCACTCGCCGAAAAGGTCATGGAACTGGTGCCCGGCATGATCGAGGATCTGCCCCAGCTCAACCGCGACAACGCCTTCGCCGCATGGCGTGACTACGCCGAAGTGATCGTGTGCAAGGACCGCGAAGACATGGCCGCCTGTTCGGACGAATACGCACCCGAACACCTCACCGTACAGGCCGAAGACCTCGACTGGTGGCTCAACCGGCTCACCTGCTACGGCTCGCTGTTTCTGGGCGAAGAAACCACCGTGTCCTACGGGGACAAGGCAACAGGCACCAACCACGTGCTGCCCACCTCCGGTGCGGCCAGCTATACCGGCGGGCTGTCGGTGCACAAATACATGAAAATCGTCACGTGGCAGCGCGCCACCCGCGACGGCTCCAAGGCCGTGGCCGAGGCGACGGCCCGCATTTCGCGGCTCGAAGGCATGGAAGGCCACGCGCGCGCGGCCGACGTGCGGCTGGCGAAATACTTCCCCGGCGAAAACTTCGATCTGTCGGCCGAAGGCTGATGGCACATCCGGCTGCCCTGTTTGACCTGAGTGGCAAGGTGGCCTGTGTCACCGGTGCCAGTTCCGGTCTGGGCCGCCAGGCGGCACTGGCGCTTGCGGGCGCCGGGGCGCGCGTGGTGGGCGTGGCGCGCCGCGCCGACGCGCTGGAGGCGCTCGTCTCCGACATCGGCGCGGATACCGCCGCCGCCGTCACCGCTGACGTGGCGGACCGCAGCGCCACCGCCGATCTGGCGCAGGCGCTTGCCGCGCCCTTCGGGGCGCCCGACATCGTGGTCCACGCCGCGGGCATCAACACCCGCGAACCCGCCGATGACGTCACGCCCGAGGGCTGGGACCAGACGCTGGCGCTCAACCTCACGGCCCCCTTTTTCCTCAGCCAGACCCTCGTGCCCGCCATGAAGGCCAAGGGCTGGGGCCGCATCGTGAACTTCGCGTCGCTGCAAACCACGCGCGCCTTTCCCGGCGGCATCGCATACGGCGCGACAAAGGCAGGCATCGCCCAGCTGACCCGCGCGATGGCCGAAGCATGGTCGCCCCACGGGATCACCGCCAATGCCATCGGGCCGGGGTTCTTTCCCACCGAACTGACGGCGGCCGTCTTCGACGATGCCGACCGCGCCGCACGCAATGCGGCACAAACTTGCATGGGGCGCAACGGCACGCTTGGCGATATGGACGGGCCGATCCTGTTCCTGTGCTCGGACGCATCATCCTATGTGACGGGGCAGGTCCTGATGGTCGACGGGGGGTTTACCGCGAAATGAAAGCCCTCGTTTACGACGGCGTCGAAACTTTGGGCTTCCGCGATGTGGCGGATGCCGTGGCAGGCACCGACGACCACCTGATCCGGGTCGATGCGGTGGGCATCTGCGGGTCGGACATGCACGCCTATCTGGGCCACGACGCACGCCGCCCTGCCCCGCTGATCCTCGGCCACGAAGCGGCAGGCACGATCCAGGGCGGGCCGCGCGACGGCACCCGCGTCACCGTCAACCCGCTTGTCACCTGCGGCACCTGTGCGGCCTGCAGGTCGGGGCGGGAAAACCTCTGCCCGACCCGTCAAATCATCTCCATGCCGCCGCGCGAAGGGGCGTTTGCGCAGTTCATCACCATGCCCGACAGCAATCTGGTCACCGTCCCCGATGGTGTCAGCGCGGCAAAGGCATCGCTGGCCGAACCGCTGGCGGTCAGCTGGCACGCCGCGCGTCTGGCGCTCGAGGCCCTTCACCCGTCGATGGAAAAACGCGCGCTGGTCATCGGCGGCGGGGCCATCGGGCTTGCCGCCGCACTGGCGTTGCGCGCAATGGGCATCGAGGACGTCACCATCGCGGAGCCCAACGATGCCCGCCGCGCGTTCCTCACCGACCGCTGCGGCCAGCGGACCACCGCCGAGGTCGCCGACAGCTACCCGCTGATCATCGACGCGGTCGGATACGGCGCAACCCGCGCGACCGCATCGGCACAGGCCCTGCCCGGCGGCGTCATCGCGCATGTCGGATTGGGCGAGGATACCGGCGGGCTGGACATACGGCGCATGACCCTGCAAGAAATCACCTTCATCGGCACCTACACCTACACCGCGCAGGACTTCCGCGATACCGCCGCCGCCATCTTCGATGGCCGTCTGGGTCCGCTGGACTGGACCGAAACGCGCCCCCTGTCCGACGGCTTCGCCGCCTTTCAGGACCTGCGGGCAGGACGGGTGGCGGCACCGAAAATCATTCTGGACCCCTGGGCCTGAAAGGACAGCGCAATGTACAGCAGAATTCTCGTACCCATGGCACTCGATCATGATCTGTCGGAGCACACGCTTGCCGTGGCAACCGCACTCGCCGGTGACGGCGGGCAGATCACGGCGCTGCACGTCTACGAGGCCCCACAAGGCTCCGTGCGTGCGTATCTCGACGACGAAATGATCGAGGAAGGCTTCAAACGCGCCAAGGAACGCCTGCACGAAAAAACCGCCGCACATCCGCAGTTGTCGGCGCTTATCGTCAAGGGCCACACCTACCGCACCATCATCGACCATGCGACGGACCACGGTATCGACTGTATCGTGATCGGTTCCCATAAACCCGGGCTCAGCGACTATCTGCTGGGTTCCACGGCCGCCCGCGTCGTGCGCCACGCGCCCTGCGCGGTGCACGTCTACCGAAGCAGCTGAATTCCCGCATCCGCGCGTCCGCGCGCACCAACCCGAAAGGCAGAAAAGACATGAATATCGACAAGAAGATCACGGATGATCTTGTTGCGAACGACGTTTCCTTTGTGACCACCGTGCCCTGCAAACAGCTGGCCGGTGTGATCGATGAAATCGACGCACGGGAAGAGATCTTCCACATCCCGTCCAACAAGGAAGACGAAGGCATGGGCCTGTGCGCGGGCGCGTTCATGGGCGGCAAACGTCCCGCGATCATCATGCAGAACACCGCCATCGGCGTGACCATCAACACGCTGGCGACGCTGACACAGTACTACCGCATGCCGCTGCCGATGATCATCTCCTACCGCGGCGAACTGCGCGAACCCGTCGCCTGCCAGGTCGAAATGGCCGTTCACACCAAGGCGCTTCTGGCGCAGCTGAACATCCCCACCTACCACTTCCACTGGCAAAGCGATGTCGAGGAATTCGACAACATCCTCAAATACACCTTCATGTGCAACAAGCCGGTCGCCATCCTGACCGACGCCAACTTCTGGGGAGGCTACGGCGACCAATGATCCGTTCCGAAATTCTCAAAGAAATCGCCCCGATCCTGCGCGATCAGCTGATCGTCTGCAACATCGGCATCCCCAGCCAGGAACTGCACGCCATCGATGACCAGCCCACCAATTTCTACATGCTGGGCACCATGGGTCTGTCGTCCTCCATCGGTCTGGGCCTCGCGCTGGCGCAGCCCAAGACGGTCATCTCCATCGACGGTGACGGCTCTGTGCTGACCAACCTCGGCACCCTGCCGACCATCGGCAACAACGCCCCCGGCAACTACATCCTGATGATCATCGACAACGGCTCCTACGGCTCCACCGGCGATCAGCCCACCTATACGGGCAAGAAGACCGATCTGGCGGCCATGGCCCGTGCCGCGGGCTGCGACAACGTGGTCGAGGTGCAGGACGTCGACACCGGCAAAGCCCTGCAAGAGGCGATCGACGGCGGCAAGGCCACCGTGATGGTCGTCAAATGCGACAGCGGCAACGCCAAGATGCCGGTGATCACGATGGATCCGGTCATCATCAAGGATCGCTTCATGAAAGCGGTTCAGGCCTGACCCATGGCCGCCGCTGCGCATATCCATTCCGCAATGGACGCGCGGCGGCTGGCCAAACGGCGCTTGCCGTGGATGATATTCGACTAC
This sequence comes from Sulfitobacter sp. S190, assembly GCF_025141935.1. Lineage (NCBI taxonomy): Bacteria > Pseudomonadati > Pseudomonadota > Alphaproteobacteria > Rhodobacterales > Roseobacteraceae > Sulfitobacter > Sulfitobacter sp. S190. The sequence goes on along the minus strand of NZ_CP081124.1, from coordinate 28,571 downwards.
ATCGACGGGGCCGCGGGCGCGGAAACCGGGGCCGCGCGCACCCGGGCGGCGCTTGACGCAATCACGCTGCGGCCACGCGTCCTGCGTGATGTCAGCCAACGGTCCCTCGCCACCACCCTTTTCGGGGCACCGGCCGACATGCCGTTCGGCATCGCGCCCATGGGCATGTGCAATCTCTCGGCCCCCGGCGCGGACCTCATGCTGGCGCGCCTTGCGGCCCGTCACAGCATCCCGCACGGCGTCTCCACCGTCGCCTCCACCCCGCTGGAAAAGATCATCGAGGTGGCGCAGGGCCACGCGTGGTTCCAGCTCTATTTTTCGGGCGACGGGACCGGCACCTTCAAGCTGGTCGAACGGGCCCGCTCCGCGGGGTACAAAACGCTGGTGCTCACGGTCGATGTGCCTGAGGTGGGCCGGCGGCCCCGCGAATTGCGTCACGGGTTCAAGATGCCCTTCCGCATCGGACCGCGCCAGTTCATCGACTTCGCCCTGCACCCGCGCTGGTCACTGACGTCACTGGCCGCGGGCAAACCGCAAATGGCCAACTTCGACATGCCGGGCTACAGCTTTGACCGCACCGAAAGCCGCGCACGCGCCACGTGGGACACGCTGGCGCGGCTGCGCGATATGTGGCCGGGCAATCTCGTGGTCAAGGGCGTGCTGGACGCGCGCGATGCACAGGCGCTGCAGCGCGCCGGCGTCGATGCCATTCAGGTCTCCAGCCACGGCGCACGCCAGCTCGAAAGCGCCCCTGCCCCCATCGACGTGCTGCCCGACATCCGCGCCGCCGTCGGCCCCGATTTCCCGCTCTTCTATGACAGCGGCCTGCGCTCGGGCGAAGACGTGCTGCGTGCGCTCACACGGGGGGCCGATTTCACCTTCTTCGGACGGTCGTTGCAATTCGCCATGGCCGCGGGCGGCGAAGCGGGCCTGAACCAGCTTTGGTCGGTCTTCAAAAGTGAGCTGTCGATCGCCATGGCGCAATGCGGGCTGCAAGATCTGCAAAATGTGCCATCCGCCCACGGGCCTGCGCCCAGCTGACCAATATGCGCCGCCCGTCCTCGACAACCTGGGTCACGTCATCTTTCCCCACACGGATCCGATCGGCATATACAACCAATTGCGCCGACGCTTGCATGGTATAGGTCCGCGCCGCATCCGGCCCCCTGCCCTGCGTGCGCAGTTGCAGGTTGCCCACCACGCAATTGCCGAACTCCGCGCGCAATGCGGCACACAGGGCCACCGCGCGGCGCGACATCAACGCGCGTGTCTCGGGGGTGAATTCCCGCGCAGCATTCAGCGCAAGATCGGCATACACCTTGATGAATTCGCCATTCTCGACATCCGCCACCGCGCCGGGGTGAAAACGGGGCACGATCTGCAAACTGCCGGACAGATCGACACGCCCGCCGTCGCGCAGCCGTGCATCCGCCTCCCCCACCAGACAGCTTGACGCATATCCCACCAGCAGTTCGGCACAAAACGTCGTCAGCAGCTGCGGGGCCCGCGCCTTGGCATACAACAGATGCAGCGCAGGGTCAGGCGCGGCCTCGCCCTCGGCCAGCAGGCTGTCGAAACGGCGCTCGAATTGCACCCGCACTGTGCGGCGTTTGCTGAATTGCGCCATGTCATAGTAGGCCCGCATTTCCTTGCGGCCCCTGATCCAACGCACCGGCGCAGGCCCCTTTATCAGTTCGGCAAACCTCTCCGGGCTTACGTCTGATCCCCGGGTCGTGGCCATGCTCACCTGATACCCCCATATCATCGAGGGCACGTACCACAGGGCCGACAATCCGACGATCACCGCAACGACCAGGGGATAGAGATACTTCATGGCCGGTCTCCTTGCACCGGCGGGGGCACCAGACGGGTCAAATCCCCGCCCGCCGCCGCGGTCAGCACCGATTGATGGATCGCCTGCAACTGGGTGTCGCCCACGGCAAAACGGTCGGCATTGGTGATATAGGCGGTCCGCCCGGTCAGCGGGGCATAGGCCAGCGGCGCCGTCGGCCGCGGCCCCACCAGAACGTGGGCCGCGTGTTTGACCGCCACCATATTTGTCGACGGCTCAATCCCGACCGCAGACAGATACCAGCGGCGGTAGGCCTCCGCCCCGTTGGTCTGGGAATACAGATAATTCTCCATCAGCTTGTTGCCGCTGCGGGCCTCGTCGATCGTGGTCCACTCCGCTTGCGGCGGCAGATACGGTGCGACCATACAGGGGCGCGGCTCTTCGTTGACGCCATATTCAAAGTCGGTGACGAAATCGGAAATCCGGATCGCTTCGAACGTCGCAGGCGCGGTCAGCCCCGCCACCGCCGATTGTGCACCGATCATTGCCACATGCGCGATCTGCACGCCCGGAGCCGCATGCACGTTCCAGATCGTATGCGCCCGAAAACCCTGCAACACCAGATACACGGGCGCGCTGGTGTCGGTCACGAAAACGTCGACCATTGCCATCTGGCTGTCGACCATTCTGCCCAGCTTGTAGTGCCGCTTCGTCCGCGACATCAGGCCCTCGACCTGATCAATCAGCGCCTCGGACAATTCCGCATTCGAAAAGGCATGGACCGGGGTATGCAGATTTCCGGTTTCCAGACGGACGTTGTGCACCACTTCTTCCGGCTGGGGGCGGCGCAGGGTGCAGGCCCTGTTGGGCGTAAACGGCGTCAGCTTGGCCGGATGGGTCTGCGCTGTTGCATCTTCGAACCCCGTGGCGATGTCGGCCAGCATCAGCGGCGGCAACCCCGCGCTCGCCACGCCCGGCGAGTTGAAAGCCCACCCCTGCAGCGTGAGATAGCGCGGTTCCGCCTCGACGGCCTCGCGGTTCTCGCGCGATTTGCCCGTGTCCGGACCGATCAATTCTTGGCGCAGCTCCGCCACGCTGAACCCGTCCGGCGACAGGCCACCCCCCATCACCAATCCCGTAAACCCCAGCACGATGGCGCCGAACAGCACCTTCAAATGCGTCACACTCAAAGACCGCTTCTTGCGCGGCGCTCTGGCGCTTCTGATCGGGCCTGTCTGCGGTGTCGGCGCTTTTGCCTGCGCAGTCTCCTGCGCCTCATCCGCCGCCTTCAGGCGCTTTAGTCGTTGTTCAAATGCATCGCGGCTCATAGGGGTCCACCACCGGCTTCATCCCCACCTTGAGACAGTCCAACTATGGCACGAGCAATGAACCGAAAGGGCAATACTGTGGCGGCCAGCGGCGCATCTTTTTGCGACGCCGAGACTACTCATATTTTAAGTTACTGATAATAAACGATTTTTTTATCAGTCGAGGTTTCGCGGCGAAACCTCACTCCGGCTTTTCGAGCAGGAATTGAAGCTCCGCCATGACCGAATCCATCAGATCACTGTCCAGCCCCTTGCCTTCGAAACGGATGGTATAGCCGGTTGAATCGTGCGCTTTGCGCAGGGTGATACCACTCGAAAGAACCAGCGTTTCCGCGTCTTTCCAACCCGGCTGCGGGGCCTTTGTCCGGGGCCTCCCGCCCTTCCCTGCCCCGTCTTTTGGCAGTGCCTCGCACCGGGCCAATACCGGCTCCATCGCCGCCCACTCAGACGCGGGATCTCCCCCTGCCCCGCTCTCCAGCGCGGCGCGCAGATCACGTTCTGCACCCTGCCGCAGGGCCGCCGCAATGCGCAGGCCTTCCCGCTCTTTCAGGGCCTCGGGGAAGCTCAGCAAATCACCCAGTTCCTCAAAGATGACGGCGAAGGATCTGATCTTGCTCCGCTTGGCCTTGGACGCCACCGGAAACAGCCCGTTCACGGCGCCCTCCACGCTGTCAAAAGCCCCTTGCTGCGCCGCGATGACCGCGATGCGGCCCCGCTCGAAATGGCTCAGGTTGGCGCGGACCTCGTTCTCTTCGACCATCGCGGCAAAGGCACCGCCCATCACGTCGGGGCTGCGCAAGATCGCCTTGATCCGCCCATAGCCTTCGCCCCGCTCGATCCGCAGCGCCTGCATCGCCCGCAGCCTGCGATAGCCTGACAGAAGACCGTATTTGGGGCCATCACCCCCCTGCCCCGAAAGCTCGAAAACCTCGATCGGCAGGCGCAGCCCCGTGGCCGCGATCGATGCCTGAAGTTCGGCCATCGCACCGGGTTCAAGCACCGTCCGGTCACGTACCATCGCATCGGTATCGATGTCCTCGAGCGCGAGATCCATGAGCAACCGGCCTTCCGCCTCGGCAGCTCTGAGGCTTTGTGCGTCCGCACTGTCGCGGGCCCGTTTCGCGCGGATGGCGGGATCTTCGCGGGTCAGCGCTTGTGCCGTTTCGGCGGCCACCTGACTTATGGGTGCACCCATGCCGCGCACCGGGGTTTCGCGGCGAAACTCCTCTTCGATACGCGCCAGATCATCGGCGTTCGGAGCTTCGAGCTTTCTGCGTTTTGCCATGATCTAAACCTCCTCTTGCGTGGCTTGCGCCATCTGTTGATCGCGCCACCAAGTGCCCAGCAGAACCGTTTTGATTTCGGCCCATGTCTGATCGAACGTCTCGCGTCCACGGACGTAGGTATCACGGTTGAAAGCGCGGTAGTCGGCTTCATAGATACCATTGACCTGTTCGCCAGCCTGCCCGACCATCGCCGTCATCTCTTGGCGGTAGGTGGCCATGAAATCCCCGAAATAGGCCTGAATCACGTTGGCCAAATCGGTCTGCTGACCGGCATCGAAGCGGGTGATGAGCGCGCGCACGGCGTCCCATTCGAACTTCATTTCCGGCAGACCATCGCGCCGCCTGACGGAATTCTCGCCATCCTCGATGCTGGCGAAGGTGGAATAGAGCATATCGAAAAAACGCCCCGTTGAATCGAACTCGAGAAACGAGGCTCCCAGCGGCACCACGAGGATGTCGGCCGCGGCCAGTGCGTTGATCGTGAGGTAGCCGAGGGCAGGGGGCGTATCGAGCAGGATGATGTCGTATTCATCGAGGATCTTCTCGTCCTCCAGCGCGTTTGTGAGCGCATCCCAGAGCGGCCAGTTGCGGGCCTGCATACGCCAGACGGGCACCTGAAATTCGGCCCAGTAGAGGTTCAGTTGCGCACCGATCAGATCGATGTTGGGCCAATGTGTCGGCTGGATCAGGTTTCGCGGCGAAACCCCGAGGCTTTCGGTTAATGTTTCGTCAAGCGGCAGTTCGTTGTGCCCTGCGGCGCGCCGCACCTCGTTTTCGGCCTGCACGTGGCGCGCGTAATCCTTGGCCAGAAGGGGGAAGGCGGTGGACCATTCATCGGGCACGTCGCCGCCCATGATGGATGTCATGGACCCTTGGCTGTCGAGATCAATGACCAGCACCTTGTAGCCGTCGAGTGCCGCGGACATGGCCAGATGCGCGGCGGTCGAGGTCTTCCCCACGCCGCCCTTGAAGTTCGCGACCGAGATGACCTTGGCCGGCAAGCCTTCGGGGCGCCACGACTTGTATTCGCGGTTGGCGGCCCCTTCAGTCGCGAAGTGGTCGCGCAGCACCAAAACGTCATCGAGGGTGAACCAGCGCGAATTGCCTTCGCCCGTTCCCTGCGGCAGATCGGGGTGACCCTTGAGCACGCGGCGCAGATGGGCGGGGGCTACGTTCAGCAGGTAGCGGCAGACTTCCCACGTCGAGAATTTGCGCAGGCGTTTGCGCCCGTCCGGCGCATAGCCCCGTTTGGCCAGATCGTCCCGACCTCGGGCAGCAAATGCTGCGGCCTTGGCAAAACGTGCGGTGTCTATAGGATCGGAAAGTGTTTCTGCGGCCTTGGCGGGGTCAATGTTGAAATACGCCGGGGTGTCGCTCTTGCCTGTGCTTGCCATATTACCTCTGTGATGTTCGTTTTTTATTGCGATGTTCGGTAATCTTTCGCACATCGGTTCGCGCATGTGAATTGAGAACCTGCAATCTATACGCCCATCATAGTCTAATATTGATCAAACGACGACATATAGTTGTAAGATCTTTATCAGCTTTAGAAGCTTTGGGTTATAAATCCTACTCATAATCAGAGGGTTAGATGTTTCGGGGTGCCCGTACGCGGGACGAAGGGGCACCAATCACGGGACGAAAGGGACCTGTTTGCGGGATAAAGGGGCCCGATTCGCGTGAGGAAGGGGCCCATACTGCGGTTCATGTCGTGTTAGAGCCTGTTTTCGGGGTTTCTGAGTCGGGGGGCAGCGGGCCGATCCCGTAAATTGGTTCCTTTCCGGTGCCGCAGTACGCGACACCCGGTCCCGTATTCAGGTACCTCAAGAGTGCTTGCCTACGGGAACCTTTGTGCCGATACTATGGCAAAAATAAAAGCCCCGAATCCGGGGCGCGCCGAGCAGGGGCAGATATGACCAAAGTGGACCGCAGGCCCAAGGGGCCGGAGATTGACCGCAGCACGCTGACCGGATCGTTGCGCCGCGATGCGGTGAAGAAACATGTCGCGGCGATCCATGTTTCGGGCAAGCTGACCCTGCTGCAACGCAAACTGTCGAACGTGCTGCTGCTGAATGCCTATGACACGCTGACCAGCCAACAGACCCACGCCATCGACGCGCGCACGCTGTGCCTGATGGTGGGGTATAATTCCAATGACATGGACACGCTCAAGCAATCGCTGCGCGGGCTGGCGGAGACGGTCGCCGAATGGGACATGCTGGATGCGAAAGGCGAACAGGAATGGGGTGTGTCGAGTTTGCTGAGCTACGCCAAGCTGAAGGGGGGCGTGTGCGAATATGCCTATTCGCCTGCCCTGGCTGCCAAGCTGAGCGACCCCAAGGTGTTTGCCCTGATCAACCTCAACATCCAGCGGGCGTTTACCAGTGGCCATGCGCTGGCGCTTTACGAAAACTGTTACCGGTTCGTGCGCACGGGGAGCACCGGTTGGTGGAGCCTCGATCTGTTCCGGCGGCTCATGGGGGTGGCGGACAGCAGCTATTACGAGGTCTACAAGCACCTCAACGCCAAGATCATCAAACCGGCGGTGGCCGAGGTGAACAAGACGTCGAACATCGTGATCCGCCCCGAGATCCGCAAGCGCGGCCGGTCGGTGACGGACATCCGTTTTCTGATCGAGGAAAATCCGCAACTGGCGATCCTGAACATCGACGACGGGGCAGGGGTGCGCAACAGCCCTGTCTATGCGCGGTTGCGGGCGTTGGGGGTGACGGACAGGCTGGCGCGGCAATGGCTGGCCGAGCACGGCGAGACATATGTCGCGCGCAAGCTTTCGTATGTAGCGGGGCAGGGGGATGTGCAAAATCCGGTCGGCTATCTGACGGCGGCGCTGCGCGATGATTTCGAGGCGCCGGTAGACGCGGCGCCGGACCTGAGTGCGGGGCAGACGGCGCGGGCCGCGCGGCTGGCGCGGATACGTGATCTGGTTGCGGCACGCACGCCCACCCAGCGCGATGCCGACCGCCGCGCCTTTGCCAGCCGTATCGCCGATCCGGCCGCGCGTGATGATTTCGAGCGCCACGGCTGGATGTCGGCCCTGAACGCCGATGCGATCTGGGCGTTCTGGGACGCGATGTCACCAGACGGTCTATAGGCGAAAAACGGCCAGTTCGCGCGCAAATGCCCGTAATGGTGGAAAATGGGCAACAGGTTGATTGCAACATGAATCCGCGGGTGCGTATCGCGATTATTTCCCCTTGTCGCAGATTCCGTCTTTGCACCAAATAGCATGCAATGAATGAACGTCCGAAAAGGACGACCGTGCCGGCGTGATGTTGCCGGCATCGGCAGGCGGGTGAGTGCAATATGGACAAGTTTTCGGTTTTCGGACTGCTGGTGCGGTGCGTCGTGTTTATGGGGGCCTTGTTCGCGGCATCGCTGGCGCAGGCGACACAGTTTACCCAGACACCGCCCGGTACCAATTTCACTTTGCCCGATGATTATCCCGAAGCCGGTGGGGTCGCCTTTGTTCTGGTTGGTGTGAATGGCAATGTCTATTACCAGTTCTCCAACCCCGCGGGCGCGTTTGTCGGGTTCCAGTTCCGCGGCCAGCCCACGCGGTTCCGCGGCAATCCGTTCACCATCAACGATCCGCTGACGCTCGATTGCGGGTTTTCGGAATGCGCCACCTATTTTGGCGGGGCGCTGTCGAATATCTTTATCCGCTTCTCGGCCTACGACGGGGACACGCAGACCGGCGGGTTCGATGAGGACGAGATCACGCTGCGCCTGAACGGGTTCAACGTCGGCAACTGGTCGGACGTCAGGACCGAGATCACCAATACCAACGGCAACCGCGGGTTCGGGTTTGTGCAGGGGTTCGGCAACAACACCTTCAACACCGGCTGGTTTTCATCGACCAACCCTGCGTTGCTGGCCAATATTCTTGCCACCGGCCAGACGACCACACAGGTTTTCGATGACAGCCCGAATGACAACTATTGGGATTTCACGCGGGGCCGGAGCCTCAACAACAACGACATCGTCACCGTGGCGCCCGGTCTGGAGATGGAAAAGACCGCGCGCACCAGCACCTTTACCCAGGTTGGCCAGACGATCACTTACGATTACCGGATCACGAACATCGGGTCGGTGCCGATCCGGCAACTGACGCTGATCGACGACAAGATCGGCAACATCACCGCCACCTGTGACAAGCGTGTGGTGCAGGATACCGTGCGCGGAGGCACCGCGGATTTCGCGACCTGCACGGCGACCTACCAGATCACGCAGGAAGATTTCGACAACCAGAGCGTGACGAACATCGCCAGTGTGACGGGGGTGCCGGACTTTGGCTCGATCGACACGCTGACCGATACGGTGACGGTGACGGGGCCTGCGGCATCGCCCGATCTGTTCGTGGAGAAATCATCGAGCCTGAGCGCTTTTGGTGAAGCGGGCACATCGGTGCCCTACAGCTTTCTGATCCGCAACGACGGTGATGTGACGCTGCGCAATTTCACCGTCAGCGACAGCCTGATCCCGCAGCTGAGCTGTAATGTGCCCGATCTGGCGCCCGACGACAGCTTTACCTGCACCGGCAGCTATACCGTGCGGCAGGCCGATGTGGACCGCTTTACCGCCAATCCGGCCAACGAGCTGAGCAATACGGTCACCGTGTCGGCGGACACGCCGCGCGATGGCCGTCTGACGCAGACGGATACCGTTGACTTGCCCGGCCCTGCGTCCAACGTGTCGCTGGAGCTGACCAAGACGGCACTGACCGACAGCTATGACAGCGTGGGCGATGTGCTGAGCTACCAACTGGTGGTGCGCAACAATTCGAACGTGACCTTCCCTGCGGCCCCCACGGTGACGGATCCGGATGCGGGTGCTGTCACATGTCCTGCGGGGCCGGTGGCGCCGGGCAATTCGGTGACCTGTACCGCGAGCTATACCGTGGATCAGGATGACATCGACCGCGGCTCGTTCATAAACACCGCCACGGCCAGCATCACCGTGGGCGGATCGTCGGATACCGACACCGACAGCGCGACCGTCAACGCGGATCGCCGGATCGGTCTGACGCTGGACAAACAGCTGGACGCGGCATCGCCAAGCAGTTTCGACGCGCCGGGTATCGGGCTGGAGTATGACTATGTCCTGACCAACACCGGCAATGTCGCACTGCTCAACCCGACGGTGACGGACAACCGCGTGGCGGTCACCTGTAGCGACACGACCATCGCGCCGGGGGCGTCGGTCACCTGTCAGTCGGCGGTGTACAGCACGGTTCAGGGCAACGTGAACAGCGGCGGCGTGACCAATACCGCGACGGCCACGGCGACGATTGCGGGCCCCGACGGCGGCACCGTCACATCCAACAGCGACAGCGTGACCGTCCCGGCGGACCAGAACCCCGCGATCGAACTGACCAAGACCGCACCCACGGTGACGGCGGCGCAATTCGTTGCCGGCAACCGCGTGACCTATACCTTTGCGGTCCGCAATACCGGCAACGTGCGCATCGCGTCCAACATCGGGGTCAGCGAAATCACCATCACCGACGACAAGATCGGTGATTTCACGTGTTTCGCCACGCCCCTGAACCGCAACCAGACCCAGACCTGTACCCGGGAATACGAGCTGACGCCGGCAGATATTTCGGCGGGACTGGTCGTGAACACGGCGACCGCATTCGCGGGCAGCACGCGCTCCGATCAGGTCAGCGCCCAGATCGCGCCGGATTTCATGCCGTCGGTGTCGGTTGTCAAAACCTCGACCACAGCAAGCGTCGCGACCACCACCGACACGATCGACTATGTCTTTACCGTCACCAATACCGGCGACCGTGATCTGACGCTGGCCGACAATCCGATCACCATCAATGACCCCGCGCTGAGCGCGGCGGCGGTGTGCAGCCAGCCCGCCACCCTGACCCAGAGCGGGGCAGGCAGCAGCTTTACCTGTACCGGTCAGCGCAGTGGCGTCACGCAGGCCGAACTGGATGCGGGCAGCGTTCTGAACACGGCCACGGCCAGTTTTCCGTTCACCCCAGCGGGTGGCACCACCTCGACGATCACCTCCGATGCAAGCACGGCGACCGTTCCGGCCACGGCCAATCCTGTCGTGCGTTTGGAAAAGACGGGTCCGGCCACCTATAACGCCGTGAACCAAACGCTGAACTACAGATTTGAAGTGTTCAACGATGGCAACGTGACCCTGACGCGGGCGACGGTTACGGACCCGCTGATCCCGGATCTGGACTGTGTGTTGCGCGATATTGCGCCGGGCACCAGCGATACCTGTACCGGCCAGTATGCCGTAAGCCAGGCCAACATCGACGACGAGACATTCACCAACCGCGCCGATGTGCAGGCCGAGCCCGCCCGCGGGCCCCAGCAAACGGCGAATGACACGCACACGGCCAACCTGCAGTCCGGGGCGGGAACCAAATCGGCGGTGATCGCGAAGACGGCGGACCAGACGACGTTTGCCAATGTGGGCGATCAGCTGACTTATGTGTTTGCGGTGACCAACAACGGCACGCAGACGCTGAGCAATCTGACGGTGACCGACAGTCTTGATGCGGGCTACAGCTGTGCGATTGCGCGGCTTGCCCCCGGTGTCACCGACCGGACCTGCCGGTTCCAGTACACGGTCGATCAGGATGACATCGACCGCGGATCGGTGCCCAACACCGCCACCGTCGACAGCCCCGAGATCACGGCAGACAACAGCACGGCATCTGTGAACGGCCCCGCGCGGACCGCCAGTTACGTGTTCGAGAAAACGGCCCCTTCGGGGTTCACCGCCGCGAACCAGACGATCGACTATGTGCTGAGCGTGCGCAACACCGGCAATGTCACCCTGACCAATGTCACCATCACCGATCCGTTTTTCGGCAACCCGGTGAGTTGCATCATCCCCAGCCTGTTGCCCGGTGCGACGGACCGCAGCTGTACCGCCAGCTATCTGACTGATCAGGAAGACATCGATGCGGGCGAGGTGACGAACACCGCAAATGTGACCGTGGATGTGCCCGGCGGTGTGACCAACCCCGGCGGGCAGAGCGATGTGGCCGTGGTGACCGGCCCTGCAGAAGCCGCATCCGTGCGCGTTGAGAAATTCAGCACCGATGGCAGCTATGCCTCGGCCACTGACACGGAAGACTATACTTTCCGGGTCACCAACACCGGCAATGTGACCCTGTCGAACCTGCAACTGCGCGATGATGATCTGAATTTCAACTGTGCGTTGGACGATCTGCTTCCCGGTGCGTTCACCACCACCTGTGCGGGCGGGGCACCGGCGCTGGCCGAGACGAAATCCTTCGGGCAGGGGGATGTGGACCGCGGCAGCTATACCAACCGGGTCGAGGTGACGGGACAGTCGCGCGAACAGGGCACCGCGGTCAGCGATGCCGATAGCGTGACCGTGACCGGTCCGCCGCAAGTGCCCGCGGTCGGCCTCGTGAAATCCAGCAGTTTTACCGGCAGGTTCGACACGTTGGGCCAGCAGCTCGACTATGCCTACCGGGTGACGAACACGGGCAACATCACGCTGACGGGGCGCATTTCGGTGGCCGACGACAGCATTGCGCAGGTCAATTGCCCGATCACGCCGGCGGCCGGTATTGCGCCGGGTGCCTTTATCGATTGTACCGCGTCAACGACGGTGACGCAGCGGATGCTCGACGACGGGCAGATCACGAATGTTGCCACGGCGAGTGTCACGCAACCGGTGATCCCGCAGAACCCCGGTGATCCGACGACTGTCACCGCCACGTCGCTGCCCGATGATGTCACGATCGAGGCGACCCAGCGTCCGGCGCTGAGCCTGCTCAAGCGGGTCAAGAGCGGGTCGGCGGCAAGCTATGGTGCGGTCAACGATCTGGTGACGTTCGAGTATGTCGTGACCAATTCGGGCAACGTGACCACCACCGCGCCGATCACAGTCGACGATGACAAGATCGCGGGGACCCTGACCTGCACCACCGCGCCGCTTTCTCCGGGCGACAGTGTGACGTGCGAGCAGGTGTACCGCGCCGACCAGACCGCGCTCAACGACGGGCAGGTCACGAACATCGCGACTGCCGATACCGTTTTCGACAGCGCCCCGGTGCAATCCCCGGCAGACAGCGTCACGATCAATGCAGTGCAGAACCCGTCACTGGCAATCGTCAAGACGTTCACCGGCACGAACAACCCCGGTGTGTTCAACCTCAATGACCAGCTGAGCTATTCCTACGTGGTGCGCAACGATGGCAACGTGACCATCGACGGGCCAATCACGCTGAACGACAACCTCGTGACCAATCCGGCGGATTTCACCTGCGGGACGCTGGCCGGAAATGTGCTGAACCCCGGCGAGACCTATACCTGTACCGCGACCTATAGTGTCAGCCAGAACGATCTGGATCTGGGATCGTCGACCAATGTGGTGTCGGCGGTCGGCAGCTTTGACGGCGGCTCGATCGTATCGCCAAGCGATGACGCGGTGTATCCGGTCGATGCGGCCCCGGCGTTGAGCCTGACCAAGGTCGCCTTGCCCGCGAGCGGCAGCCCCGCCGATGGCACCGCGGCATTCGACAGCCCACAGGATGTGGTGACCTATCGCTACACGGTGCAGAACACCGGCAACGTGGGTCTGATCGAGGAGATCCGGATTGTCGACGACACGATCGCGGGCCCGCTGGTGTGCAAGGCGTCCGTGGCGAACGGGGCACCCGCGCTTGCCACCGGCCAGACGATCACTTGTGATTTCCCCTATACGCTGACGCAGGACGACGTTGACCGGGGTTTCGTGACAAACAACGCCACCGCGCAAACGACCTATGCCGCGTCGGGAAGCTCGCCCACGTCGGTGGTGTCGCCCAATGCCGACGCCACGGTCACCATTTCCGAAGGGGCCGCGCTGGATGTGGCCAAGACGCTGACGACGGCGGTGCCGAACGGTGCGGCGCTGAACCAGACGCTGAGCTATGAGATCACAGCGACCAACACCGGCAACCAGACGCTGTTTGGTGTGACGCTGAGCGATCCGTTGATCCCGACGCTGAGCTGTACGACGACGCCGGGCAATGCGGCGGCCACGGCCAATGTGACCCTTGCCCCCGGTGGTGCGCTGGTATGTACCGGCGACTATGTGGTGACGCAGGCCGATGTGGACGCGCAGACGCTGGTCAATACCGCCACCGGCACGGCCAGCGATCCGCAGGGTGTGACCGTGTCTGATACCGCCCAGCGGACCACCACGATCGTGGCGCCGACGGTTGAGATGATCGTCACCAAGAGCGCGCTGCGCCCGCCCGGACCGGATACGGATTTCTCGATCGCGGGTCAGCAGATCGAGTTCCGCGTGGATGTGGAGAACACGGGCAACCAGACACTGGAAAGCGCCGTCATCACCGATACGCGTCTGGTCAGCCCGACAAGCTGTAGCGTGGGGCCGATTGCGCCCGGCGATACCGACAGCAGCTGCATCTTTGTCTATACCGTCACCCAAGATGACATTGACGTCATCAACACCGATGCGGGTGCCACCTTTGGCGGGTTTACCAACACGGCGAATGTGACGGCGACACCGCGCAACACGGCGCTGGACCCCATCACGCGGTCCGGTGACGTCTTTGTCCGCGGCCCCGACCGCGAGCCCGATTTCCGCCTGGCCAAAACGTCGGACACCACTGAAATCACCACCCTGAACCAGCTGATCACCTATACCTATACTGTTGCCAACACCGGCAACGTGACCCTGACCGAAACACCGCAGGTGACCGACGACAAGCTGGGCAACACGCCTTTCGATTGCGCCCCTTTCCCCGCAGGCGGGCTGGGCCCGTTCGAGACCTATAGCTGTAGCGCGGATTACCGCGTCACGCAGGCCGATCTGGACAATGGCGGGGTGACAAATGTTGCCACCGTTACCTCGTCGCAGGTGGTCCCGAGCGCCACTCACAGTGCGACACTTACCATTGACGCGGGCCAGTCCCCGTCGCTGAGCGTGTCGAAGACCCCCGATGCCAGCAGTGATGTGATAGCGGGTCAGGACATCACCTATACCTATGCCGTGACCAACACCGGCAACGTGACCTTGTCGGATGTGACGGTCACCGATCAGCACACCTCTGCGTCCGGCACGGCCGCGCTGAGCGTCGGTGCCGACCGGTTGACCAGCGATATCAACGAGACGGGAGGGTCGCCCGACACGGCCGGACCGGGCATCTGGAGCACGCTCGGACCGGGCGATGTCGTCAGCTTTACCGCGACCTACAGCGTGACGCAGGCCGATGTGGACGCGCAGACCGCGTTGACCAATATCGCCACGGTGACGGCGGATGACCCCAACGGTGATCCGGTATCGCCCGCGCAGGCCAATGCGTCGGTGGCGCCCCGCGTGAAAGCCGCCAGTCTGCAGGTGACCAAGACCGCCGATCAATCCAACATCACCACACCTGCGCAGCCGAACCAGTCGGTGCCGTTCCGCATCGAGGTGGAGAATACCGGCAACGTGACGCTGGATGCGCCGGTTCTGACCGACCGTCTGGTCGATCTCGACGGTGGGGTGCAAACGCTCAACGCGGGGCCGACGCTGGTTCCGGCGAGCGATGACAACCGCAATGGTCTGCTCGATGTGGGCGAGACGTTTGTCTATACCGCGCGCTTCGATCTGACCCAGACGGCGATTGATGCGGCCGGGATCGAGAATACGGTCGATGTGACCACCCGCGATCCGCAGGATCAGCCGGTTGTGGGGACGGGCGGCACAGGGCCGATCGTGCTCAACGGGCAGCCCACGATTGCGGTGATCAAGACGGCAGAGATCGACGATGGCGATGACGATGTCCTGAATGCGGGCGATACCGTCACCTATACCTATACCGTCACCAACACCGGTCAGGTCGATGTGCTGGATGTGGCTGTTGCGGAAACGGCCTTTGGCGGTGTGGGCGATGCCCCGTCGCCGGAATACGCAAGTGGCGGTGCCGCGTTGGGCGGCGATGCGGGCGTTCTGGACCTGCCGGTCGGGGCGGATGCGGTGGTATTTACCGCGACCTACGTGCTGGAGCAGGATGATCTGGATGCGGGCAGCCTCAGCAATCAGGCGACAGCCTCCGGTGTGAGTGCCGCGGGCGTGCCGACAAGTGATCTGTCGGATGATGACAGTGCGCTGCCGGGTGCGCAGGATCCGACGCTGACCCCGCTGGCCCCGGCCCCCGGTTTGCAGATCGTCAAGACCGCCGACGCCGCCGATGGTGTCGCCGCGGGAGAAACCGTCACCTATACCTATACCGTCACCAACGCGGGCAATGTCACGCTCAGCGGTGTGGGCGTGGCGGACGAGCATACCGGTGCCGCGGGCACGGTGGCGCTGGATGTCGGGGGCGAGGCCCTGTCGCAGGATGCGGCCCCGGCGGATGACAGCACGGATGCCACCGATGCCGATGGCGTGTGGAGCACGCTGGCCCCCGGTGATGTGGTGACATTCACCGCCACGTACGAAGTGACGCAGGACGATGTCGACACCCAGACGACCCTGTCCAACACGGCGACCGCCAGTGCCCGCGCCCCCGATGGCACACCGACCGACGTGCAGACCACGCTCGAGATCGAACCGCAGGACCAGACGCCGCTGCTGGAGGTCATCAAGCGCGTCGATCTGACCGATGTGGCCGATCCCCCCGAAGTGGGCGATGTGCTGCCCTATACCATCACGGTCGAAAACACCGGCAACCAGACGCTGCGGTCGGTGACCCTGATCGACACGTTGCGCCGGACCGATGGCACCACGGTCATTCCCGCCCCACAGCCCGTTTTCGTGGATGGCGACGCAGGTGTGGCGGATGTGCTGGAGGTTGACGAGATATGGACCTACACGGCCCGCTACACGCTGACGCAGGAAGATCTGGACGCGGGTGGCATCACCAATCAGGTCACCGCGCGGGCCCTGTCGCCCAATGACAGTCTTGTTCAAGACGCATCCGATGACGGCATCACTGACAACGGGGCCGATAACCCCACGCTGACCCAGATCCCCGCGCAACCGGGCATCGAGGGGACCAAGACGATTGCCCAGGGCACGCCCGACGTCGGCAGCACGATCGGCTTTGCCATTGCGGTCACCAACACCGGGAATGTGACGCTGCGCGATGTGGCGATTGCGTCGGACACGCTGACACGGGCGGATGGCACGGAGCTGGCGCTGGACGCGGACCCGACGTTTGCGGGTGCCGATGCGGCGTCGCCGGTAGGGACGCTGGTGCCCGGTGAAACCGCGACCTATCGCGCGTTCTATACCCTGACGCAGGCCGATATCGACGCGGGCGGCATTCGCAACACCGCGCGGGTGACGGGGACGCCGCCCGTGGGCAGCCCGATCACCGATGTGACCGACAACGGCGATGACACCGACGGCAACGATGCGGATGATCCCACCACGCTCGAGGTGCCGGCGGCGCCTGCGCTGAGCCTTGTAAAATCGCGCGCGGCCGACAGCCCGGCGACCTTTGACACGGTCCAGCAATCCATCGGGTATCTCTTCGAGGTGACCAACACCGGCAACGTGACGCTGACCGATCCGGTGGGCATCACCGACGCGCGGCTGACCGACGGGGGCGGCACGCTGAGCTGTCCCGCGCTTCCCGCGGAAGGGCTCGCGCCGCAGGCCTCGCTGACATGTACCGGCACCTATGCCGTCACGCAGGAGGACATCGACGCGGGCCGGATCGACAACAGCGCGACCGCGACCAGCGGCACCACGGTGTCGGAACCATCGACCGACACGATTTTGGCCCAGCAGACGCCCGCGCTGACGCTGGACAAGACCGCCGCCAGCATTTCAGCGGTGGATTTCGTGACCGGTGCGATTGTCACCTATACCTACACCGCGACCAACAGCGGCAACGTCACGATCACCGATCCGGTGACGATCAGCGACAATCTGGTACCCGCCACGGCGATCAACTGTCCTGCGTTCCCCGCGGACGGGCTGGCCCCCGGTGCCACCTATGTCTGTACCGCGCCCTACACGGTGACATCGACGGATGTCGATCTGGGCAGCGTGACCAATCTGGCGAGTGCCACCGACGGCACGACAACATCGCCCCTGACATCCGAGACGGTGCCGGATCAGGGTGTGCCCGCGCTGCAAGTGGTCAAGAGCGTGGCAGACGGGACCACCTTCGACGAGGTCGGCGATGCGATCACCTATGACTTTGCGGTGACGAATACCGGTACGCGGGCGTTTGCGTCGGAGGTTACAATTCGTGACGGGCTGACCGGTGATCTGCTGTGTTATACCCCCACGGCGGCCGATCCGGACTTCCGCGCCGGTGAAACGGTCACCTGCTCGGCGCCCTATACCGTGACGCAGGAAGACCTCGACCGCGGTGAAATTCTCAACGAAGCCTTTGCACAGACCCTGTTCGGCATTGACGATACGCCGGTCACATCGCCCCCGAGCGCGGTCAGCGTGACCGCTCAGGTGGCACCGGCGCTGGCGCTGTCCAAATCCGCGGCCACGCTGCCGGTGACGGGGGCCGATCAGGTCCTGACCTATACCTTGCGTGCGACGAACACCGGCAACCAGACGCTGCGCAATGTTGTGGTGCGCGATCCGATGCTGCGCGGGTTCAGCTGTCAGCAGGATGCGCTGATCCGGGGCGCGGTGCTGGAATGTACCGGCAGCTATACGGTGACACAGGCGGATGTGGACGCGGGCAGCCTTGTCAACACGGCCACTGCGACAGGCATCACGCCGCAGGGTGGCAGCGTTGGCGACACCCGTATCCTGACCGTTGACATGCCTGCCGCAGCACCAGGGCTGCGGCTGACGAAAACCGCGACACCGACGCCTTTCGGCGATGCGGGCAGCACGCTGACCTATCTCTTTGCGGTGGAGAACACCGGCAATGTCACGCTGACCGATCTTGCGCTGACAGACGTGATGGACCCCGATTATACCTGTGCGATTGCGACGCTGGCACCGGGTGCGACGAACACCACCTGTAGCCTCGCCCGCGTGATTACGCAGGCCGATATCGATGCGGGATCTATCGACAACAGGGCCGTTGTGACCGGCACGGGGCCGGGCGATACGACCGCGCGCGCCGAAGATACGCTGACCACGGACGGGCCGGACCGCGATGGCAGTCTCGAGGCGACCAAGACGGTGGCCCCTGCCGCGTCGATCGCCGGTGCGCCGGTTGTGTTTACCCTTCGGGTGGAAAACACCGGCAACGTCAGCCTGCGCAATCTGTCGGTCGTCGATACGATGACGGATTTCGACAATACCGCCATCGCGCTCGATGCGCCGTTCGCGTTGCGTCCGGCGAGCGACACGGATGGAAACGGCGTTCTGGATGTGGGCGAGACATGGGTTTACACCGCCACGCGCACGCTGACGCAGCAGGACCTCAACGCGGGCGGGCTGCGCAATCAGGTGCAGGTCAGCGCGATCGACCCAGAGAACGCGCCGGTCACCGATGTGTCGGACGATGGCATCGACACGGACGGGGAGACCCAATCGGACGTGACCGAATTTACCGTGGCAACCGAGGCGGGCCTTTACGTTGAAAAGACCGTGCTGCAGACGGGCAACATGGTCGGCGACACGGTGGTTTTCGAGATCACAGCACTCAACACCGGAAATCAGGACATCAACGGGCTGAGGGCGGACGACAGCATGACGCGGGCGGACGGCACGAGCGTTCCTGCCACGGCAGAGCCGTTTGACGTGCCCGCCACGCTGTCACCGGGGCAGACGGCCCGCTGGCGTGTGAACTATGTGCTGGCGCAGGACGATATCGACGCAGGAGGGCTGGCCAACTCGGCGCTGGTGCGTGGGCTCGACGTGCGACAGGCGGCGGTTATCGGGGTGTCCAACGACGGGATCGAAACCGACGGCAACCTGACCGATGATCCGACAGAGCTGCAGATCGTGCTGGAACCCGGTTTGCGCATCGTCAAGACTGCGCCCGAAGTGGGCGAGCGGGCGGGCGACAGTGTCCGCTATGACATCACGGCCACCAACACCGGCAACGTCACGCTGAGCGCCGTGGCGCTGACCGACAGTCTGACCGATCTGGAGGGCGAGAACGCGCGGGCGCTGGCGCTGGAGTTCGTGGGCAACGAAAATGCCGACGTGCCGTCCCCCGAGGGCCAGCTGCAGCCCGGTGAAACCGCGCGCTATGCCGCGACGCTGGAGCTGACGCAGGACGACATCGATGCGGGCGGCGTGGTCAACACCATCACCGGCACGGCGGCCACGCCGACCGGTGGCACCCTGCAGGATGTGTCGGATGACGATGGCGAAGGCGACGACGATCCGACTGTGACGCCTGTCGTCCCCTTGCCGAGTTTCGACATCGAAAAGACGGTCGCGGGTGACATCGAGTTCCTGTTCCCCACCGTGCTGCGCACCACATTTGACATCACCGTCACGAACACCGGCAACATCACGCAGAACGCCATTCAGGTGAGTGATGATCTGGTGGCGTTCCTTGCGCCGGCCACGTTGCTGGCCCAGAGCTATCCGCCCCAGATCAGCCTGTCGGGCTTTGACGGCGGCAGCCCCAATGCGGGGTTCAACGGATCGAGTGACATCAACCTGTTGGCCGGGGATGCCACGCTCGCGCCCGGGGCGACGGGGGTTGTCACGCTGAGCGTTGTTTACAACACGGCCACCGGCCAGCCCGGCGCGCCCAACACCGCCGGCGTCGTGTCGCAACAGTTGCTTGAGGTCACGCAAGGCGATGTCGTGGTCGAGACCACGGACCAGGACGGTGACGGCATCCCCGACCGGCTGGAATCGCCCACGGGCGACCGCGACGACGATGGTATCGCCGACCGGTTCGACTATGACCCCACGGGCAGTTTCTATTGCGAGGACGACGGGCGGCTTCTGACCGGTGGACGCATCAGCGTCAGTGGCAATGGCGTAACGCAGAGCGGTGTCGGATCGAGCGGTCCGATCACCATCATCGCGGACGGCCGGGAGGGCAATTACCAGTTCTTCGTGACCGAACCCGGAACCTATACGCTCGGGCTGACCTATCCCGAAGATACCGTGGCCTCGACCGCGCGGGTGAGCCTTGGCAACCTCGACTTGACCAGCCTGCTGCCGTCTAATCCCGGTGTGATCGGATCGGGTCCGGCAGGAGAGACGGGGCTGCTTGCGGATGGGACGGCGGCGGGCAATCCGTTCTACACCAGCTTTACAATCGCGGCGGGCGATCCGTTCATCATCGGCAACAACATCCCGATCCGTGCCTGTGACGGTCTGGCGGATGTGGTCGCCACCAAAACCGCGGACCGCAGCACGGCTGTCTTTGGCGAGACGATCAACTATATCCTGTCCTTCACCAATAATACCGAACTGGACATCAACGGCGCGCGGTTTGTCGACCGCCTGCCCGCGGGATTGCTGTTCACACCGGGCACTGCGCGTGTGAACGGTATTGCGGCGGCGCCTGCGTCCGAGGCTCGGCGCCTTGAGTGGCGCGATGATCTGGCGGCGGGCGAAACGGTGGTGATCACCTTTGCGGCAAGGGTTGCGCGCACCGGCGAATTCGGCAAGCGGACCAACCGCGCCTTTGCCGAAAACAGCTTTGGCCGGGTCGTGTCGAACGTGGCCACGGCGGACGTGCGGATCGATCCCGAGCATGTGTTCGATTGCTCGGACGTGATTGGCCGCGTGTTCAACGACCGCAACGGCAACGGCTATCAGGACGGGCCGGGCACCTTGCGCGATCCGATCATCGAGGACAGCTATGTGGGCGGCGGCAAATTCGGCAAGCTGGACCGCGCACCCGCCCGCGAGGACCAGTCGGAGCCGGGCATACCGGGCGTGCGGCTGGTAACGCCGGACGGCATCTTGATCACCACGGACGAGCACGGGCGCTATTCGCTGCCGTGTGCCGCGCTGCCGCGCAACATCGGGTCGAACTTCATGCTCAAGCTGGACACGCGCACCTTGCCCACCGGCTACCGTGTGACGACCGAAAACCCCCGTGTGGTCCGGCTGACGGCCGGTAAATTCGCCAAGCTGAACTTCGGTGCGCGGCTGGGCCGGGTGGTGGACATCGACCTGACGCGCAGTGCGTTCGCCAATGGCGGCACCGAACCGCAGGCCAATCTGGCGGGCGCGATTGACGGGTTGGTGGGCCAGATTGCGCAGACACCGTCGATCCTGCATCTGACCTATCTGCTCGATCCCGGAGAAGACCCGACGCTGGGCCGCGCCCGACTGCGCGCCATGGAAAAAGCGATCCGCAAACGCTGGCGCGGGCGGGGCAGTTACAAATTAACGATTGAAAAAACCGTGACGAAGAAACGGTGAGGGACAAGAAAATGAGGATGACAGCAAGATCACCCCGCATGTTGGCCCTGACCGGTGCTTCGGCTATCGCAATCAGTGTCGCCGCCCAAGGCCACGCGCAGGACGGTGCAGGTTTCAGCATTTCCATCGATGGCCAGACCGTTGCGGGTGATCCGCGCCTGTCGACGCCGAAGGCCCGCGAGGACCGCGTGCTGGAGCGCGCCAAACTGCGGGTCCAGTTCGACGGGCTGGAGGTGGAGCCGCGTCTGAACGCGATCATCACCAACGAACGCACACCGCGTGCGGGTGACGTGATGCAGGTTCGCAGCCAGATGAACTATCCCGCGTATGTCACCCGCGGCGAAATCCGTGTGATCGACACGGCCGCACGCGGGGGGCCGCGTGTGGTTGCCACCGCGCCGATCGACGCCAATGGCGATGCGTCCGTCCGCCTGCCGCAGAGCGAGGACAACGGGTTGGTCATGGTCTACCGCGTCTATGATGCGCAAGGCCGGTTTGACGAAACACGGCCCTTGCCGATCCGGCCCATCGACGTGGTGGGTGATACCGACCTTGATGCGCCGCCGCCCGAGTTGGGCGAGGACGCGGGCGGCATCCGGCGCATTCCTGTTTACGGCGGTGCCGTGACTGTCAGCGGCAGCGATGTCCGGCGCGGTGCGGTGGTCAACACGCTGGGCGAAGAGGTACGGCCCGATCCCGACGGTACCTTTGTCTTGCAGCGCATTTTGCCCGCCGGCGACCAGTCGGTGATCGTGCAGGTCGATGGCGCGGGCGAGGACACCTATGTCGAGCGCGACATCTTCATTCCGCGCGCCGAGTGGTTCTATACCGGCATTATTGATCTGACGGCAGGTCGCAGGCTGGAGGGTGGTGTCGAGGGCGCGGGCGGCGAAGAGTATGACAGAACCTTCACCTATGGCCGGATCGCGGGCTATGCCAAGGGCAAGACGCAGAACGGCTGGATCCTGACCGGATCGGTCGATACCGGCGAGGACGATCTGTCGGACCTGTTCCGCGATCTGGATGAAAAAGACCCCTACAACGTGCTGCTGCGGTTGCAGCGCGAGGATGCCTATCCCGAATACGGCGATGACAGCACCTTTGAGGAAGGCGCGCCCACCGACGGCAAGTTCTTCCTGCGGGCCGAAAAGAACGGCAGCCACATCATGTGGGGCAATTACAAGGCGACGGTGTCGGGCGGGTATTACCTGCGCAACGAGCGTACGCTGTATGGCGCGCAGGGTGTGTACCGCAGCCCCCAGACCACGACGCGTGGTCAGTCGCAGGTTTCGGTCGAAGCCTATGCGGCCAATCCCGACAACCTGCCCGGACGCGATACGTTTCTGGGCACCGGCGGATCGGTCTATTTTCTGCAACGGCAGGATATTTCGGTCGATACCGAGACGCTCAGCATCAAGTTGCGCGACCGCGATTCGGGGCGCGTTGTCGACAGCCGGACGTTGGTCGCGGGGCGCGATTACCGGATCAATTACCTGCAAGGCACGATTGTCCTGACCGAACCGCTCAGCGGATCGGCGGCGGCGGGAACGGTCGTCACTCAGCCGGGTGGCGAATACGACGTGCTGCTGGTGGCCAATTACGAATACACGCCCGCGGTGGGCGATGTGGATGGCTACAGCTATGGCGGGCGGGCGGAGGCCTGGGTCAGCGACACGGTGCGGCTGGGCTATACCGGGATCGTCGAGCAGACCGATATCGCCGACCAGACGGCCCAGTCGGTCGATCTGCTGTATGAGCTGAGCGAACGCAGCTTTCTGGAACTGGAATACGCCGAAACCGAGGGACCGGGATTTGGCAGCACATTTTCGGCGGACGGCGGGCTTATTGTTGAGAGCGACCCGTCGGCGGGTGTCGAGGACGGCACCGGATCGGCATATGCGGCGCGGGTGCAGGTGGATTTCGCGGACGTCGGGTTGCAGACGCCGGGCACCTTCGCGGCCTATTTCGAGCGGCGCGACGCGGGGTTCAGCTCGCTTGACTACGAAACCCGCGTCGATGAGGAGCTGTGGGGCGTGTCCGTCGATATCGAGGCGTCCGAACGGCTGGCCTACCGGCTCTATTTCGACAGTTTCGAGGATGACGATGGCGCGCGCAAACGCGAGGGCGGTGCCGAGCTTACCTATCTGCTGAGCGATCGGGTGCGGCTTGATTTCGGGGCCGAGCATCTGGACCGTAACGAACCGGGGGGCGATGACGACGAAAACGGCAGCCGCACGGATGTGGCAGTGCGTGCGACCTTTACCGAAAGTGATGATTTTGCGTGGTATGTCTATGGGCAGGGCACGATCGAGCGGTCCGGCGGACTGGAAGAAAACAACCGCGCGGGCGTCGGGGTCCGCTACCGCTTCGCCGAGCACTGGACCTTCGAGGGCGAAGTCTCGGAAGGATCGTTGGGGTCTGCGGGCACCGCGTTGCTGACGTATGAAAAGGACGAAAACAACTCCACGTACTTCGGCTACAAGCTGGACCCGGGCCGTGAATTCAGCGGGGCCGATCTGGTTGGTCGGGACCGCGGCCAATACGTGGTGGGCGGGCGCCGCCGTCTGCATGAGGACGTCGATGTCTATGCCGAGAATACCTATGACCTGTTTGGCAACTACAAGGCGCTGACCAGCACCTACGGCGTGGAATACCGCACCACCGAGGCGCTGACGCTGTCGAGCAGCTTCGAGTACGGGGAAATCCGCGACTTCGACAACGGGGATTTTGACCGCAAGGCGCTGTCGCTTGGTCTGCGCTACGAGAGCGAAAACGGATTGTCCGCCCGCGCCCGTGCCGAATTCCGGCGCGACCGGGGCGAGACGTCGGGCACCAACCGCGACAGCGACGCGTTCCTTTTCGTGTCCTCGGCCCGCTACAAGATCGACGAACGCCAGCGGGTGCTTTTGTCGCTGGACTATGCCGATACGGACACCGACAACAGCTCGTTGCTGACCGGCGAATACGTCGATGCGCAGGTGGGCTATGCCTTCCGGCCGGTGGATAACGACCGTCTGAACGTGCTGTTCAAATACCGGTATCTGAGGGACAGCATCGGCCAAGAGCTTGACGGGACGACAGAACGCGGACCGCGCCAGAAAAGCCATGTGCTGTCGCTGGATGCGGATTACGATCTGAACGAGACCTGGACCATCGGTGGCAAGATCGGTGGCCGCTGGGGCGAATCCGCGCCGGACGAGGATATCGCTCTGGCCGACAACGATGCCTATCTCGCGGTCGTGAACGCGCGCTATCACCTGACGCACAAATGGGATCTGCTGGTCGAAGGGCGCTACCTCGAGGCGACGGATGCGGAGTTGAAAGAATACGGTGTGCTGGGCGCCGTCTATCGCCATGTCGGCCAGAACGTGAAGCTGGGGATCGGGTATAACTCGGGGCGTTTTTTCCGACGATCTGACGGATTTGACCTATGACGACGAGGGCGTATTCGTGAACTTCATCGCGAAGTTCTGATTTGCGGAGCGGCGACATTGACAAACTTTGCCATGCACCCCAGGTTGGGTGCATGGCCACGATGAACGTCTCTTTGCCGGATCCCATGAAATCATGGGTCGAGGACCGCACCCGCGACGGGCGCTACAGCAATGTCAGCGACTATGTGCGCGACCTGATCCGCCGGGATCAGGAGCGGACGGACGCGATTGAAAACCTTCAGGCGCGCGCGGACGAAGGGGTGCAAAGCGGCGCTGCCGTGCCGTTCGACATGCAGGCCTATTTGCGCACAAAGACCGACGGGTGAGCCTGCGGCTTGCGCTACGGCCACGTGCGTTGGGCGACCTTGACGAAATCTGGAGCTTCACCGAAGATAGATGGGGCAGGGCGCAGGCGGTCTCCTATCTCGGCGGGCTGGACGGGGTGTTTACGCTGCTGGCCCAGTATCCCGATATGGCGCGGCTGCGCGTCGAATTCACGCCGCCGTTGCGCCTGCATCCCTACCGCCGCCATCTGATCCTGTACCGCAATGAAGCGGACGTTCTGGAAATCATTCGGGTATTGCACAACCGGACGGATTGGCAGGCGTTGCTCGCGGACTAGAGCGGCGTCAGTTCGCTTCGGGCACGATCCGTTCTGCGATCACGTCGAGCAGTGCTTCGAGATCAGCGGGTAATTTATCATTGGTCCAGGGCCCCGTCGATTGTCAGAAATGACAGCCCGTGCACGAAGCTCCACAGCAAGAAGGGCCTTTTCGATGTCCTGATCCTCGATGGTGTCGCTGCCGCGGCATTTGGCGACTTCCATCTGCACGAATTCATACTTCGAATCGCCCAGACTGTGCAGTTCGGCGTCATCATCGGTATCGCCGGGCCAAGTGAACATCAGCCGAAACACGCCGGGTTCCGTGGTGGCAAAGTTGATATAGACACGCCCCAGCGCGATGATGCGCGCGCGCGAGCCTTCGGGCAGGGGGGCCAGCGCGGTGAACATCTGTTCCGACTGGCGCGTCATGCCCGCCATCGCCACTTCGCGCAGCATTTCTGTCTTGTCCTTGAAGTGCTTGTAGGGTGCGGCGGTCGATACACCCGCGAGCCTGCAGGCCTGCGATACCGAAAGTTATCGGGTCCTTTTTCCTCGACGAGAATACGCGTCGCCTCGATCAGCTGGGCGCGCAAATCACCGTGGTGGTAGCCGCTTCTTTTTACGGGTGCTTCGGATTTTTTCATGATCCAATCTCTTTCAAACATCGTAACTCTTGTCAAAGTAAGAGCATCTAACATATGTTAGAGCCTCTAACATCGCGAGAGGATGGACCATGACACAGAACGCAAAAGCCAACCCTACTGCGCCGGGGGATGACGATCGTCGGCACGCTTTCGATCGTGGCGGGCGCGCTGGCCTGCGTTGTCTTTGGTGCGGCGATGCTGGCGCAGCGTGCGGATGGCCAGCCCGCGCCGGAAGCCGCCGAAAAGACGCCCGTCGCGGTAGAGCGGGTGGCGTTCGAGGACGGATACACCACGGGGCGGCGTTTCATCGGGCAGATCGAATCCGGCACGCAGGCGGCCTTGTCCTTCGAACTGTCCGGGCGGCTTGCCTATCTCGCCGTGGAGGAAGGCGACAGTGTCGACGAAGGGCAGGTTGTTGCCCGTCTGGATACGGCGCTGTTGGAAGCGGAGGAGGGCAGGCTGAGCGCGAGCCGCGCGGCGATCCTCGCGCAGTTGGGCTTTGCCGAGACGCGTCTGATCCGCGCGCGTGACTTGCGCGACGAAGGGTTCTCCAGCCAGGAAACGCTGGATCAGGCGCTCGCGAACCGCGACGAATTGCAAAGCCGCATCGCGGAAGTCGACGCCGCGTTGAACACAGTGCGCATTAATCTGGAAAAATCGGTCATGCTGGCCCCGTTTGACGGGCGCGTCGGGGCGCAAACGGTCGAAATTACCGAAACCCTCAGCCCCGGACAGATGGTGCTGACGCTCGTGGACGCGCAAGCCGTTGGTGCGGGTGGGGTTGCCGCTGGACGTGTCGGTCGATGCGCTTGGTGCGGCGCAGGTCGAAATCGGCGGCCGGATGCACGACGTGACCCTGCGCCGGGTCCGGCCGGATGTTGACCCGGTCACGCGGACACGGACGGCGCTTTTCGAGATCGACACGCTGACCGCGGCCACGTTCGGGCAGACGGCCACGCTGATTTTGCAAACGGAGGTGGCGGCGCGGGGGACCTGGGTGCCGGTTGATGCGTTGCAGCAGGGCTCGGGCAGCATCTGGAGCGTGCTGGTCGTGGAGGATGGCATCGTCCGCACGGCGGATGTCGAGGTGCTGCATGCGCAAACGGACCGCGCCTATGTGCGCGGCACATTCGCCGAGGGCGCGGCGCTGATCCGCACCGGCGCGCACCGGGTCGTGCCCGGCCAAGAGGTGCGTATGCTGGCCGAGGGGGCGTGAAGATGCGCACGCTCACCTTTCGCCAGCCCCACCTTGTTGCCCTGATCCTCTTGGTGCTGATTTCGGCTGGCCTGTCGTCGATGCTGTCGCTGGGGCGGCAGGAAGATCCGACAATCACCAACCTGTTCGCCACGGTCACAACGCAATTTCCCGGGGCCGATCCGGCGCGGGTTGAAACGCTTGTCACCGCCGAGATCGAGGAAGAACTGCGCACCATCGCCGAAGTCGATCTGATCACGTCGGTGTCGCGGTCGGGCGTTTCCGTCGTCTCGATCGAGCTTCTGGAGACGTTGGATGCGGCGACGATCGAACAGGTCTGGTCCGAAGCCCGCGACGCGGTAGAGGCCGCGCGCCGGACGTTCCCCGCCGGGGTGCAGGCGCCCGATTTCAATGCAGAAGGCATTTCCGCCTATTCCGCTGTGGTCGCTGTGACGGCTGACCACGATACCGTTCCGCTGACCATCGTGCAGGCCCATGCCGATGATCTGGCGGATCGGTTGCGGGCGATCCCGTCGACCCGTGCGGTTGATCTTTTCGGGGAGCCCGAGGACGAAGTGTTGGTGGAAGTCGACCCCAAGGCGGCGGCAGCGCTTGGCCTGACCGCGCAGGATATTTCGCGCAGTATCACCGCCGCGGATGGCAAGGTTCAGGCAGGCCGGTTGCAAAGCAGTGACGTGGATCTGACCATCACGATCTCGGGCGCCATCGAGGCGCTCGACCGGTTGGGCGATGTGGTCTTGCGCCAGAATGCCGAAGGCGCGACGGTAAGATTGTCGGACATCGCGACCCTGTCGCGTGGCATGCGGACGCCCGCGCAGGAGATGGCGATTGCCAATGGACGGCCCGCGGTTCTGGTTGGGGCGTTGGCACAGGACGGTGTGCAGATCGACCGGTGGATGGGCTTTGTGCGTGCGTCACTGGACGAGGGGGCCACCGCTGTTCCGGTCGGCATTTCCGAGACGCTGATGT
>NZ_CP081123.1 GCF_025141935.1 Sulfitobacter sp. S190 | reverse complement strand
CCCCCGCCTGCCCCGCATCGGTCCCGATGCACTGCGTTCCCCAACCCACGATTTTCTTGGGACAATAGATATTCGATCGCATCGGGTGTCGGACCGGGCGAATGCGGTCCGGTGTCATCGGCGTTCAGGAATTTGTCTTCGTCATTTGCGCGGCTGTCCCAATCGGTCCGCATGACGACCCATTCGCCTTCGCCGATGTCGCCGTGTTCTTTCTCCCATGCCTTGATGTGATCGGAAGTGAGAAGGAAGTCTTCATCCTCGGCTGTCTGCGTTGAGCAATCGATGACATTCACCGGCGCCACCAAACGGTTCACATCCAGTGTGTCGGTATATCCATCGGCATAATCCTTGCCCGTGATCCAGTGGTGCGGCGCGTCAAAATGCGTGCCCGAATGCTCGCCCAGCACCATCCAGTTCCACGCAAAAAACGGGCCGTCATTGTCGTATTCCGAAATCTTGTGGATCTCGACTTTGGGGGTGTTTTTCGCAAAGTCGGGGGGCAGCTGCAGGATCGGCGTATCAGGCCCAGAACGCCCGAGCAATCGACGATCTCGACCTGCCCAGACAAAAGCATCTCTCCCAAATTTCCAAGCATATCGGCTGCACTCATCGTCATCGCTCCCTGACTTCTGGCGCGGCATCCGACCGCGCGGTGATGAAACAATGCTAGACAAAACAATATGCGTTTGCAAATATCTTGTGGGGAGAATGGGAATGACCGCGCCACCTGACGCCATCATCATCGGAGCCGGACACAACAGTCTTGCCTGTGCATGCCATCTGCTGTCCCGCGGATGGACCGTGGCGATATATGAGCAAAGCGCGGCCCCGGGCGGAGCGGTGAAGTCGGGCCAATACACCCTTGACGGATTCGTCCACGACTGGGCCGCGATGAACCTTTCCCTGTTCGCCGGATCGGCGTTTCACACCGAATATGCCGCAGAACTGGCCCGAAACGGTCTGCAATTCGCGCCGACGGACCATCCTTTCGCCAGCGTATTTCCTGACGGAAAATGGCTCGGCATATCGACCGACCGCGCGATTACCACCGCCCGCATCCGCGGTTTCAGCGCCGCCGACGCCGCCGCATGGGGCGCGCTGAGCGACGGGTTCCCGCAAGAAGCCGAAACGATCTTCGGACTTTGGCAGTCCGATGAATTTACGTGCATTTTCATCTTTAGGTTGGAAAACAGTCCGAAAACGCGGCCGTGGCGCGACGCTGGATCTCGCCCGCTTCCTGCTGATGTCACCGCGCGCCTGGCTTGACCAAACTTTTCAAAGCGCGCACGTGAAAGCAACGCTAGCCGCGTGGGGGATGCATCTCGACTTTGCGCCCGATGTCGCGGGTGGTGGCGCCCTTTTCCCGTATCTCGAGGCGATGGCAGGACAGGCGTTCGGCATGGTTCTGGGCAAGGGCGGCGCGGACACCGCAACAAAGGCGATGGTGTCGATGATCACCGCGCGCGGCGGACGCATCCATTGCGACAGCCCCGTCGACGCGGTTCTGCACGATCGCGGAAAGGCGCGCGGGATCAGGCTGCGCGACGGGAGCGAGATCACCGCCGGCAAAGCGGTCATTGCGAATGTGGCCCCTGCCGCGCTGACCCGTCTGACGGGCGGCACGTCGGACCGGCACGACACCGCGATGTCACGGTTCCAGCACGCACCGGGCACGATGATGATCCACCTCGCGCTGGACGGTTTGCCTCAGTGGAAGGCCGCGGAGTTGAAACGCTTTGCCTACGTCCATATCGCGCCCTCGATGGACCAGATGGCGCTGACCTATCAGCAGGCCAACGCAGGGTTGCTGCCCTCGGAGCCGGTGGTTGTCTGTGGCCAACCGACGGTGGTTGATCCGTCGCGCGCGCTGCAGGCCAGCATGTGTTGTGGCTGCAGGTGCGGATGTTGCCCGGGCAGATCAAAGGGTGCGCCAAAGGCGAAATCACCGCCACGGATTGGGATACCGCAGCCGGGCCGATGGCCGACCGCGTTCTGGACATCGTCGACCGCTACGCCCCGGGCATCCGTGACCGCATCTTGGGACAGCATATCGTCACGCCCACCATGCTTGAGGCGGACAACCCGAACCTCGTCGGGGGTGATCAGGTGTGCGGCAGCCACCACCTGCACCAGCACTTCATGAACCGTCCGGCCCGCGGGTTCGCGGACGGAACCACGCCAATTACCAATCTGTACCACACCGGCGCCGCAGTCTGGCCCGGGGTGGAACCGGCGCAGGGCCCGGCACCCTGCTGGCCCGGAAGCTCGCCGGAAATGACGCCACAACGGCGCATCACCTCAACAGGGAGACACGATATGAAACTCAACAGAAGAAGCATGCTGCTATCCTCGGCCGCCGCTGCCAGCTTTGCGTGCGTGGCGATGCCCGTCTTTGGGCAAACGATCGACGAACTGGTCATTGCCTACAACGTCAATCTGCCAAGCTGGGACCCGACGGTCGGCCCACTGCCGTAAACCCCACGATCCAAGGGATCTATCAATCGGTCTATGACCTCTTCATCCCACAGAACCCCGATCTGAGCTTTGGCTCCGGTCTGATCACGGATTGGGGCTGGAACGATGATCAGAGCCAGATCTGGATGGACGTGCGTGATGGGGTGACATGGCACAACGGCGATCCGTTCACCGCCGAGGATGTCGCATGGTCGCTGCAGCGGGCGGCAAACCCGGAAACCGGAAATCCGATCAACTTCATCTGGGGCAAGGTCGAAAACATCACCGCCGAGGGCAATCGTGTCACGGCGGACGTCAAGGAATACGAGCCGACATTCTTCAAATGGATGAGCTTTCTCACCGGCTATGTCATGCCCAAAAAGTATTACGAGGAAGTCGGTGCAGACGGCTTTGAAGCGGCGCCGATCGGCACTGGCCCCTACATGGTCGAAAAGTTCGAACGCAATGCGTTTGTCAGGCTCAAGGCGAACGAAAACTATTGGGGCGGTGCGCCTGAATTCAAACCGTGACCATCAAATTCGTGACCGACGCGGCATCACGTGTGGCCGAGATCGAATCCGGCAATGCGCATGTCACGCTTGAAATCCCCTACGAAGAGTTTGACCGCCTGAAAGAAAAAGACGGGCTCGAAGGAACTGCCGCGCCGATATCCGACATCGGGATGATTTTCCTGAACGATATCGAGGTGATGACCGATCCGAATGTACGCAAGGCAGCGGCGCACGCGATCGACAAGCAGCTCATCGTGGACCGTCTGCTGTCAGGCTACGGCGTGCCGATCGACACGTTGCAGACACCTGATTATGCAGCGTTCGACGACACCATCAAAGTTCCGTTTGACCCCGAGAAATCCAAGGAGCTTCTGGCGGCGTCAGGGTACGGTCCGGACAATCCGGTGTCGTTCAAGATACAGACCACGCGTGGTTTTAAACCCAAGGATTACGAAATCATTCAGGCGATTGTCGGCCTTTGGCGTCGGGTCGGGATAGAGGCGGAGATCGAGGTGTACGAGATCGCAAAACACTTCGAACTGCGTGCCGCCGATCAACTGGCCCCCGCCGCGTTCTACAACTGGGGCAACTCGGTCGGAGATCCGACCACATCGACAGGGTTTGCCATGTTCGGCCCCTCGCCGCATTCGGTCTGGGACGGGCAGGAAACCTTCGATGCGATCTTGCCGCTATGGGGGGAAAAGGACGAGGCCAAGCGGATCGCGGGCTGGAAAGAGGTGGATCGCAAGATCGCGGAGAATGCCGAGGTCATTCCCTTGCTCCAATATGTGCAGCCGATCCTGCACGCGCAGGGCGTCGTCGTGCAGCCGCACCGGTCCGGTGCGCTGTTGCCCCATCTAATGACGCGGGCCTGACGGATCTGACGGGACCCTGCGCTGTCGGGGCCCCGCCTTCTGAATTGACCGAATGACCCTTTTGCGCAGTATCCTTGCCCGGCTTGTTGGCACCGTGATCACCCTGTTCGGGGTTGCGATTATCGTTTTTGTCGTGATCCGTGTTGTGCCCGGCAATCCCATTGCGATGATGCTGCCCCCCGGCGCCACCGAAGAAGATATTGCCAGATTGCAAGCTCAATACGGGTTCGACAAATCTATTTTCGAACAGTTCACCATCTGGCTTTCCGGCGTCGTGCAGGGTGATTTTGGCACATCGATCACCGCGCGGCAGCCGGTATCGGAACTGGTGCTGGGCCGCCTGCCCGCCACGCTGGAGTTGTCCATCATGGCCCTTGTCATCGCCGTGATCTTGGGCGGTGCACTGGCGTTGGCCGGCACGCGCTTTCGCGACGGGAAAACCGAAGGCGCGATTGATGTCACCTCCGGCATAGCGCTTTCTGTGCCCGATTTTCTGTGGGGGCTTGTGCTGATCCTGCTGTTTGGCGTCGTCTGGCCGGTCTTTCATATCTCGGGGCGTATCTCGCCGTCGCTGAACACGGATTTCGCCACCAACTTTCTTCTTTTCGAAAGCCTCTTCCGGCTGCGGTTCGATGTGTTCGCAGATCTGGTGGCGCATATGTTCATGCCCGCACTCGCGCTCGCCATCCCGTTGGCCGCGATCATTTCCCAGCTTCTCAAGCAGTCGCTGAAAGAGACGATGCACCTCGACTATGTCACGTTGGCGCGCACGAAAGGATACGCCGAGACCCGCGTGATTACCCGCGAAGCGCTTCCCAACGCGATCCTGCCCACGCTGACGCTCGTCGGCGTGCAGTTCACATTCCTGATCGGCGGCACCGTCATCATCGAGCGGCTTTTTTCCTACGAAGGACTGGGCAACATGGCCATCGACGCCGTCATCAACCGCGATCTGCCGCTGATCCAGGGGATCGTGATCCTGTTTGCGGTGCTGTTTACGGCCGTGAACCTGCTTGTCGATATGCTCTATGTGGTGCTGAACCCGCGGCTGCGTCATGCGTGATGCCCGCGCGACCCTGCGCCAGCCGGTCGGCCTGCGCCTGTGGCTTTCGGGCGGCTGGCTGATTGTGCTGACGGTTGTCGCCGTCTGTGCCCCGTGGATCGCCCCGCACGATCCTCTGGCGCAGGATCTCTTTCTGGGCCGTCTGCCACCATTCTGGGAAGCAGGGGCAGAACCGGGGTATCTTCTCGGCACAGACTCGCTCGGGCGGGACGTGTTGTCGCGCATCATTTATGGCGCACGGCTTGCCCTTGTCGTGGCACTGGTTGCAGGCAGTGCGACATGCCTGATCGGCGGCAGTCTCGGACTGGTCGCAGGATACTACCGCGGCTGGCCGGACCGGATCATCAGCAGGCTGATCGACATCTGGATGGCCTTCCCCCCCGTCCTGTTTGCAATACTTCTCATTGCGGTGATGGGTCCGGGTCTGTTGTCCATCATTCTGGCCATCATCATCATCGATTGGACCCGCTTTGCCCGCGTGATCCGCGCCGAAGCGATGGGACAAAGCGCGATGGACTACGTGGCCTCTGCGCAGGTGGCGGGGAAGTCGCGGCTTTCGACGATGCTCACGGAAATCCTGCCGAATGTTCTGCCAACCATCGTTGTGCTGCTGACCCTCGAAATGGGGATCGCGGTGATTGTCGAGGCGATCCTGAGCTTCGTGAACCTCTCCATTTCGACCGACAGCCCGACCTGGGGCGGCATGATCGCCGAGGGGCGCACGTCGGTGTATCAGGCGTGGTGGGTGCTCGTGTTCCCACTTATCACGCTGTTTTTGACTGTCCTGAGCTTTTCGCAACTGGGCGAAGGGCTCAAAGACCGTTTCGATCCGGTGCTGCGATGACACCCTATCTGGACATAAGAAACCTCAACGTGTCGCTCGCGCGGGGGCCCCGCATTTTGCGGGACGTGACGATGCAGGTCCACGCTGGACAGGTCGTGGGGCTCGTCGGGGAAAGCGGCGCAGGCAAGTCCATGATAGGCAAGTCGGTACTGGGCACCCTGCCCCGCGCATTACGTATCGACAGCGGCCAGATCATTCTGGAAGGCACCGACCTTTTGACCCTTCCTCCGGCCGAAAGACGGCGGCGTATCGGCGCCCGTGCCGCGCTGATCCCGCAGGATCCGCTTACTGCGCTCAATCCTGTCCGGCGCGTCGGTCCGCAAATCACCCACCGGCTGGTGCATATACTGGGGTGGAACAGGCGCCGCGCCTTCGACCGCGCCCTTGAGCTTCTCGAGGAGGTTCATATCCCCGACCCCACCCGCGTCATGCAGTCCTATCCACATGAGCTGTCGGGCGGGATGCGGCAGCGTATCCTGATTGCTTCGGCCTTTGCCGCAGAACCAAATCTCATCGTCGCGGATGAGCCGACGACCGCGCTTGACGTGACCGTCCAGAAGCAGATTCTGACACTGATCCGCCAGATGCAGCGCACGCATGGCACCGCGCTCGTCTTCGTCACGCATGATCTGGGCGTGGTGAGCAAAGTCTGTGACAGGCTCAGCGTTCTCTACGCGGGCAAGATTGTCGAAAACGCCCCCATGCGCCGCTTTTTCGAAAGGCCGATCCACAGCTACGCCCGCGCCCTTCTGGCGGCGACCCCCACGTACACGGATCCGGACAGCAGCCTGACGCCCGTATCCGCCGAGGTGATCGCGGCCGCCGATGCCGAAATTGCCCAGCATGATGCGAGGCACGGTTGATGTACCGCGTCCATGACCTTTGCCTGAGCTTTCCCGATCGAAGCGCGAAGCCGCTGATCGGGCGCGCGCCGCGTAATGACGTGCTCAAAAATGTCTCGTTCACGATCGAGGCCGGATCGGTCGTCGGTATTGTTGGCGGGTCCGGATCGGGGAAATCCACGCTTGGCCGCGCGATGTTGCGCCTGTTAGAGCCTGATACAGGTACGATCAGCTTTCGGGGTCAGGACATAACGCATCTGTCCGAGGCAGAACTTCGACCCTTGCGCCGAAAATTCCAGATGATCTTTCAGGATCCTATGTCATCGCTCAATCCGCGCCGCCGCGTTGGCGGGATTATCGCGGGGCCGCTACGGTTGCACGGCGTCGAAAATGTCGGCAGGCGGGTGGCGGAGGCGCTCGATATGGTCGGGCTGCCGCAGAACTTCGCACAGCGATACCCGCACGAGCTTTCCGGCGGTCAGCGCCAGCGCGTCGGCATCGCGCGCGCCATCGCCCTGCGTCCGAATTTTATACTGGCGGACGAAATCGTTTCCGGCCTCGACGTATCCAGTCAGGCGCAGGTTCTGAACCTGCTGGGTGATCTGGTGCGCGATCTTGGCCTCACCCTCGCGTTCATCAGCCATGACCTCTCTGTCGTGCGGCGTCTGTGCAGTGACATCATCGTTCTGCACAACGGACACATCGTAGAACAGGGAAAAACGCCTGACTTATTCGAGAGACCCCAAGCCGCCTATACTCGCGCCTTGTTAGATGCGATCCCCCTGCCCGATCCCCATCAACCGTGGCACGGTGACTGATTTACGCCGCCCTGCCTGTCTGATATTTTGATCAAATCGCACCCTTCAGGATATTCCCATGACCACAGCCGCCGCCAGCCTGCCCACCCACGAAGTTGTCTATCGGCAGGCGCGTGATCTGGTGTTGTTCGGCGAACTGGCCCCGGGGGCGGCAGTCACGATCCAGGGGATCGTTGATCGACTGGACGCGGGGATCACACCGGTGCGCGAAGCGATCCGCCGCCTGATCGCCGAAGCGCGCTGCTGGCCACAGATAACCGGCGCGTTTCGGTCCCGCGGCTTACCATGCATCAGTTGCAAGAGCTGACATACGCCCGCACCGGTATCGAACCTCAACTCGCGCGCCTTGGTGCGGTTGGCATGGAACCCGCAGAAATCGCCGCGTTAGAGACCATTGACGCCAAGGTGACACAGGCAATACAAGACGGCGATATCAACGCTTACCTACGCCACAACCACGCGTTTCACTGGACCCTTTACGCCAGTTCCGAAGCTGAAATTCTAATGGCGACCGCGGCCGCGCATTGGCTTCGCGTGGGACCGGCCCTGCGTGATGTCTGTGACCGCAACGATGCACAGCCTATGCCGGATATGCATCAGGTCGCGCTCGCCGCATTGCGGGATGGTGACGTCGAGGCCGTGGGTGAAGCGATCCATCAGGATATTCTGCAAGGACACGCCGTTATCGCGCAGATCCTCGACAGCCAGGAAGAGACGCCCTAACCCTCCGCGTGGTATCTTTCGATGACCGCCACTTCGTCTTTTGATCCCAGTATGACGGGCACGCGCTGGTGATGGCCCGTCGGATCGACCTCCAGAATGCGGCCCCGTCCGGTTGATGCGGCACCGCCAGCCGCTTCGATGATCAACGCCATGGGATTGGCTTCGTACATAAGCCGCAACTTCCCACCGGACGCCGCATTGCCGCTGTCCATCGGATAGAGAAAGACACCGCCGCGGGTCAAAATGCGGTGAACGTCGGCAACCATCGAAGCGGTCCAGCGCATGTTGAACGACCGGCCCCGAGGACCGGATTTCCCCGCCACGTTATCGGAAATATAGCGGGCGACCGGCGTCTCCCACTTCTCGGCGCGCGAGCTGTTGATCGCGTATTCGGATGTTTCGGCGGGGACCGTCATGTCGGGCTGTCAGCAAGAACTCTCCGCTGCCCGGATGATGCGTAAATCCATGGACCCCCTGCCCCGTCGTCAGAAAAACCCCGTTGATGGGCCATAAACGGCATACCCGGCACAAACCTGCTGGTCCCCCTTGATCAGAACGGCATTTTCGTCCGCCTTTTCAATATCTTGCGGCAGCCGAACCACCGAAAAGATCGTGCCGACAGACAGGTTCACATCGACGTTCGACGACCCGTCCAAAGGGTCATAGTAGACGATGAAATCGCCCGCCTGCGGGTCCGTCTTGAGCCAATTGACGTCATCCACCTCTTCCGAGACGAGGGCCGCGATCCGCGGATTGCTCCGGCACCTTGCTGCGAACTCTTCGTCCGATATCACGTCGAGTTGCTTTTGCGTCTCGCCCTGAACATTGGTGCTGCCTGCGGCGCCAAGGTTTCCCTGAAATGCGCCATGGCGCACGTGGTCGGCGATAAACCGGCAGGCGCTTGCGATGTCGTCAATCAGACCCGCCAGATCACGATCCACATCCGCCTCGGTCAGATGTTGGCGCAGTGTCGGTTTTTGCATCAGGGTTTCCTTCCGGTGTTCTGTTCAGACATTGTCTTTTTGGGCATTGACCATGCGTGCCACCGCCCGCGCCAGCCAATCAGGATCAACATCGTGGTCGGCGC
Source organism: Sulfitobacter sp. S190 (assembly GCF_025141935.1). Lineage (NCBI taxonomy): Bacteria > Pseudomonadati > Pseudomonadota > Alphaproteobacteria > Rhodobacterales > Roseobacteraceae > Sulfitobacter > Sulfitobacter sp. S190. The sequence goes on along the minus strand of NZ_CP081123.1, from coordinate 64,055 downwards.
TGAGCTTGAGTTGCAAGTTACCGTTGCTCGCCCGCTTGACCGCAACCTTGACCTGCCCCTGCTGGGCCTCGGACACGGCCGGTTTGACCTTGCCGGACTTCGTCAGCTTCGGCGGTGCGGCCTTGCCCCTCAGCTGGGGAATAATCTCGCGATAGGCACGTTTGGGCGTATTCGCGATGTCGATATCGGCAACAATGCGATCGTGCAATTCAACGCAGGCGCGTCCCAATGAAACGTCATTCTGGCTCACGCTCAGCCGTGTCGCAATTTCCTGCTGCGACAAGAACCCCAGCGATTCAGCGATGAGACCGATCGACAACAATTCCTCGAACCCGTTGAGGTTCTTTCGCATGGTGTTTTCGTGGAAGCGCTCTTCCAGATCGGCAAGAGCTGCGTCGCCCTCCACAGTCGACAGCACAGCAATCACGGGCCGGTCAAGCTGTGCACACGCGGCCAGACGGCGGCGACCCGACTGTATGATAAACTGTCCGCTGACTTCGGTCGGCGTCTCGCCATCCGGCAGCCAATTTGCGTCTGCCGGCCGCACGCGGATCGCCTGTGTCTGCCCGCGCCGTTTGATGTTATCGACCAGCGACAGGAATTCGGGGTCGTCCTGCCACCCGCTTTGTCGGTCACTTCCCATAGGGTCGAGAACCTGATCCGGGTCCAGCCTGACTGCCACCGTCCCGTTCATGATGCCATCCGTCAGCGTGCTGCGGGTATCGTCGAGCCGTTGCCGCAACATGTTCAGCGCGGTCCCGCCCCACATACCGCCCATGCCCGGCATGCTCTTGGTTTCGGGGGCCTGTACGCCGTCGATCGGGCCAGCGTCGAGTTTGCGTTTTCGGGCCATCAGCTCCACCTCTCTTTGATGAAGGCATCCGCAAAACCGCGGGTCGGCAGATGCGGCAGGACGCGGGAAACCAACCCGTCGTTCACTGCGTTCGCATTGCTCATAAATGCCTTTGCACTGGTCCGCCGCGTGCGTGGCGGCAGGTATTCATAGATGCTCTTGTATTCCTCCGACGCATTGGCAATGGCGTCGGACCGATTGTACCAGACTTGGCTGATTTCGCGAGGGCTGCGGCGGTACAGATCGACAATCTGGTCGGTGTCCTGATTGTTTTGCTCCTGCACAATGGTCGGCAGAACGATGTGATCGCCATTGCCAATCTCCAGATCCGCCTCAAACCCCATGATGAATTCCAGATATTCGCCAATGTTCCCGACATAGGTCGCCAATGTAGCCAGATCGAAACCCTTCATTGTTTGCGGGATGACGACGCTATCGGCTGCGATCAACCCATTCAGCTGCATCAATGTCAGCGAGGGTTGTTGGTCTATCACGATCACATCAAGCGTTTCGTTGAGGGCGGTTTGCAAACGGTCCGGATCAAACGCACCATTAGCATCGCGCAGATCGGCGATCATGGTTTTTTGGCCCCGTTCTGCGCGTCCCAGGTCGATATCGCATCGCGCAGCACCCTGTAGACAGGGACACCGGCGCGCTGCGACAGGAAGAACAGGCTGATATCACCGTTCTGGATGTTGGCCCCGCCGGGGATCAATCGCACGCCGGGCCAAGGCGTGGGCCGCCATATATCGTCAAGCTCTTGCGCGCTTCTCTTTGTCAGTTCGGAGGCACCCGGATCGTCGACCCCCATGAACTCTGCGAGGGTAGGGGTGTCTGGCGCGAAGAGCGGGAGATCAGCGTCCGCAAAATACAGACTGGCCGTTGCTTGGGGGTCCGCATCTATCACCCCGACGCGAAGCCCATAGAAGAGCGAGAGGTACTGCGCAAAATGCGCGGCGGTAAGTGATTTGCCGGTGCCGCCCTTCTGCGCTCCGAAGGTCACCACTTTAAGCGGATCACCGGGCTGCCGCCAGTACAGGTGATCACGTCGGGCGCCGGGACGACTGGCGAGGATGCCGCGTATCGTGATAATTTCCGCCGGAGAAAAGCTGCGTTCGCGCCCGTTTCGCTCTCCTTCTGGGTAGTTCGTTTCGTCTTTCGAAATGCGCGTGAGATATGTGGCATCGACCGACAAAAAACTCTGCCACTTCGGTCTGCGAAAACCTGCGCGACACCCGGCTGCGCATTGTCAGATCCCGCTGCAGCTTGGTGTTTACCTGGGTCATCACCCGACCCATGTTGCGGATAAACTGCTCGAACTGTCCGTAAGCCATTATGTATATCCGTGGATATTATTACGCGGCGACTTTGGACGCGAACGCTGGGGAGGGCAAGGTTTTCGCATGCAATTTCCATCTCTGCACATAAGACCGCAAGAGTTTACGCTCCGTGCGTGGATCATGCAGCGGACCTAAACTGCTGAGCAACCGCTTAAGCTGATATGTATTCGGTACTTTCGACCAATGTGGCTGCCAAGCTTCGTTCAACGCTGTCATAAGCGCAGCTAGAGCCTCTTCGCTCGTGATGTGTTGTCCGAGATCCGCCGCCTGAGATTTGATGCAGCCGGTCAGTCCGTGATCTGCCACAAAACAGCTGAGGCGCCGTCTCTATATCCGCGGATATGACAGGAGTGGAATGCTCTGTAATCTCCGACAGCAAACGCTCGGCTTCGATGATATCAGTCTCTAACGGCCGATGTTCGAAGGCGGGGTAGGGGGCGTTGCCCACCGAGGCTTTCCATCGCGCAATCAATTTAGAGGATTTTTGAAGAACGAGACTCTGTTGTTTTTTATGGTTATGATTTTTAGTTTCTAACGGGCGTTCATTCCGCTGAACGGTGCGTTCAGGTTTTGATGCAGCAGGCGGCTTGCGCAGACCGGCACGGAAGGCCTTCCAGAACGTCACGGTATAGCGAAGGCGATAGTTGTACCCATTGGCCATCCGCTGCTCTTCGGTCGACAGTACGCCTGTCGCGCGCAACTCAGTGATATAGCCGGAGACAGCAGCGCGGGACCGCCCCATGCGGCGGCCGAGTTGTGCGAGGGACGGCCAGCATTGGCCGTCTGTGTTCGCCATACGGCACAGCTCCGCCAGCAGGCGAAAGGCTGCGGGGGATAGGTCGAGGTCGAATATCGCGACCGGAAAGGCGACAAAGCCTTGCGCAGGGTCGCAGTGTGGGATTTCGGACATAAAAGCTCCATGCACCAGCAAGCAGGGCTTGCGGCGATTCGGTGGCTTTGGTACTGTCATGAATAAGCAACGGACAGTGTCAAAGCTGACATTGACGGACAGGGCTCGGATGGCTGCAACCATTCGAGCCTTTTGTTTTATGGAAAACTGTTTGCTTTTGGTGTCCTCCGCTCTGGTTTCCTGATCGCCATATCGCCGCGCACGATGATGGTCTATCTGCCTCTATGGGGGTGTATCCCCCCTTAGGCCGACTATTAGAGCGGAAATTGATTAAAATGCAATGACTAATCTAGTCAAAGTCTATTGCTAGTCCCGTGGGTGTGGTTGGGAACGTCCTTGCACGGCTCTCGGGGCCCGCCGGAACGTATCGTCCGGCGGGCATCCTAGTCTGTGCCTCACCGGATACGTGCTTCGCTTTGTGCGTCGAAAACCATTACGGCAGCGTCGCTGAACGCAAGGGCGAGGTTGGAGCCGTCGGGCAAATCCGCATCGCCTTTCATCTCGACGACAATCCGTTCGCCCGTTGGCGTCTTGAGATAATCGTACGACACACCGCCCAGCTGTTCGCGCAAATCCAGCTTCAGCGTACTGTCACCGGCACTCACCGCGATATCCTGAGGCCGCAGGCCAATCACAACGCCGGTGCCGTCCGCAGGCAGCGTAACGTTCGGGGCGACAAGCCTGTTGTCCAGCGCAGGTACGCGGACCTTGCCGCCTTCTACCGTCCCTTCGAGGAAGTTCATCGCGGGTGACCCGATGAAACCGGCGACGAATTTATTGTCCGGATCATTGTAGAGGGTCATCGGACTGCCGACCTGTTCGATCTTGCCCGCGCGCAGCACGACGATCTTGTCGGCGAGGGTCATCGCCTCGACCTGATCGTGCGTCACATAGATCATTGTCGCGCCGATTTCCGTGTGTAATCGCGCAATTTCCACACGCATGTCGACCCGCAATTCCGCGTCAAGATTCGACAGCGGTTCGTCAAACAGAAAAACATCCGGACCGCGCACAATGGCACGCCCGATTGCCACGCGCTGACGCTGACCCCCGGACAGGGCTTTGGGCTTGCGTTTGAGGTATTCGTCAAGTTTCAGGATGTGCGACGCTTCCGATACCTTTTCCTTGATCTCGGCCTTGGGGTGACCGTTCATCTTCAGCCCGAAGCCCATGTTCTCCTCGACGGTCATGTGCGGATAAAGTGCATATGTCTGGAAAACCATCGCCACACCGCGATCTGACGGTTCTGCGTGGGTAACGTCACGCTCGCCAATCCGGATGGTGCCGCCGGAGGTTTCTTCGAGACCCGCGACCATGCGCAGCAAAGTCGACTTACCGCAGCCTGACGGACCAACGAAGACGCAGAATTCGCCGTGTTCAATTTCCAGGTCGATGCCGTGGATGACTTGGGTTTCGCCATATTTCTTGATGGCATTTTCGAGTGTCACGCCGGACATGTTGGCTCCTGTCTGTGATTATGACACCGCCGGAAATTGCCAGTCGTGTGCCTCGGCCCCGATGCGCGCCGTAGCGGCCAGCAGGGCAGGGCGGAAGACCGACAGATCATCCAGCGATTTGCGGGTGGTAGAGGTTACAATGGAAACGGCGCCGATCACGCGATCGTTGCCGTCAAGGATCGGGGCCGCGATCGAGATGATGCCCTGTTCGTGTTCTTCACGGTCAAACGCGATTCCGTCCTGAGCGATTTGCGCCAATTCCACCATGAGGCTCGCGGGCGAGGGGTGCGTGTTCGGCGTATACTGCAAGAACGCCTGCTGGGTCAGCGCGCGGTCGAGCCGGTCAGCCGATAGAAAGGCGAGAATGGCCTTGCCCACTCCGGTACAGAATGCCGGCGCCACGCGCCCGGGTTGGGCAAGCGTTTCGAAAATGTTGCTGGTGCGGCACTTGTCGACAAAGATGATCTGGCCATTGTCGATCTGTGCAAGGTGCACGGTTTCGCCCGTTTCCTTCGCCAATGCTTCGATGGTGGGCGCGGCAATCGGGGCGAGCGAGCTTTGTCGCCAGGCCGAATGGGCCAACTGCACCAGACGCAGGCCGAGGCTGTAGCTGCCCGATTCGGCGTCATGCGTTATCAGTCGTTCATGGGTCAGCGATTGCAAAAGCCGGTACAACGTCGCCTTGGGATGGGGACTATCGGCAAGCAGTTCGGAAAAGCGCACGGGACGGCCGAAAGACGCGACTGTATCAAGCACATCCAGCGCCTTTCCAACGGTGCCAGAACCGGTGATCTGCTTGTTCATTCCTGCCCTCCCGGCACGCTTGAACCTTTCCAATGGGGCACCTGCGTGCCCTACGAAACTGTTGACAACCGTAGTCGGGTGACGCAGTGTTTTCAATAGTTGAGATGAGGTTTCATTATGTGGAACCATGAACGGTTAGGGAAAGCCGATCTCACGACACCATCGGGAGGAACTTTAATGTTCAAACGCACCAAGACCTTCGCGGCCGCATTGGCCGCATCCACAATTATCGGCGCAGCCGCATTCGCGAGCGAGTTGGTCATCAACACAGATACATCCGATCCTGCCCCAAAGCAGGCGTTTCAGGAACTGATTGACGGCTTCAAGGCCGAGAACCCTGACATTGACGTCACGTGGAACCTTTTCGATCACGAAGGGTACAAGACGTCGATCCGTAACTTCCTGACAGCGGATGCGCCCGATGTTGCCAACTGGTACGCCGGCAACCGCATGCTGCCTTACGTGAACGCGGGCCTGTTCGAGCCTGTCGACGACGTCTGGGAAGAGAACGGTCTGAGCGATCAGCTCGCGTCGGCCAAAGGGTCGATGACCATCGATGGCAAAATCTGGGGCGTGCCGTACACGTATTACCAGTGGGGCATCTACTACCGCAAAGACATCTTCGAAGAGCAGGGCATCGAAGTGCCCACCAACTGGGAAGAGTTCATCGCAGCCGGTGAAACGCTCAAGGCCGCAGGCATCACGCCGATCACCATCGGCACCAAGTACCTTTGGACGGCTGGCGGCGTCTTCGATTACCTGAACCTGCGCACAAACGGTTACGATTTCCACATGGCGCTGACCAAGGGCGAAGTCGAGTGGACCGACGATCGCGTCAAAGCGACAATGGCGAACTGGAAAGAGCTGGTCGACAAGGAATTCTTCCTCGAAAACCACGCCGCTTTCTCCTGGCAGGAAGCGCTGGCACCGATGGTGCAGGGCGACGCCGCGATGTACGTGATGGGCAACTTTGCTGTTGCACCGCTGCGCGAAGCGGGTCTGACGGATGATCAGCTGGGCTTCTTCCAGTTCCCGATGATCAACCCCGATGTGCCGATGGCCGAAGAAGCGCCGACAGACACGATCCACATTCCTGCAAACGCCAAGAACAAAGAGAACGCCAAGAAGTTCCTTGCTTATGTGGCGCGTGCAGAAGTGCAGACGCAGATCAACGAAACGCTGGGCCAGCTGCCGATCAACTCCGGTTCTTCCGTGGGGGACGACAAGTTCCTGCAAGCGGGCTACGAAATGCTGAGCAACACCGACGGTGGCATCGCCCAGTTCTTCGACCGTGACGCACCGGCCGAGATGGCCAAAGCCGGCATGGAAGGCTTCCAGGAATTCATGGTCAAGCCAGAGCGCATGGACCAGATCCTCGAGCGTCTCGAAAAAGTACGCCAGCGCATCAACAAGTAAGCGCTGACGATCGGGCATCCCCTTATCCGAGGGTGCCCGTTTTTCCCGCCAGACCCGCCGCGGCACCATCCCGGTGCGGTGTCAGGCGCACCATTCCCCGCCATCCGTCAGCCCGGAGCGTTCTGCCATGACGACAGCTGCCCTTCCCGACCGCAAACCACCCGTCAAGAAATCCTACTGGCGCCGCAATCAGCAACGGCTTGCGCCGTGGTTGTTTCTGGCGCCGGGCATTTTCATGTTCATCGTCTATGTCATCATGCCGATCTTCCAGTCGATCAGCATCTCGTTCTACGAATGGGACGGACTGGGAGAGGCGACATACGTCGGCACCTCCAACTATGTCGAATTGATGGATGACGAAGATTTCTACGTCTCGCTCAAGAACAACGTCATCTGGCTTGTGCTGTATATGCTGGCGCTTCCGGCGGGTCTGTTCGTCGCTCTGTTTCTGAATCAGACGGTCCGGGGCATCCGCATCTACAAGTCGCTTTTCTTCTTTCCCTTCGTGATCAGCCAGGTCGTTGTCGGCCTCGTGTTCTCGTGGTTCTATGATCCCAGCTTTGGCCTGTTCAATATTGTCATCGGCTGGTTTGGCGCCGATCCCATCGCGGTGCTGGCGGACGAACGATACGTGACCTACGGCATCATCGCGGCGGGGCTCTGGCCCCAGACGGCCTATTGCATGATCCTGTATCTGACCGGCCTGAACGCCGTTGACCCCGAACAGATCGAGGCGGCACGGCTCGACAATGCAAAGGGGCTCAAGATGCTTTGGTATGTTGTGCTGCCACAGCTGAAACCCGCGACCTTCATTGCCGTGGTGGTGACTGTCATCGGGGCGCTGCGGTCGTTCGACCTCATCTCGATCATGACCGATGGCGGCCCCTATGGCACCAGCCGCGTGCTCGCGTTCTACATGTACGAACAGGCGTTTTCGGAATACGGGTTCCGCATGGGATACGGTGCCGCCATTGCGGTCGTGCTGTTTGCCATCATGATGGTTTATATCGCCGGGTTCCTGTTCAAAATGTACCGAGACGAGCGGGGGTCCTGATCGATGTTTCCAACACCTATTGAAAAGACATCCTCGACCTCGCAAATGGTCTACCGCGTGGCGCTGCCGATCGTTCTGATCCTCTGGCTGCTGCCGCTGATCGCGGTCGCCGTCACCTCGATCCGGTCCGCAGGCGATATCACGGCAGGCAACTACTGGGGCTGGCCGTCGTCCTTCAACTTCGTCGAAAACTACACGGCGATCTTCCAGAACACGCCGATCGGCAAATACATCCTCAACTCGTTCAAGGTGACAATCCCGACGGTGATCGGCGCGGTCGCGCTGTCGTGCATGACGGGCTTTGCGCTGGGTGTGTATAAGTTCAAAGGCAATCTGCTTTTGTTTTTCATGTTCGTGGCGGGCAACTTCATTCCGTTCCAGATCCTGATGGTGCCGGTGCGCGATCTGACGCTGGATCTGGGCATGTACAACACCGTCCAGGGTCTGGCCTTGTTCCATATCGCGTTTCAGACCGGTTTCTGCACGCTCTTCATGCGCAACTTTATCAAGGCTTTGCCAAGCGAGCTGATCGAGGCGGCAAGGGTCGAAGGCGTGTCCGAAATCCAGATCTTCTGGCACGTGGTGCTGCCGCTGATGAAACCCGCGATTGCCGCGTTGTCGGTGCTTATCTTTACCTTCATCTGGAATGACTATTTCTGGGCCACGGTGCTGACGCAGGGGGCCGATACACAACCGATCACCGCCGGGCTTTATTCGTTGAACGGGCAATGGGTCGCGCAGTGGCATCTGGTATCTGCGGGATCGATCGTGGCGGCGCTACCGCCGGTGCTGATGTTCTTTGCGATGCAGCGCCACTTTATCGCGGGCCTGACCCTGGGTGCTGTAAAATGACACAAACCTGGCGGCTGGATGATACGCGCCAGACACTGGTTCTAGGCGCGCGGGGTGACCGTTTGGCCGAAGTGGTCTATTGGGGGCCGCGCCTGCCGGAGGACGAAGACTGCGCCACAATCGTTCGGGGCGGCGACATCGACGTGACCGGTGGCATGCTGGATGTGAACCCCGAACTGTCGATCTCGCCCGAGGCGACGCGCACTTTTCCCGGTCAGCCGGGCATGGTGATCCGCGGCGAGGACGGCATGCCGATCCTGCCGAAATTCCGCTTTGCCCGCGCCGAAGAAACGCCGAACGGGCTCAGCCTGCATTACGTCGATACCAGCAACGGTTTGCGCTATGCGGCGACGTTCGAACTGGACCCGCAGACGCATATCATCGCGTCGCGCTCCGTGCTCGAAGCGGATCGGTCGCTGCATCTGCATTGGCTGGCGGCGCCGGTGATGCCCGCACCGCAGATGTCGGACGAAATGATCGATTTCTCGGGCCGCTGGTGCGGTGAGTTCCAGATGAACCGTACGGCGTGGTCTGCAGGGATACGCTACCGCGAGAATCGCACAGGGCGCACGGGCCACGAACATTTCCCGGGTCTGCTCGTGCCCTGCAGGGGCGCCACAAACACGCAAGGGCAGGTGTACGGTTTCCATTATGGCTGGTCCGGCGGGCATCGCATGATCGCCGAAGAACTGCCCGACGGGCGCAGACAGGTGCAATTCGGACATGCCAGCCGGATGGAGAGCAAACCGCGCACACGCTTTGCGTCATCAACGCTTTACTCGGTGTTTTCCAGCGATGGTATCAACGGGTGTGCCGTGTCTTTCCAGCGGCATCTGCGCGACCGGATCATCACGTGGCCCGACGCCTCACGCCCGCGTCCGGTGCATTACAACTCTTGGGAAGCGGTCTATTTCAACCACAAGATCGACGAACTGAAAGACCTCGCAGCGCACGCGGCGCTGCTCGGTGCCGAACGCTTCGTGCTGGATGACGGCTGGTTCGGGATGCGCGATAACGACGAAAGCAGCCTCGCCGACTGGGTTGTCGATCCGCGCAAATACCCCGATGGGCTGGATCCGCTGATCGAGCATGTGCACGGGTTGGACATGACGTTCGGCATCTGGTTCGAGCCCGAAATGGTGAACCCCGATTCCGAGCTGCACCGCGCCCATCCCGACTGGGCTCTGGGGGGCGAAGATCAAATCCTCGGGCGTCAGCAAAAGGCGCTGGACATGAGCAACGAGGCGGTGCGCGACTATCTGTTCGACCGCATCAGCCACGTGCTGGAAAACCACGCCATCGATTACATCAAGTGGGATCACAACCGTGTCCTGCCGCAACCCGACGCCGCCCAGACCATGGGCAGCTATGCGCTGATCGACAGGCTGCGCGAGGCCTTTCCGAATGTCGAAATCGAAAGCTGCGCTTCGGGTGGGGGGCGCATCGACTTTGGCATCCTCAGCCGCACCCACCGCGTCTGGCTGTCCGATAGCAACGATGCGGTCGAGCGTCTACGGATGCAGCACAACGCCGCGATCTTTCTGCCGCTCGTGGTTACCGGTAGCCACGTTGGCCCGCGCGTGTGTCATACATCGGGGCGCACCATCAACATCCGGTTCCGCGCATGGGTCGCAGCACAGCGGCACATGGGGTTCGAAATGGATCCCCGTGAGCTGACCGAGGATGAAACGGCAGTTCTGTCGCGGGTGACCGCGTGGTGGCGTGAAAATCGCAAATGGATGGGCCGCGCCGATATTCTGCGGCTCGACAGCCCCGACGACGCGGTCATTGCAGAACAGCAGCTGGCCGAGGACGACAGCCGTTTTGTCGTCTTTGCCGGTAAGGCGGATACCTCCTCGCAGATCGCGCCCCGCCCCCTGCGGCTGACACGGCTTGATCCGGCTGCGATGTACCGGATTGATCTGGTCAATCGCGACGATATCAACCATCTGTCACGGGGGGACACGCTGTTGAAAACGGATGCGAAAACGGTCAGCGGCAGTTATCTGATGAACCACGGATTGATCCTGCCGTGGTCTTTCCCCGAAACCATGTGGGTGATCGAAGGAACGAAGCTATGAGCAAGAAGCCCCGCCGCAGCGCCGCCTGGTACGGCAAGACCGACAAGGATGGCTTTATCCACCGCAGCTGGATGAAGAACCAGGGCTTTCCCGATCACGCGTTTGACGGACGGCCCATTATCGGCATCTGCAACACATGGTCCGAACTGACCCCGTGCAACAGCGGCCTTCGCGATCTGGCCGAAGGCGTGAAGCGGGGCGTCTGGGAAGCGGGTGGCTTCCCCGTCGAATTCCCTGTGATGAGCCTAGGCGAAACACAGATGAAACCGACCGCCATGCTGTTCCGCAACCTGCTGGCGATGGATGTCGAGGAGTCGATTCGTGCCTACGGGATTGACGGTGTGGTCCTGCTGGGGGGCTGTGACAAGACAACGCCGGGCCAGCTGATGGGGGCCGCGTCGGTCGATCTGCCGTCAATCGTGGTATCTTCTGGCCCCATGCTGAACGGCAAGTGGCAGGGTCAGGATATCGGGTCGGGCACGGACGTCTGGAAATTCTCCGAAGCCGTCAGGGCAGGGGAGATGACCTTGCAGGATTTCATGAACGCCGAAAGTGGGATGAGCCGCTCCAAGGGGGTGTGCATGACGATGGGCACCGCCTCGACCATGGCTTCTTTGGTCGAGGCGATGGGCATGAGCCTGCCCACGAATGCCGCATTGCCTGCCGTGGACAGCCGCCGCATGGCGCTGGCCCATCTGACGGGCAAACGCATCGTCGAGATGGTGGACGAAGATATCAAACCCTCCGACATCCTGACGCGCGCGGCCTTTGAAAACGCAATTATGGCGAATGCCGCCGTGGGCGGGTCGACCAACGCGGTCGTGCACCTGCTGGCGATCGCGGGGCGCGTCGGTGTCGATTTGACCCTCGATGACTTCGAACTCGGATCGGACATTCCCTTGCTGGTCAACTGCATGCCATCGGGCAAATACCTGATGGAGGATTTCTGCTATGCGGGCGGGATGCCGGTGATCCTGCGAGAGCTGGGCGCGCGCCTGCGCGACACGCCGACCGTGCTGGGCGGTTCGATCACCGCCTACGCCGATGGAGCGGAATGCTACAATCGCGATGTGATATACGCGATGGATGCGCCCCTGAAACCCGCCGCCGGACTGCGCGTGCTCAAGGGCAATCTGGCGCCGCGCGGCGCGATCGTGAAACCCTCCGCAGCGACCGAACACCTGTTGGAGCATGAAGCGGACGCCTATGTGTTCGACAGTATCGAAGATCTGAAGGCAAACATCGATCGGGATGATCTGCCGGTCACTGCCGATACGATCCTGGTGCTCAAGGGCTGTGGGCCCAAGGGGTATCCCGGCATGCCCGAAGTCGGCAACATGCCCATTCCCGGCAAACTGGTCAAAGAAGGCGTCCGCGATATGGTGCGTGTCTCGGATGCGCGCATGTCCGGCACCGCCTATGGCACGGTGATCCTGCATGTTTCGCCCGAGGCGCAGGACGGGGGGCCGCTGGCCCTCGTCAAAACGGGTGACCGTATCCGGATATCGGCACAGAACGGTGTGCTCGATCTGCTGGTTGATGAGGCGGAGCTGCAGGCCCGCCGGGACGCATGGGAACCCGACGCACCGCATTACACCCGCGGGTACGCAAAAATGTACGTGGATCACGTGTTGCAGGCGGACCGGGGCGCGGATCTTGATTTTCTGGTGGGCAAAGACACCCGCCCCGTCACACGGGAGAGCCACTGATGCACGCGACATTCCATGACTTGAAAGACAAGACCGTCTTTATCACCGGCGGAGGGTCGGGCATCGGCGCGGCGCTGACGGATGGCTTTCTGGCGCAAGGTGCGCGGGTCGGCTTTGTCGGACGCAGCGATGCAACCGCCTTTTGCGATGAGATGGAGGCCAAGCACGGCACCCGGCCCCATTTCGTGGAGTGCGACATCACCGACACCGCCGCGCTCAAAGCCGCAATAGTTGAAATCGCCGACACGTTGGGGCCGATACAGATCGCCGTAAACAATGCCGCGAACGATCAGCGCCACGAAACGCTTTCGGTTGACGAAGAATTCTGGGACTGGTCGCAGGCGATCAATCTGAAGGCGTATTTCTTCGGGTGCCAAGCCGCCATCGAGAGCATGCAAAAAGCGGGCGGCGGCGTGATCGTGAACTTTTCCTCGATCAGCTACATGATGGGGAACGAAGGCTATCCGGCCTACACCACGGCCAACGGCGGGATCACCGCAATGACCCGCAGTCTGGCCCGAGAATTTGGCCGCGACAACATTCGCGTCAACGCCTTGGCGCCGGGATGGGTGATGACGGACAAGCAAAAGGAAATGTGGGTCACACCCGAAGCGCTTGACGGGATGCTGGATCGGCAATGCCTCAAGCGCCCGATTGAGCCAGAAGATATCGTGGGTGCCACCCTGTTTCTGGCATCTGACGCAAGCCGCATGATGACCGGCCAGTTAATGGTCGTCGACGGCGGCGTCGTGACCACCGGATAGCGCGATGAGATGGATTGCAGTCGATTGGGGCACCAGCAACCTGCGCGCCTGGGTGATGCAGGGTGACGCGGTTCAGGCCGCCCTTTCATCCGCCGATGGCATGGGCACATTGGCCCGCGATGGGTTCGAGCCCGCGCTGCTGCGTCTGGTTGGGGACCACCTGCAAGACGGCTCGGTAACACCCGTCATCTGCTGCGGCATGGTTGGCGCACGGCAGGGCTGGATCGAAGCGGCTTACCAAACGGTTCCGTCCTCGCCACCACAGGCGGCGCAGTCCGTGTCGCCGGTGTGTGACGATCCGCGGCTGTCGGTGTCCATTCTGCCTGGCATGTCACAGGCAAGCCCCGCAGATGTGATGCGTGGCGAAGAAACCCAGATTGCCGGTTTTCTCGCCGCCTTTCCCGATTTTGACGGTGTTCTGTGTCTGCCCGGAACCCATTCGAAATGGGCCCATATCTCCGCCGGTGAAGTTGTCAGTTTCCGCACATTCATGACGGGTGAGCTCTACGCGCTTTTATCGCGCCAATCGGTTCTCAAGCACTCCATTCCTGACGACGGATGGGATGACGCCGCATTCACGGATGCCGTGGGCGATGCGATGTCACGGCCCGAACGTGTGGTGGCAGATCTGTTCTCTCTGCGTGCGCAGGGGCTCGTTTCCACGCTCGATCCTGCGGTGGCGCGTGCGCGGCTGTCTGGTATGTTGGTCGGGATGGAGCTGGCCGCGGCGCGGCCCTACTGGCTGGGACAGAACGTGGCGCTCGTGGGCAACGGCACGCTCTCGCAGCGCTACAGCGAGGCGCTCGCGGCGCAGGGCGTCACAGCACAGACAACCGACGCCGAAGAGATGACGTTGCGCGGTTTGCGCGCGGCCTTTCATTCCCTGTCCGAAGGAGCCTGAACCATGAGCCGTCCCCTGATTGCCATTTTGCGCGGCATCACACCGCCCGAGGTCGAAGCCATCGGTGAGCAGCTAATCGAAGCCGGTATCGACCGCATCGAAGTTCCACTGAATTCGCCCGATCCGCTCACGTCCATCGGTTTGCTTGCCGATCTGTTGAAAGGGCGCGCGGTTGTCGGGGCAGGGACCGTGCTGACCGCGCAGGCTGTGGCCGATGTGGCCGGTGTGGGCGGACAATTGATCGTGTCGCCGGATTGCAATCCCGCGGTGATCGACGCGACCAAAGAGTCCGGTCTGCAAAGTTTTCCGGGCGTCATGACGCCGACGGAAAGCTTCACCGCGCTGCGGCACGGGGCGGACGGGCTGAAGTTCTTTCCGGGCAATCTCATCGGTCCGGCTGGACTAAAGGCGCTCAAGGCCGTGTTGCCACCCGAAACGGAAACCTACGCCGTTGGAGGTGCCGCGCCCGAGAACTTTGGCGACTGGCTGGCGGCGGGGGCCACGGGTTTCGGGATCGGAAGCGGTCTTTACCAAGCGGGTTTCAGCCTTGAAGAGGTAGCGACCCGCGCCGGCAGCATCGTGGCCGCCTTTGACGCGCTGCGCCCATGACCGCCACTGTTTTCGACGAGACGCGGTGCCTTTTGGGCGAGGGGCCGCTTTGGCATCCTGAACGGGGCGCTCTGTTCTGGTTCGATATCCTGAACCGCCGCCTTTACGGCGAAGGGCGGGTCCATCAATTTGACGAATACGTATCGGCCGCGGGGTGGGTCGACACCGACACGCTGCTGGTTGCCTCGCAGACGCAGCTCTTTACCTTCAATCTCGAGACAGGCGAAGACACGTTCGTCGCCCCGCTCGAAGCGGACAATTTGGTCACGCGGTCCAATGACGGGCGGGCCGATCCCGCGGGCGGCTTCTGGATCGGGACGATGGGCATCAACGCCGAGCGCAAGGCGGGTAGCATATACCGGTACTACAAAGGCACTGTCGAGCGGTTGTTCGACAGGATCACGATCAGCAATGCCATTTCCTTCGCGCCGGACGGGACCACCGCTTACTTCACCGATACGGCCACGCGCCACGTGATGCGCGTGGCGCTTGACGATGAGGGCTGGCCTGCTTCGGACCCGGTCTTGCATCTTGATCTGCGGGGCGAGGATCTGAACCCCGACGGCGCTGTTGTCGACGCAGACGGTTGTTTGTGGATTGCCCAATGGGGGGCAGGGCGCGTGGCGCGATACGATGCGGACGGTGCTTTTCTGGGCGCTGTTAGCGTGGGCGGCCAGCAGGCCAGTTGCCCCGCTTTTGGCGGTCCTGATCTCAAAACCCTTTTCGTCACCACCGCTGCCGATGGGCTGGATGGTGCAGGAGACGGGAAAACATATCACTGCGCGGTCAATGTGACGGGACAGCGCGAACACCGGGTAATTCTATGAACCTCAAGCGAACTCTGGGCACCTGCTATTATCCCGAACACTGGGACCGCGCCATCTGGGAAGACGATGCGCGGCGCATGGCCGAGGCGGGCCTGACATGGGTGCGGATCGGGGAATTCGCGTGGACGCGGCTCGAACCTGCGGAGGGGGACTATCACTTAGGCTGGCTCGACGATGCAATCGCGGTGCTGGGATCGGCAGGGTTGAAGGTGGTGCTGGGCACGCCCACGGCAACGCCGCCGCGCTGGATTATGGACAAACATCCCGACATGATCGCGCTTGACGAGCTTGGCCGCCCGCGGCGTTTCGGATCACGCCGGCACTACTGTTTCAGCCATGAAGGGTACAAGGCGGAATGCGCAAGGATCGTCTCGAAGCTGGCCGAGCGGTATGGCGATAACCCGCATATCGCGGCGTGGCAGACCGACAATGAATACGGCTGCCACGATACAACCCTTTCCTACTCCGACGCTGCGGGCACCGCGTTCCAAAGCTGGCTGCGCACCCGCTATCCCGGTGCGGGCAATGGCGGGGATATCAACGCGCTGAACGATGCGTGGGGCAACGTATTCTGGTCGATGGACTACGATGACTTTGACCAGATCGGATTGCCCAACCTGACCGTGACAGAGCCTAACCCGGCCCATTCGCTCGCTTTTCGCCGCTTCACATCGGACCAGGTGGTTGCGTTCAATCGGGTGCAGGTCGACATCATCCGGCGCCATTCCGATGCGCCGATCACCCACAACTACATGGGGCGGATCACGGATTTCGATCATTTCGATGTCGGCAATGATCTCGATTTCGCCAGTTGGGACAGCTATCCGCTCGGCTTTCTCGAAGACCGCTCGGGATTTGACGATGCCCATAAGAAGCGGTTTGCCCGGCAGGGCGACCCGGATTTCGGTGCGTTTCACCACGACCTTTACCGCGCGGTCGGCAAAGGCCGCTGGTGGGTGATGGAGCAGCAGCCCGGCCCCGTGAACTGGGCCCCGTACAACCCCGCGCCGCTGCCCGGTATGGTGCGCTTGTGGTCGTGGGAAGCGTTTGCACACGGCGCCGAAGCGGTGTGCTATTTCCGCTGGCGGCAAGCGCCTTTTGCGCAGGAACAGATGCACGCGGGTCTTCTGCGCCCCGATAGCGCCGACGCGCCCGGCATGGCGGAGGCGCAGCAGGTCGCACAAGAGCTTGGCAAAGCGCCGGACGTGCAGCCGGTGCAGGCTCCGGTGGCGTTGATGTTTGACTATGCCGCTGATTATTACTGGGCGGTGCAGCCGCACGGTGACGGGCTGAGTTATTTCGGGCTCGTCTTCGACACCTACCGCGCGCTGCGCGCAATGGGATTGTCGGTGGATATCGTACCGGCCAGCACGCGCGACTTTTCGGGCTACACCATGATCCTCGCCCCCGGTGTGATGCACATGGAAGATGATCTGAAGCAGGCCTTCGCGCGGGCCGATGCGACGGTTCTCGTCGGCCCTCGTACCGGCGCACGGGATGCCGACATGTGCACCCCCGTTCCGATGCCACCCGCCTGGCCGGATTTCGACGCGACCGTGACCTATGTGCAATCGATCCGCCCCGACAGCCCCGTTGCCCTGCCGGAGGGGGGCCATTTCATCCGGTATCTGGAGCATATCGAGACGGGCGAAACCGTCGTCGAGGCGACACAAGACGGCGCGCCCGCATTGGTACAAAAGGGCCGTTTCCACTATTTGGCGGGCTGGCCCGATCAGGATGCCGCGCGGCGGATATTGGGAGAGTTGGCCACGTCGGCAGGTCTTTCGGTCATGGATCTGCCCGATGGTGTACGGTGCCGCGACACAGGAACAGAACGGTTCTGGTTTAACTTCGACACGCAATCGCACACTGTGGCAGGACGAACGCTCGCACCGGTTTCAGTGCTGCGCGAGACACTGTAGCGGGGCAGGGAGGCTTGCGCCTGCCGATCTGGCGGGCACTGGTTTTCCCGGTTAGAAAGAGATGGATATGTCAGACCCCGCTTATTTCCTGTATCACTCCATCGGGCTCTATCCCGGCAAAGACCGCGAAATGGCGCGGGCTTTGGGTGACTTCGCAACTGTCTGGGGCGCATGCGATGACGCGCAGTGGCCGAAAATGCTCGGCGCGCGGCAGACGTTCATCGACCTGTGGTGTGATCTAATCGACGCCCCCGCGGGGACGCTGACCTCTGCAGACAACGTAACTGCGGCGCTTTATTCCGTTATTGGCGGGATGGCCGACCGCTTGTCCGGCAGGACCGTTCTGATTGCTGCCGATTGTTTTCCGTCGCTGCATTTTCTGCTGAACGGGCTTGCCGACCGTATCGGATTTACACTCAGGACCGTGCCGCTTCGCGAAGGGGGCTACTGGGTCGAAGATGACGACATGATCGCGGCGTGGGGGCCGGATGTCGCGCTCGCCATCCTGACGTTCGTGACCTCCACAGCATCGCACAGGCCGGATCTTGACCGCCTGCTCGCCCACGGTCGCGAGATGGGATCGCTCGTCGGTATTGATCTAACACAGGGCATCGGCATCGTCCCGTTTTCCGTGGTGGATACGCCCGTTGATTTCGCCATCTCGACGACGCTGAAATGGCTGTGTGGCACGCCCGGCGCGGGTATCATTCAGATGCGCCCCGAACTTATTGCTGCGTCTGCCCCGGAATTGCGGGGCTGGTTCAGTCAGGATAATCCGTTTTCGTGGGACCTGGAGGCGTTTGACTACGCGCCGGATGCGCGACGTTTCGACCACGGGACGCCCTCGGTCATGGCCTGTGTGGGATCCGTGCCCGCGCTCAGATGGCACGCGGCGCAGTCGGGGTTACAAGCCCACAACCGTGCATTGACCGACACGATCATCGAATGGGCTAACGCGCGCGGTGTGACTTTGGCATCCCCCGCATCGCGCAACCGGCGGGGTGGGTCGGTCATGTTGCATCTGCCGTCCTCTGTCGATCCTGCGCAGGTCGTAGACAGCTTGCGCGACGCGAATATTTTCGCGGATGCCCGCGGCCCGATCCTGCGGCTGTCGCCGGGCGCTGTCACTCGGATGCAGCATGTAACCCGGCTTTGTGATGCGTTGGATACGCTGGTTTAGAGACTGTTGAAGAACCGCTGCATCCTGTCCATCGCGTCTGTGAGCACGTCAAGCTCCGCACAGCCGAAACAGACCCGCAAATGCCCCTCGCCAGCTGTGCCGTAGAAACTGCCCGCTTCGACCACCACACCCGTTTCATTCAGCAATCTGTCCGCGCAGTTTTGCGCCGACAGGCCCGTGGCGCGGATGTCGGGAAACGCATAAATCGTGCCTTCGACAGGAGCGCAGGTGACCCCGGGCATCTGGTTCAGGCGGGTCACGACCAGATCGCGGCGGGCCCGGTCGCGGTCCACCATCTCGGCCAGAACACCTGAAGGACCCGTTACCGCCGCCAAGGCTCCGGCCTGAATGAATGTGTTCACATGGGTGACTTCGCTGGTGGTCATTTTCATCAACGGACCCATGAGGCCCGCATCGGCCGCCAGATAGCCAAGCCGCCAGCCGTCCATCGCGTAGGCTTTGGTAAAGGCGCTCATCGTGATTGTCCGCGTGCGCATGCCGGGCAGGGCCGCGATGGAAATATGGCGCGCGCCGTCATAGGTGATTTCTTCGTACACCTCGTCTGAAAACACCATCAGATCGTGTGCCACGGCCAGCTGCGCCAAGCCTTCAAGCTCGGCACGGGAATAGACACGACCCGTCGGGTTGCAGGGATTAACAATCGCAATCGCCTTGGTGCGCGAAGTGATATGCGGTGCAATGAGATCCGCATTCAGCGCGAAACCGTTTTCCGCATCGAGCGGCGCGATAACGACGCGGCCCCCCGCCAGTTCCACCTTGCCGATATGCTGCGGGTAGTAGGGCGCAAGCAGGATGACCTCGTCGCCGTCATCGATGAACGCCATAAAGGCGGCGAAAGATGCGTGGGTCAGGCCGTTCGTGATCAGCACCTCATCGGCAGTGAAGTCGAGCCCGTTTTGCCGCGACAGCTTCTCTGCCAGCGCCTGCCTGAGCGCAGGCTGGCCCTGCAGATCAGAATAATGCACATCGCCCGCATTGAGGGCGGCAACGGTCGCCTGTTTGATGTGGCAGGGTGTATCGTCTGCCGGCATGCCCAGTTCGAGGTGGATCAGATCGCCGGACATGCCTACGGCTTTCGCAAACATGCCGAAATTCTTTGGGCTTGTGTCGGTGATCCTGCGGGCAGGGCGGGGGGGCATGGCGCTTCCTTCTGACGTGGGCAGGATAAATGCGTTTACATTCAATACGATCTATCGGAGCGTGTCGCGAAAATCCATGCCAATCGACGGGCCCGGTGTGAAAGGAAATACAGATGGTGAAAGTTGCAGTGGTCACAGGCGCAGCGGGCGGCATGGGCCGAGCGATCGTTGCCAAGTTGCTCGAGGACGGTCTGCACGTTGTCGGGCTGGATGTCGACAGTGACGGCATGGCCGAAATGGCCCAGCAAGAAGGGTTTGCCGCGATACCCACGGATCTGATGGACAAGAGCGCGATTGACGCAGCTTTTGCGCAAATCGCGTCCGAGCATGGCGGGGTGGACGCGCTCGTCAACAACGCCGGCACGTGTTTCATGTCAGAATTTCCCGATATTCCGGAGGACGAGTTTGAAAGGCAGATGCGCCTGAATTTTACGGCCGCCTTTCATTGTGCGCAGGCATCGATCAAGCTCATGACCGGGCGGGCGGGTGTCCGCAAGATCGTGAACATATCCTCGAACGGTGCCTATAATTTCGATGCTTTCGACCCGCCCCATTACCGCGCGAGCAAGGCTGCGCTGGACACGCTGACCAAAGATCTGGCCCGCAGATATGCAACCGAGCAGATTGCCGTCAATTCGATCGCCCCTGCGATGACCCAAACGCCGCTTTTCGGGGTGGTGAGCGAGGAGGTTCTGGCCAAGGCCATCGCGCAAATGCCCCACGGTCGCGCCATGCAGCCCGAAGAGATTGCCGCCTGGGTCAGCTTCCTGATCTCACCCGCCGGAAACGTGTCCAGCGGCAATGTCATCATCCTCAATCAGGGGCGGGACGTACGCTAGGTGTACCAGTCGGGCGCCTTGCGCTGTGTCGGCCAGTCTTCGGGGCTGTGACCGAATATCACCAGCGCATCGCGGTCGCGGGCGCGCTGCATCAGTCTGTCACCGTGAAAGATCGCCTGCGCTTCTTCCCATGAACCGGCAAAGCGTTCGCCGATTTCGTCCGCTCTGCTGATCGCGTCCGAGGTCAGCAGGATCGGCCCGCTGTCCGGCAGGTCAATCATGAACGCCAGTTGCCCCGGCGCATGACCCGGGCACAGCAGCACGTCGAACCCCTGTGCGAGGGTCATATCTGCGTCGACGAGATGGTATTGCGCGTCCGGCCACGTCATCGGCTGCTTTCCCGACCAGTAGAGCGGGCGCGGCAAGGCGCGTTCTGCTGCCGCGATCAGGATCGGGACACCGGGAAAGGCGTCAAGTTCACCGACATGGTCGATATGGGTGTGACTCTGGATCATCAGCGTGACGTCCGATTTCTTTAGCCCGAGCAATGACAGCTGCGCGCTGACGCTATTGTCGGGCGTCACCGACAACACCCGCCCAAAACTGCCCAGATCATCCTCATCCGTGGCGGCAGCGGCGTCCTGCGCATATTTCGGGGGGAACCCGGAGTCGATCAGCACGACGTCACCGGAATCCATTTCGACGACGTAGCCGCAGATGCCGATGATGCGGCCGTTCGCATGCACCTGAAACAGCCCGTAGTCGAGTACCGCCATGCGTTTCGGTTTGCCCTCCAGCGTGATCTGCCCTTTCATGGTGGTCTCCCCTGTTTGCTGGATTAGGAAATTTGCGCGGCATGAAAGTCAAGATACACACGCTGTTTGAATATCTGCTCGAAACGACCGATGCCGCACCCGAAGCAATCGTCGGGTTCTCGCTATCGCAAAGCCCGACATTGGGGAGTTTCATGGACGATCTCGATCCGGATCTGCCGCTGGATTGGAACAACCGTGACTTTCGCGGGCTGCCGGAATTGCGCGATCATATACTGCACCATGCGGGGCTGGACGGGGTGTGCGATCGCAAGGATGTGCTGATCACCGCCGGAGCTGCGGAAGCGAATTATCTGGCTGTGATGCAGCTTTTGCAGCCCGGCGACGAGATCGTTATCGAAACGCCCGGCTGGCCACAGGCCGACGTGCTTGCCAGGGCGATCGGAGCCAAGGTGGTCAAAGTCCACCGCCGCGAGAAAAACGGCTGGCAATTACCGCTCGATGCGCTGGAAGACGCTGTAAATGCGAAAACGCGCATGATCTTCCTGACGAACCCGAACAACCCGACGGGTGATCTGATGGACGGCGAAACGCTTCAGCGGGTGGTGGATATCGCGGCGGCGCACGGGGCTTGGCTGCTCGTTGACGAGGTGTATGCCGGGCTTGAGTGGGACGGACCGCGCGCCCCTTCGGTCGCCGGTCTGTACGAGCGCGGCATCACGACCGGTTCGGTAAGCAAGGCATTGGGGCTGCAAGGGTTGCGCACCGGTTGGTTGATTTGTCGCGATCCGCAGATGGTCATGGACGCTGTGATCCTGCGTGAGAATTCCAGCGAGATCATGAATATCATGGGCGAAGTCATCGCCGAGATCGCCCTGCGCCCCGATCGGTACGACAAAGCCATGGCAGAGGCCCGCGCGGCCGGGCGGCGCAATCTGGCGCGCATGGACGCGTGGGTGGCAGCGCAGCCCATGCTGGAATGGGTCGCACCCCGTGCGGGGCTGATCGGGCTGGGGCGTTTGCCGGAAAACATGGATAGCGGCGCTTTCGCGCGGTTTCTGCTGGCCGATCCTTACCGGACGTTCCTGCTGCCCGGTACGGCCTATGACCAGCCCGGGCATATCCGGCTCGGTGTCGGTGGCGGCGCAGGCGTCAATCTTGACGAAGGGCTTGACCGGCTTGCCAAGGGGCTACGCGCCTGGCCGGGTTGATCAGAACGTCTCCGTGATCTTGCCCAAACGCTCCGTCAGTTTCATATTCTCGCGGTAGTCGATCGGGATCACCACCATCGATGGCCCGCGGTGATCGAGCGCACGTTGCAGGGCGCTTTGCAACTCTTCGGCGTTGTCGCACCGCTGACCCTGCCAGTCGAGGGCATCGCACAATTGCATCCAGTCGGGATTGGTGAAGGACAAATCCGTGTGCTCACCGAATTCCTGTTCCTGCTTCCACGCGATCAGACCATAGGCCTTGTCCTCCCACACCAGCACCGTGATGTCGGAACCGAGGCGGCTGGCCGTTTCCATTTCCTGCACGTTCATCATGACGTCCGCATCTCCGACCACGGCAAGGACCTTGGCGTCGGGGCAG
The DNA here is from genome assembly GCF_025141935.1 of Sulfitobacter sp. S190. Taxonomy (NCBI): domain Bacteria; kingdom Pseudomonadati; phylum Pseudomonadota; class Alphaproteobacteria; order Rhodobacterales; family Roseobacteraceae; genus Sulfitobacter; species Sulfitobacter sp. S190. Next base: position 41,074 of record NZ_CP081123.1, on the reverse strand, counting down.
GCGTGTTTTGCAGCGATTGCACCGGGCAGGGGCATACCCATGGAGCAAAAACCGTTCGAGATGAGGCAGGTGCCGGGCGCATGACATTGGTAGTGGCGCGCAATCCACATTTTATGCGCACCGACACCGGACAACACGATATCATCCGGCCCCAGAACCGCGCGTACATCGGCGACCGCCTTTTGCGGACGGATGGAGCCGGTTGTACGATCCTGCGCATGTTCGGCAAATTCGCTTTGCATCCGCTCGCGCAGCTTTGTCTGGCTGGCCAGATCGTACCGTGGCGCGCCGTCCCGCTCCGCGCGGGCGTTCAACATTGAAAGACCATGCGCGACATCCCCTACAACCTCGATTGAGGGCTGATAGTATTTGTCACTTTCGGCGGGCGCAAAATCCATATGGATAATGTCTGCGCCGCAACCGCTGTTCCATTTTTCCGGCCCGTATTCCACCGGATCGAACCCGACGGTGAGTATCAGATCGGCAGCGTCGATGGCCAGTTGCGGATAGTCGCGCTGCCCCATGCCCACGGTGAACAGGCATCTGGGGTCCTCCAGATCAAGCGCCCCTTTGCCCATGAATGTCATCAGGGCACCGATGCCCGTTGCCTCGCAGAACTGACGTAGCTGTGCGCTGGCCCGCGTGCGGATGGCACCGTTTCCGGCAATGATCAATGGTGTCTTGGCCGAGCGGAGCCTGTCCCAGACCTGATCGATCACATCGTCGCCGGGAACAGGGCGGCGCACGCGCGCGGCGCGCATGGGGCGTTCGTCCGTTTGTGTGGCGGCGACATCTTCGGCAAGCTCGATATGGCAGGCGCCCGGCTTCTCGGCTGTGGCCAGCTTTACCGCCTTGTGCACGATTTCGGGAATGTTGGATGCCGCGTTGATGGCGGTCGACCACTTGGTCACAGGCTTGTACATCTCGACGACGTTCATCACCTGATGGCTTTCCTTGTGCTGGCGGGTCAACGCGCCCTGACCGGTCAGGACAAGCATCGGTGCACGGTCCATATTGCCGTCCGCCACGCCGGTGATCAGGTTCGTCGCCCCTGGACCCAACGTGCCGAGACATACGCCGACCTTGCCGGTCAGTCTCCCGTAGACCTCGGCCATGAAGGCGGCGCCCTGTTCATGGCGCGTCAGCACAAACTCGATCGACGAGTCCTGCAACGACATCATGAAGTCGGCATTTTCCTCACCCGGAACGCCATAGATCCTCTCGACGCCCTCCGCTTCGAGACATTTGACGAACAGATCGGACGCTTTCATGTGCTTGGCACTCCTGATTGGTCAACCGACCCCCTGCATCACGATGGCGTCTGCCACCTTGCGGAAACCGGCAATATTCGCGCCCTTGGTATAGTCGACGGCCCCGTCGCGGGTGCCTTCCTCGACGCAGACGCTGTGGATATCGAACATAATCTGGTGCAGCGCTTCGTCCACTTCGTCCGCGGTTTCGGGACGCCGGGTCCGGTTCTGGCTGATCTCCAGACCGGAAACGGCAACACCACCCGCATTGGCGGCTTTGCCGGGCGCATAAAGAATGTCCGCGCTTCGCAAAGCCTGCTTGGCATCGGCGGTGCAGGGCATGTTTGCGCCCTCGACCACCGCCATCGTTCCGTTCTTCAAAAGCGTTTTGGCGGCAGAACCGTCAAGTTCGTTCTGCGTGGCACAGGGCAGGGCGATATCTGCCTCGACGCCCCACGGCGTATCGCCGCTGTGCCACGTGCCGCCGAACGCATCGACATATGCCTCGAGCGAGGCACCGGATTGCGCCTTGTGTGACCGCACCCAGTCGATCTTGTCTTGCGACAGGCCGTCGGGGTCGTGGATCGTCCCGTTACTGTCCGACAGCGTGATGACACGCGCCCCGAGCTCGACAGCTTTCTGGGCCGCATAGGTCGCCACATTGCCGGCGCCGGAAATGATGACCCGCTTGCCCTCCACACCGTCGTCATGCGCCTCAAGCATCTGGTTGAGAAAATAAATCACGCCAAAACCCGTGGCTTGGGTGCGCATGGCACTGCCGCCAAAGGACTGGCCCTTGCCGGTCAGCACCCCCTGAAACCGGTTGGTAATCCGGCGATACGCCCCGAAAAGATACCCGATTTCGCGCCCGCCGACATTTATGTCACCCGCGGGCACATCGATGTCCGGTCCGATGTGACGGTGAAGCTCCTGCATGAAGGCAGAGCAGAAGCGCATGATCTCCGCCTCGGACCGTCCCTTGGGGTTAAAATCCGATCCTCCCTTGCCGCCGCCCATGGGCAGTCCGGTCAGCGCGTTCTTGAAGGTCTGTTCGAACCCCAGAAATTTCAGGATCGACGGATTGACCGATGGATGGAACCGCAGCCCGCCCTTGTAGGGTCCGATCGCACCGTTGTACTGAACACGGTAACCGCGGTTCACCTCGATTGTGCCCTCATCTGTCTGCCATGGGACCTGAAAGCTGATCATCCGCTCGGGCTCGGCCAACCGCGCAAACACGTTCGCATCCTTGAAGGCTGCGTGTTGGTCGATGATGGGCTTGATGTCACCCATCACTTCGACAACGGCCTGATGGAACTCGGGTTGATTGGGCGCACGGTCGGCCAGATAATCTTCGAGACTGTCGTGTTTCGGGCTAAGCGAAAATGTCATGCTTTTCTTTCTGATCGGACAACGGAAGGGCGATTACATCGACAGCTTGGCATTGCCGCCAAGGTCGGGGCCGTCATCGCTGAAATAGGCTTTGACCATCTCATAGGCCATTGCCACGCTGTTCTTGTCGTTGTCCCAATACTCTGCCTGTGTCGGCACGACGGTGATAACGGCCACGTCCGCCTCGTCCGCGCCGCCCGGGAAGAACACGTCGCAGTACGGCCCCCAGAGTTTGCGGATCAGGTCCCGATCACGGCTGACCTTGCCCTTGCCGCTCACCGAAGCATAAAGCATCGATTTCGTGTCCGCGAAGGTCAGACAAAGATCATGATCATCCGCAAGCTCAGACAGCTTTGCGCTGCCGTTGTCGGTCACGAAACGGATCGTGCGCGCATCCTTGTCGATAAAAGTCGCCATTGGGCGCGCCCGCATCACATCGCCGTCTTGCGTTGTTACCATGCAGGCCGGCATATCGGAGATGATCTCCCACAGGCGTTCGTGTTCTTCAGTCATGAAAGCTATCCTTATGTATCACGAGCCAACACATAGCGCGGGCATTGGGTTCCGCAGGGGGCAAACGGGTCGCAGTCGAGCAGATGCAACATAATCATGATTAACGGTTCAAATTGGAAAGGCTCCGCTGTCTTGCACCGAGGGGTGCATCGTTCTAGGTGTTAGCGCCAACCTGACTTGCTGCATGACACGGATGGATCTGACATGAACGATGCGACAACCCCTGACATCACCGACATCTTTGTGATCGGTGGCGGTGTGAACGGTGCGGGCATCGCGCGGGACGCGGCAGGGCGCGGCCTGTCGGTCAAACTGGCGGAAATGAACGATCTTGCCTCGGCAACATCATCAGCCTCGACCAAACTTTTTCACGGCGGGCTGCGGTATCTCGAGTATTTCGAGATCAATCTGGTGCGTCATGCGCTGGCCGAACGCGAGGTGTTGCTCAGCGCAATGCCACATATTTCGTGGCCGATGCGCTTTGTGCTGCCCTACCATCCCGACATGCGGTTCGAAGGTGAAACGCCGACCTCGAAGATCCTCAACACGGTTATGCCGTGGATGAAAGGGCGGCGTCCTGCGTGGCTGATCCGGATGGGATTGTTCATGTATGACAATCTGGGCGGTCGCAAAATCCTGCCTGCCACCCGCACCCTGCGCCTGCGGGGCACGCAGGAAGGGGCACCGCTCGAGGACAGGTTCGAAAAGGCGTTTGAATACTCCGATTGCTGGATCGAGGACAGCAGGCTTGTCGTTCTGAACGCCCGCGATGCAGAACGGTTGGGCGCCCGCATCATGACGCAGACGAAAGTCCTGTCCGCTGCGCGGATCGACGACGTCTGGGAAATTACGACCGAAGGCCCAACAGGGCCGGAGACCCACCGGGCCAGAATTCTCGTGAACGCCGGTGGTCCGTGGGTCGGCGATATCATCCAGACCAAGGTCCGAGTGAATTCCACGGAAGGCGTGCGGTTGGTCCGCGGCAGCCATATCGTCACCAAACGGCTTTTTGATCACGAAAAATGCTATTTCTTTCAGGGTGAAGATGGCCGGATTATCTTCGCAATTCCGTATGAGACCGATTTCACCCTGATCGGCACGACAGACGCGGAACACACCGATCTGGACCGCAAACCGGTCTGCACACCCGAAGAGCGGGACTATCTGGTCAATTTTGCCAACCAGTATTTCAAGCAGGACATCTCTGCGGATGATGTCGTCTGGACCTATTCCGGTGTGCGCCCGCTTTATGATGATGGCGCGAAATCGGCCACCGCAGCCACACGCGATTACGTGCTGTCGGTCGACGACACAGGCGCGCCGCTTCTCAATATCTTTGGTGGCAAGATCACCACCTACCGCAAGCTCGCAGAGGACGCGATGGACAAACTCGCGCCATTCATCAAGGGGCTGAAGCCGCACTGGACCGCGGGCCAGCCTTTGCCGGGCGGGGATTTTGCGGTGGCCGATGTCGGCAAGCTTATCGATGAGCTGCAGCGCGATTTCCCGTTTCTCTCGCCCCGTTGGGCGCAACGTCTGATCCGCGCCTACGGCACGGACGCGCGGATCATTCTGGGGGATGCCACGACCGAAGGGGATCTGGGGCAGAATTTCGGCGCCGATCTGACAGCCGCCGAGATCAGGTATCTCATGGCGCATGAATACGCATCCTCGGCAGAGGACATCCTCTGGCGTCGATCGAAGTTGGGTCTGCGGCTGGACAAAGACGCGACAGATGCCATTGATAGCTTTATCCAACAGACTTCGGAGGCCGCATGACCGCTCGCTACATCCTCGCCATCGATCAGGGCACCACGTCGTCCCGCGCCATTGTCTTTGACGCAGATATGCGGGTCACGGCCTCCGCCCAAGAAGAATTCACGCAGCATTTTCCGCAGTCGGGCTGGGTCGAGCACGATCCCGGCGATCTGTGGAGCACCACCGCGTCGACCTGTCGTGCCGCGATCGAAAAGGCGGGTCTGACAGGGGACGATATTGCCGCAATCGGCATCACCAACCAGCGCGAGACGGTCGTCGTTTGGGATACCGAGACAGGCAAACCACTCTACAACGCGATCGTCTGGCAGGACCGCCGCACCGCCGACTACTGCCGCGAGTTGCGCGACGCAGGCCACGAGAAGCTGATCACCGACACGACCGGTCTGCTGGCCGACCCCTATTTTTCGGCCACAAAGCTGAAATGGGTGCTCGATACCCACGAAGGTGCCCGTGAACGCGCCGCAGAGGGCAAACTGAAATTCGGCACCGTCGACAGCTTTCTGATCTGGAAACTCACCGGCGGGGAAGCCCATGTAACCGATGCCACCAACGCCGCCCGCACGATGCTCTACAACATTCACAAGGGCGCGTGGTCGGAACAGATTTGCGAGCTGATGGATATCCCGACCGCCATGCTTCCCCGCGTGATGGATTGTGCTGCTGACTTCGGTATGACGCGGCCCGATCTGTTTGGTCGGCCGATCCCGATCCTTGGTGTTGCGGGGGATCAGCAGGCCGCGACCGTCGGACAGGCCTGTTTCAAGCCCGGAATGATGAAATCGACCTACGGCACGGGCTGTTTCGCGCTGCTCAACACCGGTGATACGCCCGTTGCGTCGAAAAACCGGCTGCTGACGACCATCGGATACCAGCTGGACGGCAAGCCGACCTACGCGCTCGAGGCGTCGATCTTTGTGGCCGGTGCCGTGGTCCAATGGCTGCGGGATGGTTTGGGCATCATCAAGGATGCGGGCGAAACGCAAGGCTTGGCCGAAAAGGCCGACGAGAACCAGAATGTTATCCTCGTCCCGGCATTTGTCGGTCTGGGCGCGCCCTATTGGAACCCCGATTGTCGCGGTGCGGTCTACGGTCTGACGCGCGGCACCGGGCCGGCAGAGATGTCAAAAGCGGCGCTCGAAAGCGTCGGCTTCCAGACCCGCGACCTGCTCGAGGCAATGCATGCCGATTGGCCGAACGCGGACGGCACAGCCGGCACATTGCGGGTGGACGGCGGGATGGCCAACAGCGACTGGGCCATGCAGTTCCTCTCGGACATTATCGGCGCGCCGGTGGACCGGCCACAGGTCGTCGAGACAACAGCGCTCGGGGCGGCATGGTTGGCCGGCCAACGGGCGGGGCTTTATCCGGACATGCAGGGCTTTGCGGACTCTTGGGCGCTTGACGAAACCTTCGAGCCATCGATGGACCCCGACACGCGCAAGGACCGCTACGCCGCGTGGACAAGGGCGGTACAGGCCACGCTGAGCGTCTAGACGAAAGAGCGGACTGTCCGGATCGCGCCATCCAATGCGCGACCGTCGGGATCCTGCAAGGCGGCCTCTCGCAGGCGTGCGATCCATTCCGCAGCGTCGTCGCGGCCATGCAAAATCTCTGCCGCGTTCATCACCGTATCAAACTTGCCGAGCCCGCGTGCGTGGGTGTCGGAATACCCTTTGATCAGGCGCCTGCAGCGCAGCAATTCGACCGACAGCGCATAGTCCGTGTCGCAGTAGGACAGGCTACGCTCCAGCCAGTTCTGCAGATGATCCATCTCGACCTGATGACGGCGGGTGCGCAAACGGTAGTTCTTCAACCCGCCCAGCGTGTGCAACACGAAAAAGGCAAACAGGCCATCGGTCCGCAGCCGTCGCCCCTTCCCGAACCAGCGGTCTAGACGGTCCATTTTCTTCGGGTCCGCTTCCCACCGCGCGCCCATCGCAGCAGGCATCATGCCGGTAATCTCCGCCGCGCGGGGGTGAAAGAACTCGGTCACCTGCATGACCTGTCCGTCACGCACGTTCATTTCGTCACGGATGCGTTTGACGCGGGGGGCGCGGCTTTTGAGATCGGCCACACGTATAATATCGTCGTAAGCCATCGCGTTAGAGACGTATTTCGCCGCCTCGATACTCAGCAGCCAGTCGTTTTGTTCCCCGTCACGTGCGATGATCGGGTCGAGTTGGTCGAGATACATCTGGCCGTAGGCGCAGTCCTGAAAGTTGACGACCTTTTCCAACCCGCGTTGCGCCATATTCGCGACCGGCGCGGGAAAGGCACGCGCGCGGGTTTGCAGAACCTCCCATTTGCGCAACAGACGGGCGGGGCCGACCATGCGGTTGGGCGCAGTCTCTCGTGGGGTGATGTTACTTTGCGCCGGGCCGGTCTTTGCCGCATCGAAACCCGCGGCAAAGGCACGAAGGCTCGGTTCGACCCCTTTGCCGCCCGCGCGGATCGCGTCTTCAAAGCTTTGCCGCGTGAAGGGCAGGATATCCGCCGCGGCCAGAGCCCCGAACAATGACGCCGAAATTACCGAGCCCTGGCCGACAGCCAAACCCTCCATATCGGCGAGGATCAGTCTCTGTGCGGCGATCTCGGCCGCTGCCTGCACCTCTTGCGACTTTGCGATACCGTCGCCGGGCACTGTCTTTTCGCTCACGGCGAGCGCGCGGTGCGTCGATCCGATCAACGTCGTCCGATCCGGCGTGACAAACCCGCGCTGTATCGCACGGCCCACTTCCATCATCTCCGCGGCGATCAGGATATCGACGTCGCCCGCCGATGGCGCGAGGGCAAACACCGGTGCGGCCTCCGCGGCCGGTGCCATTTCGATATAGTAGATCGTGGCGCCCGTGCGCTGCGCCACGCCCGCGACACTGGTGGCCTGCACCATGTACCCCTGTGATCGGGCAAGGCTTTCGATCCACGAAGTGAGCACCCCCCCGCCCTGCCCCCCGACGGCCATCACCGCAATCTTGGTGATACGCGCCATTCCCGGCGTCGGCGCGCGGGCGGGCAGTTGCAGGTTCAAGAGACATCCTCCAGACGCAGCCGGCGGGCATCCCGTCGGGTCTGGAACCAGTTGATGATATTGGACCGGACCCTGTTCAGCGTGATTTCGACCCTGCCGGGGTTGTGCACCACATCCGCGCGATAGAAAGACGGACAAAGAACCGCCGCATCCGCCACTTCACCGCAATTGCCGCAGCCGACGCAGGTTTGGTCGATATGCGCGACCGGATCATCGCGCAGCGGATCATCAAGCCTTTTCAGCGACAGGGAAGGACACCCGGACAGCCGGATGCACGCATGATCGCCGGTGCACACATCCGCGTCCACACCAAAGCGGGGGATATCGACGCGCCTGCCTTCCTTGATTGCCTTGGCACGCTGCGGCTTTTCGCGGCGCTGGCGGTTCAACATGCATTCGGATGAGGCAACGATGACTTTCGGGCCGTCGTAATCGGTTGTCAGCGCTTCTCGGAGGACCGACCGCATACGGCCGACATCGTAGGTATGATCGACCTGGCGTATCCACTCGACGCCGACACCCTCCAATGCCTTGGTGATGGGATGCCCCGTGGCTTTTGTGGCGTTCTTGGCCCGCGACGATGGCAAATCCTGCCCGCCTGTCGCTGCGGAATAGTAGTTGTCGACAATGACCGCCACGCTGTCAGAACGGTTGAATACCATGTTGCCGATCGAAGAGCTCAGCCCGTTGTGCCAAAAGCCCCCGTCGCCCAGTATCGATATCGCACGTTTTTCGCCGCCCCCGTCGAAGGCGGCGTTCGATGCAGGGCCCAGCCCGTACCCCATCGTCGCGCCGCCGATTTCAAACGGCGGTAGGGATGCAAACAGGTGGCACCCGATGTCGCCCGAAATCTGGTGTTTGCCCAACTCCTGCTCCGTCAGCTTCATCGCGGCAAAGATCGGCCGCTCGGGGCAGCCGGTGCAGAAACCCGGCGGCCGGATCGGAACGGTTTTCGACAGATCCGGAATGTCGGAGGCAGGCGCGTTGGGGGCACGCACGATGCTGGGCAGCATGTCGGGTGCGGCTTTCTTGAGAAAACCGGTGACACCATCGAGCATAACCTGCCCGGTGTATTCGCCCGCCATTGGCAACACGTCCTTACCACTCAACCGTATGTCGGAGCGGGCTTTGAAAAGGTAGGATCCCAGCTGCTGCTCTATATGGTCGGGCTGGCCTTCCTCGACGATCAGGAGATCGTTCTTGCCTTTGCAGAACTGCTCGAACTCATCCCTGACGAGGGGGTATGTCACGTTCAACACATAAATGGGGATGTCGCTTTGCCCTGCGGTGTCGGCAAGTCCGAGCCTTTGAAGTGCACGGATAACGCCGTTGTACATTCCCCCCTGCACCACGATCCCGACTGGCGCATCGCGGGGACCGAAGAATTCGTTCAGCCCGTGATCGACAATGAACCGCTCGGCGGCAGGCCAGCGGTTTTGCACTTTGTCCTGTTCGTGCAGATAGCTCATCGGAGGCAGAACGACACGATTGAAATCGGAGCGGGGCGCGCTCAGCGCATCGCGCACGCTCAGCGGCGGCGGCACATTGTCCCGTGTCTGGAAGCTGCCGGTAACGTGGCACGAACGGATACGCACCATCAACATGACGGGCGTGTTGGAGGCTTCGGACAATTCGAACCCGTCCTTCACGGCCTTTGTGATGGACGGAAGGTTGGGCCGCGGATCGAGCAGCCAGAATTGCGACTTCATGGCAAAGCCGTGGCTGCGCTCCTGCATGATGGAAGAACCCTCACCGTAGTCTTCGCCTACGATGATCAGGGCGCCGCCCGTTACCCCCGATGAGCTGAGGTTGGCCAGCGCGTCAGAGGCCACGTTGACCCCTACGGGGCCCTTGAACGTCACCGCGCCGCGGATCGGGTAATGAACTGACGCCGCCAGCATCGCCGCTGCTGCAGCTTCGGACGCGTTCGCCTCGAACCGCACACCCAGCTCGCCCATCAAATCCTGTGCATCCGCCAGAACGTCCATCAGGTGGCTGATCGGCGCACCCTGATACCCCCCGACATATCCCACGCCGTTTTCCAGCAGCGCCTTTGTGATCGCCAGAATGCCCTCTCCGGTAAACGTCTCACCTGCCCCCTTGCGCAGATGCTCCACCTCAGCCTTGAACGACCTTTCCGCCATCAGTCCCCTGCCCTAGAAATCGTGCTTGCGAATATTGCGCAGCATTTTTTGCAGCGTTCCCACAAAGGCCCGCTGTTCGTCGTCGTCGATCCCCTTGAACATCGCCTTGTAGGCCGCGGACATATGCGGCCAGAGCCTGTGGTAAGCCTCGCGCCCGGCCGCTGTCAGATAGACGCGCGTGGCGCGGCTGTCTTCTGCATCCGTCTCGCGGCGGATCAACCCGTCGCGGTCAAGGGCATCCAGCGCCCGGCTGAGTGTCGATTGCTGTACCACCGCATAGACCGCAAGTTCGCGGATCAAGATCCCGTCGATCACAGACAGCACGGCAAGCGAGCGCATCTGCGGCGTGGTCAGGCCAAGCGCCGCCATTTCCTCGCGCATCGCATTGTTGTACCGCCCCATAATCCTGTTCATCAGGTAGGGTGCGAAATTCTCCAGCCCCATCTCACCCAGACGGTGCTCTGTCTCTGTGTCGATCTTACGTTGCCTGTTCATGCCCCCAGCCCTTTCGCCAGATTAAAGCCCGAACCGCCACCTAGGCCCGGTCCGGGATGGGTCGAGGCGCCGATGTGATGCAGCCCCTTGATCCGGGTGGCGTTGTTAACCGCACCGGCGTGGGGGCGCCAGACAAAGAACTGATCCAACGCACATGCGCCGCCATAAGGGTCGCCGCCGACGAGATTTATGTTCATCTCTTCCAGATCAGCGGGCGAATAGGCCCGCCGCTTCAACGCGATCTTGTCGAAGTTGCGGATGGACTTGCGCAGTATTCCTTCGATCCTGTCCGCAAAGGCCTCACGCATGTCGGCTGTCCATGCGGGCGTTGTGTCGATTTCTCCGGCGGCATCGCCTTTGATCGCCGGCGGACTGTCGGGAATCTGGCACCACAGGATCGCCTTGCCCTCCGGGCAGCGGGATGGATCGAGCACGTGGGGTTGGCCCACACAGATTGTTGGCGTTTGGGGGATCATGCCCCTTTCGGCCTCGTTACTGGATTTCGAGACCGCATCGATGCCGTCACTCAGATGAATGAGCGCCACATCGTCCAGCCCCTCGGCAATCCATTCCGGCGGGGCATCAAGGGCATAGTGCAGCTGGAAGTTGCCGCGGCCGTGCCGGAATTTCTTGGCGGCATCGGGCGGCGTTTGATCGACGAGCAATTCATCGAAAAGTTGGCCCGGCGCGGTGGATGCGATGACATTGCGTGCGTGCAACTGGCTGCCGTCGGCTGTCTCGACCCCCACCGCGCGCCCGTTCCGGACGATGATGCGTTTCGCTTCGACCCCGGTCCGGAGTTGCCCGCCGTTGGCCATGATCAGGTCGGAAAAAGCAGCCGCCGCCTGTCCTGCGCCGCCTTTGACCACGGGCGCGCCCGCCGCCTCGAGCGCGAAGGCGATGACCCTGCCCATCTGGCCCGAATAGGTCGCCTCGGGCGTAAGACCCACGTGCGAAACCCACGGCGCCCAGAGTGCCTGTATGTCTTCATTGTCGTAGCGGGTCTCCAGCCAACCGCGCGCGGGTTCGAGCGCCTCACCGATCCATGCTTTCAATCCGTTAAGACCCTTCCGCCACGCCTGTTTCGCGATCAGCTGGGCGGTTTGTCGGCACCAAAGACGCTGGCCCAGCAAGGCAAACAGGAAATCGGCGTCCCGCTCGACCGCGCCTACATCCGCCGCGTGCTGTTCCCCTGCCCCCGGGCTCAACGCGTTGAAGGCGGCGACGTTCTGTCCCCGATCCATGCCCAACACCACTGCGTTACCGCACGGGCGCAACACTGCCGTCGGATGGGGCGTATGGCAAAATTCGAACCCGTGCTTTGCCAGATCGTCGGCCAAAGCAGCGTAGGCAGGGCTTGTCATGAACAACACGAACGTCGCGGCCATCACGTCGTGGTGAAACCCGGGAAGCGTGACCGCGTCGGACGTGAACATGCAGCCGCCCAACCGTTCTTCGCGCTCAATCACCAATACGCTGTCGCCCTTGCGCGACAGCATCGCGGCGGCCACCAACGCGTTGATGCCCGACCCGATAATCAGATGATCGACCTGCGCCACGTCTATCCCTTGGGCACCATGGCAAGTGCACGGATCGGGCTGCCGGTGCCATTCTTGATCTTCAACGGCGCCGCGATCAGGATCGCACCTTTGGCCGGCAGCTTGCTGAGATTGGCGAGTGAAGCCAGCCCGAAACAATTATCGCGGTGCAGCAGGTTGTGTGCGGGATAGGGCGGCTCCATGCCCCCCGCCTGCCCCGCATCGGTCCCGATGCACTGCGTTCCCCAACCCACGATTTTCTTGGACAATAGATATTCGATCGCATCGGGTGTCGGACCGGGCGAATGCGGTCCGGTGTCATCGGCGTTCAGGAATTTGTCTTCGTCATTTGCGCGGCTGTCCCAATCGGTCCGCATGACGACCCATTCGCCTTCGCCGATGTCGCCGTGTTCTTTCTCCCATGCCTTGATGTGATCGGAAGTGAGAAGGAAGTCTTCATCCTCGGCTGTCTGCGTTGAGCAATCGATGACATTCACCGGCGCCACCAAACGGTTCACATCCAGTGTGTCGGTATATCCATCGGCATAATCCTTGCCCGTGATCCAGTGGTGCGGCGCGTCAAAATGCGTGCCCGAATGCTCGCCCAGCACCATCCAGTTCCACGCAAAAAACGGGCCGTCATTGTCGTATTCCGAAATCTTGTGGATCTCGACTTTGGGGGTGTTTTTCGCAAAGTCGGGGGGCAGCTGCAGGATCGGCGTATCAGGCCCCAGAACGCCCGAGCAATCGACGATCTCGACCTGCCCAGACAAAAGCATCTCTCCCAAATTTCCAAGCATATCGGCTGCACTCATCGTCATCGCTCCCTGACTTCTGGCGCGGCATCCGACCGCGCGGTGATGAAACAATGCTAGACAAAACAATATGCGTTTGCAAATATCTTGTGGGGAGAATGGGAATGACCGCGCCACCTGACGCCATCATCATCGGAGCCGGACACAACAGTCTTGCCTGTGCATGCCATCTGCTGTCCCGCGGATGGACCGTGGCGATATATGAGCAAAGCGCGGCCCCGGGCGGAGCGGTGAAGTCGGGCCAATACACCCTTGACGGATTCGTCCACGACTGGGCCGCGATGAACCTTTCCCTGTTCGCCGGATCGGCGTTTCACACCGAATATGCCGCAGAACTGGCCCGAAACGGTCTGCAATTCGCGCCGACGGACCATCCTTTCGCCAGCGTATTTCCTGACGGAAAATGGCTCGGCATATCGACCGACCGCGCGATTACCACCGCCCGCATCCGCGGTTTCAGCGCCGCCGACGCCGCCGCATGGGGCGCGCTGAGCGACGGGTTCCCGCAAGAAGCCGAAACGATCTTCGGACTTTTGGGCAGTCCGATGAATTTACGTGCATTTTCATCTTTAGGTTGGAAAACAGTCCGAAAACGCGGCCGTGGCGCGACGCTGGATCTCGCCCGCTTCCTGCTGATGTCACCGCGCGCCTGGCTTGACCAAACTTTTCAAAGCGCGCACGTGAAAGCAACGCTAGCCGCGTGGGGGATGCATCTCGACTTTGCGCCCGATGTCGCGGGTGGCGCCCTTTTCCCGTATCTCGAGGCGATGGCAGGACAGGCGTTCGGCATGGTTCTGGGCAAGGGCGGCGCGGACACCGCAACAAAGGCGATGGTGTCGATGATCACCGCGCGCGGCGGACGCATCCATTGCGACAGCCCCGTCGACGCGGTTCTGCACGATCGCGGAAAGGCGCGCGGGATCAGGCTGCGCGACGGGAGCGAGATCACCGCCGGCAAAGCGGTCATTGCGAATGTGGCCCCTGCCGCGCTGACCCGTCTGACGGGCGGCACGTCGGACCGGCACGACACCGCGATGTCACGGTTCCAGCACGCACCGGGCACGATGATGATCCACCTCGCGCTGGACGGTTTGCCTCAGTGGAAGGCCGCGGAGTTGAAACGCTTTGCCTACGTCCATATCGCGCCCTCGATGGACCAGATGGCGCTGACCTATCAGCAGGCCAACGCAGGGTTGCTGCCCTCGGAGCCGGTGGTTGTCTGTGGCCAACCGACGGTGGTTGATCCGTCGCGCGCGCCTGCAGGCCAGCATGTGTTGTGGCTGCAGGTGCGGATGTTGCCCGGGCAGATCAAAGGGTGCGCCAAAGGCGAAATCACCGCCACGGATTGGGATACCGCAGCCGGGCCGATGGCCGACCGCGTTCTGGACATCGTCGACCGCTACGCCCCGGGCATCCGTGACCGCATCTTGGGACAGCATATCGTCACGCCCACCATGCTTGAGGCGGACAACCCGAACCTCGTCGGGGGTGATCAGGTGTGCGGCAGCCACCACCTGCACCAGCACTTCATGAACCGTCCGGCCCGCGGGTTCGCGGACGGAACCACGCCAATTACCAATCTGTACCACACCGGCGCCGCAGTCTGGCCCGGGGGTGGAACCGGCGCAGGGCCCGGCACCCTGCTGGCCCGGAAGCTCGCCGGGAAATGACGCCACAACGGCGCATCACCTCAACAGGGAGACACGATATGAAACTCAACAGAAGAAGCATGCTGCTATCCTCGGCCGCCGCTGCCAGCTTTGCGTGCGTGGCGATGCCCGTCTTTGGGCAAACGATCGACGAACTGGTCATTGCCTACAACGTCAATCTGCCAAGCTGGGACCCGACGGTCGGCCCATCTGCCGTAAACCCCACGATCCAAGGGATCTATCAATCGGTCTATGACCTCTTCATCCCACAGAACCCCGATCTGAGCTTTGGCTCCGGTCTGATCACGGATTGGGGCTGGAACGATGATCAGAGCCAGATCTGGATGGACGTGCGTGATGGGGTGACATGGCACAACGGCGATCCGTTCACCGCCGAGGATGTCGCATGGTCGCTGCAGCGGGCGGCAAACCCGGAAACCGGAAATCCGATCAACTTCATCTGGGGCAAGGTCGAAAACATCACCGCCGAGGGCAATCGTGTCACGGCGGACGTCAAGGAATACGAGCCGACATTCTTCAAATGGATGAGCTTTCTCACCGGCTATGTCATGCCCAAAAAGTATTACGAGGAAGTCGGTGCAGACGGCTTTGAAGCGGCGCCGATCGGCACTGGCCCCTACATGGTCGAAAAGTTCGAACGCAATGCGTTTGTCAGGCTCAAGGCGAACGAAAACTATTGGGGCGGTGCGCCTGAATTCAAAACCGTGACCATCAAATTCGTGACCGACGCGGCATCACGTGTGGCCGAGATCGAATCCGGCAATGCGCATGTCACGCTTGAAATCCCCTACGAAGAGTTTGACCGCCTGAAAGAAAAAGACGGGCTCGAAGGAACTGCCGCGCCGATATCCGACATCGGGATGATTTTCCTGAACGATATCGAGGTGATGACCGATCCGAATGTACGCAAGGCAGCGGCGCACGCGATCGACAAGCAGCTCATCGTGGACCGTCTGCTGTCAGGCTACGGCGTGCCGATCGACACGTTGCAGACACCTGATTATGCAGCGTTCGACGACACCATCAAAGTTCCGTTTGACCCCGAGAAATCCAAGGAGCTTCTGGCGGCGTCAGGGTACGGTCCGGACAATCCGGTGTCGTTCAAGATACAGACCACGCGTGGTTTTAAACCCAAGGATTACGAAATCATTCAGGCGATTGTCGGCCTTTGGCGTCGGGTCGGGATAGAGGCGGAGATCGAGGTGTACGAGATCGCAAAACACTTCGAACTGCGTGCCGCCGATCAACTGGCCCCCGCCGCGTTCTACAACTGGGGCAACTCGGTCGGAGATCCGACCACATCGACAGGGTTTGCCATGTTCGGCCCCTCGCCGCATTCGGTCTGGGACGGGCAGGAAACCTTCGATGCGATCTTGCCGCTATGGGGGGAAAAGGACGAGGCCAAGCGGATCGCGGGCTGGAAAGAGGTGGATCGCAAGATCGCGGAGAATGCCGAGGTCATTCCCTTGCTCCAATATGTGCAGCCGATCCTGCACGCGCAGGGCGTCGTCGTGCAGCCGCACCGGTCCGGTGCGCTGTTGCCCCATCTAATGACGCGGGCCTGACGGATCTGACGGGACCCTGCGCTGTCGGGGCCCCGCCTTCTGAATTGACCGAATGACCCTTTTGCGCAGTATCCTTGCCCGGCTTGTTGGCACCGTGATCACCCTGTTCGGGGTTGCGATTATCGTTTTTGTCGTGATCCGTGTTGTGCCCGGCAATCCCATTGCGATGATGCTGCCCCCCGGCGCCACCGAAGAAGATATTGCCAGATTGCAAGCTCAATACGGGTTCGACAAATCTATTTTCGAACAGTTCACCATCTGGCTTTCCGGCGTCGTGCAGGGTGATTTTGGCACATCGATCACCGCGCGGCAGCCGGTATCGGAACTGGTGCTGGGCCGCCTGCCCGCCACGCTGGAGTTGTCCATCATGGCCCTTGTCATCGCCGTGATCTTGGGCGGTGCACTGGCGTTGGCCGGCACGCGCTTTCGCGACGGGAAAACCGAAGGCGCGATTGATGTCACCTCCGGCATAGCGCTTTCTGTGCCCGATTTTCTGTGGGGGCTTGTGCTGATCCTGCTGTTTGGCGTCGTCTGGCCGGTCTTTCATATCTCGGGGCGTATCTCGCCGTCGCTGAACACGGATTTCGCCACCAACTTTCTTCTTTTCGAAAGCCTCTTCCGGCTGCGGTTCGATGTGTTCGCAGATCTGGTGGCGCATATGTTCATGCCCGCACTCGCGCTCGCCATCCCGTTGGCCGCGATCATTTCCCAGCTTCTCAAGCAGTCGCTGAAAGAGACGATGCACCTCGACTATGTCACGTTGGCGCGCACGAAAGGATACGCCGAGACCCGCGTGATTACCCGCGAAGCGCTTCCCAACGCGATCCTGCCCACGCTGACGCTCGTCGGCGTGCAGTTCACATTCCTGATCGGCGGCACCGTCATCATCGAGCGGCTTTTTTCCTACGAAGGACTGGGCAACATGGCCATCGACGCCGTCATCAACCGCGATCTGCCGCTGATCCAGGGGATCGTGATCCTGTTTGCGGTGCTGTTTACGGCCGTGAACCTGCTTGTCGATATGCTCTATGTGGTGCTGAACCCGCGGCTGCGTCATGCGTGATGCCCGCGCGACCCTGCGCCAGCCGGTCGGCCTGCGCCTGTGGCTTTCGGGCGGCTGGCTGATTGTGCTGACGGTTGTCGCCGTCTGTGCCCCGTGGATCGCCCCGCACGATCCTCTGGCGCAGGATCTCTTTCTGGGCCGTCTGCCACCATTCTGGGAAGCAGGGGCAGAACCGGGGTATCTTCTCGGCACAGACTCGCTCGGGCGGGACGTGTTGTCGCGCATCATTTATGGCGCACGGCTTGCCCTTGTCGTGGCACTGGTTGCAGGCAGTGCGACATGCCTGATCGGCGGCAGTCTCGGACTGGTCGCAGGATACTACCGCGGCTGGCCGGACCGGATCATCAGCAGGCTGATCGACATCTGGATGGCCTTCCCCCCCGTCCTGTTTGCAATACTTCTCATTGCGGTGATGGGTCCGGGTCTGTTGTCCATCATTCTGGCCATCATCATCATCGATTGGACCCGCTTTGCCCGCGTGATCCGCGCCGAAGCGATGGGACAAAGCGCGATGGACTACGTGGCCTCTGCGCAGGTGGCGGGGAAGTCGCGGCTTTCGACGATGCTCACGGAAATCCTGCCGAATGTTCTGCCAACCATCGTTGTGCTGCTGACCCTCGAAATGGGGATCGCGGTGATTGTCGAGGCGATCCTGAGCTTCGTGAACCTCTCCATTTCGACCGACAGCCCGACCTGGGGCGGCATGATCGCCGAGGGGCGCACGTCGGTGTATCAGGCGTGGTGGGTGCTCGTGTTCCCACTTATCACGCTGTTTTTGACTGTCCTGAGCTTTTCGCAACTGGGCGAAGGGCTCAAAGACCGTTTCGATCCGGTGCTGCGATGACACCCTATCTGGACATAAGAAACCTCAACGTGTCGCTCGCGCGGGGGCCCCGCATTTTGCGGGACGTGACGATGCAGGTCCACGCTGGACAGGTCGTGGGGCTCGTCGGGGAAAGCGGCGCAGGCAAGTCCATGATAGGCAAGTCGGTACTGGGCACCCTGCCCCGCGCATTACGTATCGACAGCGGCCAGATCATTCTGGAAGGCACCGACCTTTTGACCCTTCCTCCGGCCGAAAGACGGCGGCGTATCGGCGCCCGTGCCGCGCTGATCCCGCAGGATCCGCTTACTGCGCTCAATCCTGTCCGGCGCGTCGGTCCGCAAATCACCCACCGGCTGGTGCATATACTGGGGTGGAACAGGCGCCGCGCCTTCGACCGCGCCCTTGAGCTTCTCGAGGAGGTTCATATCCCCGACCCCACCCGCGTCATGCAGTCCTATCCACATGAGCTGTCGGGCGGGATGCGGCAGCGTATCCTGATTGCTTCGGCCTTTGCCGCAGAACCAAATCTCATCGTCGCGGATGAGCCGACGACCGCGCTTGACGTGACCGTCCAGAAGCAGATTCTGACACTGATCCGCCAGATGCAGCGCACGCATGGCACCGCGCTCGTCTTCGTCACGCATGATCTGGGCGTGGTGAGCAAAGTCTGTGACAGGCTCAGCGTTCTCTACGCGGGCAAGATTGTCGAAAACGCCCCCATGCGCCGCTTTTTCGAAAGGCCGATCCACAGCTACGCCCGCGCCCTTCTGGCGGCGACCCCCACGTACACGGATCCGGACAGCAGCCTGACGCCCGTATCCGCCGAGGTGATCGCGGCCGCCGATGCCGAAATTGCCCAGCATGATGCGAGGCACGGTTGATGTACCGCGTCCATGACCTTTGCCTGAGCTTTCCCGATCGAAGCGCGAAGCCGCTGATCGGGCGCGCGCCGCGTAATGACGTGCTCAAAAATGTCTCGTTCACGATCGAGGCCGGATCGGTCGTCGGTATTGTTGGCGGGTCCGGATCGGGGAAATCCACGCTTGGCCGCGCGATGTTGCGCCTGTTAGAGCCTGATACAGGTACGATCAGCTTTCGGGGTCAGGACATAACGCATCTGTCCGAGGCAGAACTTCGACCCTTGCGCCGAAAATTCCAGATGATCTTTCAGGATCCTATGTCATCGCTCAATCCGCGCCGCCGCGTTGGCGGGATTATCGCGGGGCCGCTACGGTTGCACGGCGTCGAAAATGTCGGCAGGCGGGTGGCGGAGGCGCTCGATATGGTCGGGCTGCCGCAGAACTTCGCACAGCGATACCCGCACGAGCTTTCCGGCGGTCAGCGCCAGCGCGTCGGCATCGCGCGCGCCATCGCCCTGCGTCCGAATTTTATACTGGCGGACGAAATCGTTTCCGGCCTCGACGTATCCAGTCAGGCGCAGGTTCTGAACCTGCTGGGTGATCTGGTGCGCGATCTTGGCCTCACCCTCGCGTTCATCAGCCATGACCTCTCTGTCGTGCGGCGTCTGTGCAGTGACATCATCGTTCTGCACAACGGACACATCGTAGAACAGGGAAAAACGCCTGACTTATTCGAGAGACCCCAAGCCGCCTATACTCGCGCCTTGTTAGATGCGATCCCCCTGCCCGATCCCCATCAACCGTGGCACGGTGACTGATTTACGCCGCCCTGCCTGTCTGATATTTTGATCAAATCGCACCCTTCAGGATATTCCCATGACCACAGCCGCCGCCAGCCTGCCCACCCACGAAGTTGTCTATCGGCAGGCGCGTGATCTGGTGTTGTTCGGCGAACTGGCCCCGGGGGCGGCAGTCACGATCCAGGGGATCGTTGATCGACTGGACGCGGGGATCACACCGGTGCGCGAAGCGATCCGCCGCCTGATCGCCGAAGGCGCGCTGCTGGCCACAGATAACCGGCGCGTTTCGGTCCCGCGGCTTACCATGCATCAGTTGCAAGAGCTGACATACGCCCGCACCGGTATCGAACCTCAACTCGCGCGCCTTGGTGCGGTTGGCATGGAACCCGCAGAAATCGCCGCGTTAGAGACCATTGACGCCAAGGTGACACAGGCAATACAAGACGGCGATATCAACGCTTACCTACGCCACAACCACGCGTTTCACTGGACCCTTTACGCCAGTTCCGAAGCTGAAATTCTAATGGCGACCGCGGCCGCGCATTGGCTTCGCGTGGGACCGGCCCTGCGTGATGTCTGTGACCGCAACGATGCACAGCCTATGCCGGATATGCATCAGGTCGCGCTCGCCGCATTGCGGGATGGTGACGTCGAGGCCGTGGGTGAAGCGATCCATCAGGATATTCTGCAAGGACACGCCGTTATCGCGCAGATCCTCGACAGCCAGGAAGAGACGCCCTAACCCTCCGCGTGGTATCTTTCGATGACCGCCACTTCGTCTTTTGATCCCAGTATGACGGGCACGCGCTGGTGATGGCCCGTCGGATCGACCTCCAGAATGCGGCCCCGTCCGGTTGATGCGGCACCGCCAGCCGCTTCGATGATCAACGCCATGGGATTGGCTTCGTACATAAGCCGCAACTTCCCACCGGACGCCGCATTGCCGCTGTCCATCGGATAGAGAAAGACACCGCCGCGGGTCAAAATGCGGTGAACGTCGGCAACCATCGAAGCGGTCCAGCGCATGTTGAACGACCGGCCCCGAGGACCGGATTTCCCCGCCACGTTATCGGAAATATAGCGGGCGACCGGCGTCTCCCACTTCTCGGCGCGCGAGCTGTTGATCGCGTATTCGGATGTTTCGGCGGGGACCGTCATGTCGGGCTGCGTCAGCAAGAACTCTCCGCTGCCCGGATGATGCGTAAATCCATGGACCCCCTGCCCCGTCGTCAGAACAAACCCCGTTGATGGGCCATAAACGGCATACCCGGCACAAACCTGCTGGTCCCCCTTGATCAGAACGGCATTTTCGTCCGCCTTTTCAATATCTTGCGGCAGCCGAACCACCGAAAAGATCGTGCCGACAGACAGGTTCACATCGACGTTCGACGACCCGTCCAAAGGGTCATAGTAGACGATGAAATCGCCCGCCTGCGGGTCCGTCTTGAGCCAATTGACGTCATCCACCTCTTCCGAGACGAGGGCCGCGATCCGCGGATTGCTCCGGCACCTTGCTGCGAACTCTTCGTCCGATATCACGTCGAGTTGCTTTTGCGTCTCGCCCTGAACATTGGTGCTGCCTGCGGCGCCAAGGTTTCCCTGAAATGCGCCATGGCGCACGTGGTCGGCGATAAACCGGCAGGCGCTTGCGATGTCGTCAATCAGACCCGCCAGATCACGATCCACATCCGCCTCGGTCAGATGTTGGCGCAGTGTCGGTTTTTGCATCAGGGTTTCCTTCCGGTGTTCTGTTCAGACATTGTCTTTTTGGGCATTGACCATGCGTGCCACCGCCCGCGCCAGCCAATCAGGATCAACATCGTGGTCGGCGCTGAGCTTGAGTTGCAAGTTACCGTTGCTCGCCCGCTTGACCGCAACCTTGACCTGCCCCTGCTGGGCCTCGGACACGGCCGGTTTGACCTTGCCGGACTTCGTCAGCTTCGGCGGTGCGGCCTTGCCCCTCAGCTGGGGAATAATCTCGCGATAGGCACGTTTGGGCGTATTCGCGATGTCGATATCGGCAACAATGCGATCGTGCAATTCAACGCAGGCGCGTCCCAATGAAACGTCATTCTGGCTCACGCTCAGCCGTGTCGCAATTTCCTGCTGCGACAAGAACCCCAGCGATTCAGCGATGAGACCGATCGACAACAATTCCTCGAACCCGTTGAGGTTCTTTCGCATGGTGTTTTCGTGGAAGCGCTCTTCCAGATCGGCAAGAGCTGCGTCGCCCTCCACAGTCGACAGCACAGCAATCACGGGCCGGTCAAGCTGTGCACACGCGGCCAGACGGCGGCGACCCGACTGTATGATAAACTGTCCGCTGACTTCGGTCGGCGTCTCGCCATCCGGCAGCCAATTTGCGTCTGCCGGCCGCACGCGGATCGCCTGTGTCTGCCCGCGCCGTTTGATGTTATCGACCAGCGACAGGAATTCGGGGTCGTCCTGCCACCCGCTTTGTCGGTCACTTCCCATAGGGTCGAGAACCTGATCCGGGTCCAGCCTGACTGCCACCGTCCCGTTCATGATGCCATCCGTCAGCGTGCTGCGGGTATCGTCGAGCCGTTGCCGCAACATGTTCAGCGCGGTCCCGCCCCACATACCGCCCATGCCCGGCATGCTCTTGGTTTCGGGGGCCTGTACGCCGTCGATCGGGCCAGCGTCGAGTTTGCGTTTTCGGGCCATCAGCTCCACCTCTCTTTGATGAAGGCATCCGCAAAACCGCGGGTCGGCAGATGCGGCAGGACGCGGGAAACCAACCCGTCGTTCACTGCGTTCGCATTGCTCATAAATGCCTTTGCACTGGTCCGCCGCGTGCGTGGCGGCAGGTATTCATAGATGCTCTTGTATTCCTCCGACGCATTGGCAATGGCGTCGGACCGATTGTACCAGACTTGGCTGATTTCGCGAGGGCTGCGGCGGTACAGATCGACAATCTGGTCGGTGTCCTGATTGTTTTGCTCCTGCACAATGGTCGGCAGAACGATGTGATCGCCATTGCCAATCTCCAGATCCGCCTCAAACCCCATGATGAATTCCAGATATTCGCCAATGTTCCCGACATAGGTCGCCAATGTAGCCAGATCGAAACCCTTCATTGTTTGCGGGATGACGACGCTATCGGCTGCGATCAACCCATTCAGCTGCATCAATGTCAGCGAGGGTTGTTGGTCTATCACGATCACATCAAGCGTTTCGTTGAGGGCGGTTTGCAAACGGTCCGGATCAAACGCACCATTAGCATCGCGCAGATCGGCGATCATGGTTTTTGGCCCGTTCTGCGCGTCCCAGGTCGATATCGCATCGCGCAGCACCCTGTAGACAGGGACACCGGCGCGCTGCGACAGGAAGAACAGGCTGATATCACCGTTCTGGATGTTGGCCCCGCCGGGGATCAATCGCACGCCGGGCCAAGGCGTGGGCCGCCATATATCGTCAAGCTCTTGCGCGCTTCTCTTTGTCAGTTCGGAGGCACCCGGATCGTCGACCCCCATGAACTCTGCGAGGGTAGGGGTGTCTGGCGCGAAGAGCGGGAGATCAGCGTCCGCAAAATACAGACTGGCCGTTGCTTGGGGGTCCGCATCTATCACCCCGACGCGAAGCCCATAGAAGAGCGAGAGGTACTGCGCAAAATGCGCGGCGGTAAGTGATTTGCCGGTGCCGCCCTTCTGCGCTCCGAAGGTCACCACTTTAAGCGGATCACCGGGCTGCCGCCAGTACAGGTGATCACGTCGGGCGCCGGGACGACTGGCGAGGATGCCGCGTATCGTGATAATTTCCGCCGGAGAAAAGCTGCGTTCGCGCCCGTTTCGCTCTCCTTCTGGGTAGTTCGTTTCGTCTTTCGAAATGCGCGTGAGATATGTGGCATCGACCGACAAAAACTCTGCCACTTCGGTCTGCGAAAACCTGCGCGACACCCGGCTGCGCATTGTCAGATCCCGCTGCAGCTTGGTGTTTACCTGGGTCATCACCCGACCCATGTTGCGGATAAACTGCTCGAACTGTCCGTAAGCCATTATGTATATCCGTGGATATTATTACGCGGCGACTTTGGACGCGAACGCTGGGGAGGGCAAGGTTTTCGCATGCAATTTCCATCTCTGCACATAAGACCGCAAGAGTTTACGCTCCGTGCGTGGATCATGCAGCGGACCTAAACTGCTGAGCAACCGCTTAAGCTGATATGTATTCGGTACTTTCGACCAATGTGGCTGCCAAGCTTCGTTCAACGCTGTCATAAGCGCAGCTAGAGCCTCTTCGCTCGTGATGTGTTGTCCGAGATCCGCCGCCTGAGATTTGATGCAGCCGGTCAGTCCGTGATCTGCCACAAAACAGCTGAGCGCCGTCTCTATATCCGCGGATATGACAGGAGTGGAATGCTCTGTAATCTCCGACAGCAAACGCTCGGCTTCGATGATATCAGTCTCTAACGGCCGATGTTCGAAGGCGGGGTAGGGGGCGTTGCCCACCGAGGCTTTCCATCGCGCAATCAATTTAGAGGATTTTTGAAGAACGAGACTCTGTTGTTTTTTATGGTTATGATTTTTAGTTTCTAACGGGCGTTCATTCCGCTGAACGGTGCGTTCAGGTTTTGATGCAGCAGGCGGCTTGCGCAGACCGGCACGGAAGGCCTTCCAGAACGTCACGGTATAGCGAAGGCGATAGTTGTACCCATTGGCCATCCGCTGCTCTTCGGTCGACAGTACGCCTGTCGCGCGCAACTCAGTGATATAGCCGGAGACAGCAGCGCGGGACCGCCCCATGCGGCGGCCGAGTTGTGCGAGGGACGGCCAGCATTGGCCGTCTGTGTTCGCCATACGGCACAGCTCCGCCAGCAGGCGAAAGGCTGCGGGGGATAGGTCGAGGTCGAATATCGCGACCGGAAAGGCGACAAAGCCTTGCGCAGGGTCGCAGTGTGGGATTTCGGACATAAAAGCTCCATGCACCAGCAAGCAGGGCTTGCGGCGATTCGGTGGCTTTGGTACTGTCATGAATAAGCAACGGACAGTGTCAAAGCTGACATTGACGGACAGGGCTCGGATGGCTGCAACCATTCGAGCCTTTTGTTTTATGGAAAACTGTTTGCTTTTGGTGTCCTCCGCTCTGGTTTCCTGATCGCCATATCGCCGCGCACGATGATGGTCTATCTGCCTCTATGGGGGTGTATCCCCCCTTAGGCCGACTATTAGAGCGGAAATTGATTAAAATGCAATGACTAATCTAGTCAAAGTCTATTGCTAGTCCCGTGGGTGTGGTTGGGAACGTCCTTGCACGGCTCTCGGGGCCCGCCGGAACGTATCGTCCGGCGGGCATCCTAGTCTGTGCCTCACCGGATACGTGCTTCGCTTTGTGCGTCGAAAACCATTACGGCAGCGTCGCTGAACGCAAGGGCGAGGTTGGAGCCGTCGGGCAAATCCGCATCGCCTTTCATCTCGACGACAATCCGTTCGCCCGTTGGCGTCTTGAGATAATCGTACGACACACCGCCCAGCTGTTCGCGCAAATCCAGCTTCAGCGTACTGTCACCGGCACTCACCGCGATATCCTGAGGCCGCAGGCCAATCACAACGCCGGTGCCGTCCGCAGGCAGCGTAACGTTCGGGGCGACAAGCCTGTTGTCCAGCGCAGGTACGCGGACCTTGCCGCCTTCTACCGTCCCTTCGAGGAAGTTCATCGCGGGTGACCCGATGAAACCGGCGACGAATTTATTGTCCGGATCATTGTAGAGGGTCATCGGACTGCCGACCTGTTCGATCTTGCCCGCGCGCAGCACGACGATCTTGTCGGCGAGGGTCATCGCCTCGACCTGATCGTGCGTCACATAGATCATTGTCGCGCCGATTTCCGTGTGTAATCGCGCAATTTCCACACGCATGTCGACCCGCAATTCCGCGTCAAGATTCGACAGCGGTTCGTCAAACAGAAAAACATCCGGACCGCGCACAATGGCACGCCCGATTGCCACGCGCTGACGCTGACCCCCGGACAGGGCTTTGGGCTTGCGTTTGAGGTATTCGTCAAGTTTCAGGATGTGCGACGCTTCCGATACCTTTTCCTTGATCTCGGCCTTGGGGTGACCGTTCATCTTCAGCCCGAAGCCCATGTTCTCCTCGACGGTCATGTGCGGATAAAGTGCATATGTCTGGAAAACCATCGCCACACCGCGATCTGACGGTTCTGCGTGGGTAACGTCACGCTCGCCAATCCGGATGGTGCCGCCGGAGGTTTCTTCGAGACCCGCGACCATGCGCAGCAAAGTCGACTTACCGCAGCCTGACGGACCAACGAAGACGCAGAATTCGCCGTGTTCAATTTCCAGGTCGATGCCGTGGATGACTTGGGTTTCGCCATATTTCTTGATGGCATTTTCGAGTGTCACGCCGGACATGTTGGCTCCTGTCTGTGATTATGACACCGCCGGAAATTGCCAGTCGTGTGCCTCGGCCCCGATGCGCGCCGTAGCGGCCAGCAGGGCAGGGCGGAAGACCGACAGATCATCCAGCGATTTGCGGGTGGTAGAGGTTACAATGGAAACGGCGCCGATCACGCGATCGTTGCCGTCAAGGATCGGGGCCGCGATCGAGATGATGCCCTGTTCGTGTTCTTCACGGTCAAACGCGATTCCGTCCTGAGCGATTTGCGCCAATTCCACCATGAGGCTCGCGGGCGAGGGGTGCGTGTTCGGCGTATACTGCAAGAACGCCTGCTGGGTCAGCGCGCGGTCGAGCCGGTCAGCCGATAGAAAGGCGAGAATGGCCTTGCCCACTCCGGTACAGAATGCCGGCGCCACGCGCCCGGGTTGGGCAAGCGTTTCGAAAATGTTGCTGGTGCGGCACTTGTCGACAAAGATGATCTGGCCATTGTCGATCTGTGCAAGGTGCACGGTTTCGCCCGTTTCCTTCGCCAATGCTTCGATGGTGGGCGCGGCAATCGGGGCGAGCGAGCTTTGTCGCCAGGCCGAATGGGCCAACTGCACCAGACGCAGGCCGAGGCTGTAGCTGCCCGATTCGGCGTCATGCGTTATCAGTCGTTCATGGGTCAGCGATTGCAAAAGCCGGTACAACGTCGCCTTGGGATGGGGACTATCGGCAAGCAGTTCGGAAAAGCGCACGGGACGGCCGAAAGACGCGACTGTATCAAGCACATCCAGCGCCTTTCCAACGGTGCCAGAACCGGTGATCTGCTTGTTCATTCCTGCCCTCCCGGCACGCTTGAACCTTTCCAATGGGGCACCTGCGTGCCCTACGAAACTGTTGACAACCGTAGTCGGGTGACGCAGTGTTTTCAATAGTTGAGATGAGGTTTCATTATGTGGAACCATGAACGGTTAGGGAAAGCCGATCTCACGACACCATCGGGAGGAACTTTAATGTTCAAACGCACCAAGACCTTCGCGGCCGCATTGGCCGCATCCACAATTATCGGCGCAGCCGCATTCGCGAGCGAGTTGGTCATCAACACAGATACATCCGATCCTGCCCCAAAGCAGGCGTTTCAGGAACTGATTGACGGCTTCAAGGCCGAGAACCCTGACATTGACGTCACGTGGAACCTTTTCGATCACGAAGGGTACAAGACGTCGATCCGTAACTTCCTGACAGCGGATGCGCCCGATGTTGCCAACTGGTACGCCGGCAACCGCATGCTGCCTTACGTGAACGCGGGCCTGTTCGAGCCTGTCGACGACGTCTGGGAAGAGAACGGTCTGAGCGATCAGCTCGCGTCGGCCAAAGGGTCGATGACCATCGATGGCAAAATCTGGGGCGTGCCGTACACGTATTACCAGTGGGGCATCTACTACCGCAAAGACATCTTCGAAGAGCAGGGCATCGAAGTGCCCACCAACTGGGAAGAGTTCATCGCAGCCGGTGAAACGCTCAAGGCCGCAGGCATCACGCCGATCACCATCGGCACCAAGTACCTTTGGACGGCTGGCGGCGTCTTCGATTACCTGAACCTGCGCACAAACGGTTACGATTTCCACATGGCGCTGACCAAGGGCGAAGTCGAGTGGACCGACGATCGCGTCAAAGCGACAATGGCGAACTGGAAAGAGCTGGTCGACAAGGAATTCTTCCTCGAAAACCACGCCGCTTTCTCCTGGCAGGAAGCGCTGGCACCGATGGTGCAGGGCGACGCCGCGATGTACGTGATGGGCAACTTTGCTGTTGCACCGCTGCGCGAAGCGGGTCTGACGGATGATCAGCTGGGCTTCTTCCAGTTCCCGATGATCAACCCCGATGTGCCGATGGCCGAAGAAGCGCCGACAGACACGATCCACATTCCTGCAAACGCCAAGAACAAAGAGAACGCCAAGAAGTTCCTTGCTTATGTGGCGCGTGCAGAAGTGCAGACGCAGATCAACGAAACGCTGGGCCAGCTGCCGATCAACTCCGGTTCTTCCGTGGGGGACGACAAGTTCCTGCAAGCGGGCTACGAAATGCTGAGCAACACCGACGGTGGCATCGCCCAGTTCTTCGACCGTGACGCACCGGCCGAGATGGCCAAAGCCGGCATGGAAGGCTTCCAGGAATTCATGGTCAAGCCAGAGCGCATGGACCAGATCCTCGAGCGTCTCGAAAAAGTACGCCAGCGCATCAACAAGTAAGCGCTGACGATCGGGCATCCCCTTATCCGAGGGTGCCCGTTTTTCCCGCCAGACCCGCCGCGGCACCATCCCGGTGCGGTGTCAGGCGCACCATTCCCCGCCATCCGTCAGCCCGGAGCGTTCTGCCATGACGACAGCTGCCCTTCCCGACCGCAAACCACCCGTCAAGAAATCCTACTGGCGCCGCAATCAGCAACGGCTTGCGCCGTGGTTGTTTCTGGCGCCGGGCATTTTCATGTTCATCGTCTATGTCATCATGCCGATCTTCCAGTCGATCAGCATCTCGTTCTACGAATGGGACGGACTGGGAGAGGCGACATACGTCGGCACCTCCAACTATGTCGAATTGATGGATGACGAAGATTTCTACGTCTCGCTCAAGAACAACGTCATCTGGCTTGTGCTGTATATGCTGGCGCTTCCGGCGGGTCTGTTCGTCGCTCTGTTTCTGAATCAGACGGTCCGGGGCATCCGCATCTACAAGTCGCTTTTCTTCTTTCCCTTCGTGATCAGCCAGGTCGTTGTCGGCCTCGTGTTCTCGTGGTTCTATGATCCCAGCTTTGGCCTGTTCAATATTGTCATCGGCTGGTTTGGCGCCGATCCCATCGCGGTGCTGGCGGACGAACGATACGTGACCTACGGCATCATCGCGGCGGGGCTCTGGCCCCAGACGGCCTATTGCATGATCCTGTATCTGACCGGCCTGAACGCCGTTGACCCCGAACAGATCGAGGCGGCACGGCTCGACAATGCAAAGGGGCTCAAGATGCTTTGGTATGTTGTGCTGCCACAGCTGAAACCCGCGACCTTCATTGCCGTGGTGGTGACTGTCATCGGGGCGCTGCGGTCGTTCGACCTCATCTCGATCATGACCGATGGCGGCCCCTATGGCACCAGCCGCGTGCTCGCGTTCTACATGTACGAACAGGCGTTTTCGGAATACGGGTTCCGCATGGGATACGGTGCCGCCATTGCGGTCGTGCTGTTTGCCATCATGATGGTTTATATCGCCGGGTTCCTGTTCAAAATGTACCGAGACGAGCGGGGGTCCTGATCGATGTTTCCAACACCTATTGAAAAGACATCCTCGACCTCGCAAATGGTCTACCGCGTGGCGCTGCCGATCGTTCTGATCCTCTGGCTGCTGCCGCTGATCGCGGTCGCCGTCACCTCGATCCGGTCCGCAGGCGATATCACGGCAGGCAACTACTGGGGCTGGCCGTCGTCCTTCAACTTCGTCGAAAACTACACGGCGATCTTCCAGAACACGCCGATCGGCAAATACATCCTCAACTCGTTCAAGGTGACAATCCCGACGGTGATCGGCGCGGTCGCGCTGTCGTGCATGACGGGCTTTGCGCTGGGTGTGTATAAGTTCAAAGGCAATCTGCTTTTGTTTTTCATGTTCGTGGCGGGCAACTTCATTCCGTTCCAGATCCTGATGGTGCCGGTGCGCGATCTGACGCTGGATCTGGGCATGTACAACACCGTCCAGGGTCTGGCCTTGTTCCATATCGCGTTTCAGACCGGTTTCTGCACGCTCTTCATGCGCAACTTTATCAAGGCTTTGCCAAGCGAGCTGATCGAGGCGGCAAGGGTCGAAGGCGTGTCCGAAATCCAGATCTTCTGGCACGTGGTGCTGCCGCTGATGAAACCCGCGATTGCCGCGTTGTCGGTGCTTATCTTTACCTTCATCTGGAATGACTATTTCTGGGCCACGGTGCTGACGCAGGGGGCCGATACACAACCGATCACCGCCGGGCTTTATTCGTTGAACGGGCAATGGGTCGCGCAGTGGCATCTGGTATCTGCGGGATCGATCGTGGCGGCGCTACCGCCGGTGCTGATGTTCTTTGCGATGCAGCGCCACTTTATCGCGGGCCTGACCCTGGGTGCTGTAAAATGACACAAACCTGGCGGCTGGATGATACGCGCCAGACACTGGTTCTAGGCGCGCGGGGTGACCGTTTGGCCGAAGTGGTCTATTGGGGGCCGCGCCTGCCGGAGGACGAAGACTGCGCCACAATCGTTCGGGGCGGCGACATCGACGTGACCGGTGGCATGCTGGATGTGAACCCCGAACTGTCGATCTCGCCCGAGGCGACGCGCACTTTTCCCGGTCAGCCGGGCATGGTGATCCGCGGCGAGGACGGCATGCCGATCCTGCCGAAATTCCGCTTTGCCCGCGCCGAAGAAACGCCGAACGGGCTCAGCCTGCATTACGTCGATACCAGCAACGGTTTGCGCTATGCGGCGACGTTCGAACTGGACCCGCAGACGCATATCATCGCGTCGCGCTCCGTGCTCGAAGCGGATCGGTCGCTGCATCTGCATTGGCTGGCGGCGCCGGTGATGCCCGCACCGCAGATGTCGGACGAAATGATCGATTTCTCGGGCCGCTGGTGCGGTGAGTTCCAGATGAACCGTACGGCGTGGTCTGCAGGGATACGCTACCGCGAGAATCGCACAGGGCGCACGGGCCACGAACATTTCCCGGGTCTGCTCGTGCCCTGCAGGGGCGCCACAAACACGCAAGGGCAGGTGTACGGTTTCCATTATGGCTGGTCCGGCGGGCATCGCATGATCGCCGAAGAACTGCCCGACGGGCGCAGACAGGTGCAATTCGGACATGCCAGCCGGATGGAGAGCAAACCGCGCACACGCTTTGCGTCATCAACGCTTTACTCGGTGTTTTCCAGCGATGGTATCAACGGGTGTGCCGTGTCTTTCCAGCGGCATCTGCGCGACCGGATCATCACGTGGCCCGACGCCTCACGCCCGCGTCCGGTGCATTACAACTCTTGGGAAGCGGTCTATTTCAACCACAAGATCGACGAACTGAAAGACCTCGCAGCGCACGCGGCGCTGCTCGGTGCCGAACGCTTCGTGCTGGATGACGGCTGGTTCGGGATGCGCGATAACGACGAAAGCAGCCTCGCCGACTGGGTTGTCGATCCGCGCAAATACCCCGATGGGCTGGATCCGCTGATCGAGCATGTGCACGGGTTGGACATGACGTTCGGCATCTGGTTCGAGCCCGAAATGGTGAACCCCGATTCCGAGCTGCACCGCGCCCATCCCGACTGGGCTCTGGGGGGCGAAGATCAAATCCTCGGGCGTCAGCAAAAGGCGCTGGACATGAGCAACGAGGCGGTGCGCGACTATCTGTTCGACCGCATCAGCCACGTGCTGGAAAACCACGCCATCGATTACATCAAGTGGGATCACAACCGTGTCCTGCCGCAACCCGACGCCGCCCAGACCATGGGCAGCTATGCGCTGATCGACAGGCTGCGCGAGGCCTTTCCGAATGTCGAAATCGAAAGCTGCGCTTCGGGTGGGGGGCGCATCGACTTTGGCATCCTCAGCCGCACCCACCGCGTCTGGCTGTCCGATAGCAACGATGCGGTCGAGCGTCTACGGATGCAGCACAACGCCGCGATCTTTCTGCCGCTCGTGGTTACCGGTAGCCACGTTGGCCCGCGCGTGTGTCATACATCGGGGCGCACCATCAACATCCGGTTCCGCGCATGGGTTCGCAGCACAGCGGCACATGGGGTTCGAAATGGATCCCCGTGAGCTGACCGAGGATGAAACGGCAGTTCTGTCGCGGGTGACCGCGTGGTGGCGTGAAAATCGCAAATGGATGGGCCGCGCCGATATTCTGCGGCTCGACAGCCCCGACGACGCGGTCATTGCAGAACAGCAGCTGGCCGAGGACGACAGCCGTTTTGTCGTCTTTGCCGGTAAGGCGGATACCTCCTCGCAGATCGCGCCCCGCCCCCTGCGGCTGACACGGCTTGATCCGGCTGCGATGTACCGGATTGATCTGGTCAATCGCGACGATATCAACCATCTGTCACGGGGGGACACGCTGTTGAAAACGGATGCGAAAACGGTCAGCGGCAGTTATCTGATGAACCACGGATTGATCCTGCCGTGGTCTTTCCCCGAAACCATGTGGGTGATCGAAGGAACGAAGCTATGAGCAAGAAGCCCCGCCGCAGCGCCGCCTGGTACGGCAAGACCGACAAGGATGGCTTTATCCACCGCAGCTGGATGAAGAACCAGGGCTTTCCCGATCACGCGTTTGACGGACGGCCCATTATCGGCATCTGCAACACATGGTCCGAACTGACCCCGTGCAACAGCGGCCTTCGCGATCTGGCCGAAGGCGTGAAGCGGGGCGTCTGGGAAGCGGGTGGCTTCCCCGTCGAATTCCCTGTGATGAGCCTAGGCGAAACACAGATGAAACCGACCGCCATGCTGTTCCGCAACCTGCTGGCGATGGATGTCGAGGAGTCGATTCGTGCCTACGGGATTGACGGTGTGGTCCTGCTGGGGGGCTGTGACAAGACAACGCCGGGCCAGCTGATGGGGGCCGCGTCGGTCGATCTGCCGTCAATCGTGGTATCTTCTGGCCCCATGCTGAACGGCAAGTGGCAGGGTCAGGATATCGGGTCGGGCACGGACGTCTGGAAATTCTCCGAAGCCGTCAGGGCAGGGGAGATGACCTTGCAGGATTTCATGAACGCCGAAAGTGGGATGAGCCGCTCCAAGGGGGTGTGCATGACGATGGGCACCGCCTCGACCATGGCTTCTTTGGTCGAGGCGATGGGCATGAGCCTGCCCACGAATGCCGCATTGCCTGCCGTGGACAGCCGCCGCATGGCGCTGGCCCATCTGACGGGCAAACGCATCGTCGAGATGGTGGACGAAGATATCAAACCCTCCGACATCCTGACGCGCGCGGCCTTTGAAAACGCAATTATGGCGAATGCCGCCGTGGGCGGGTCGACCAACGCGGTCGTGCACCTGCTGGCGATCGCGGGGCGCGTCGGTGTCGATTTGACCCTCGATGACTTCGAACTCGGATCGGACATTCCCTTGCTGGTCAACTGCATGCCATCGGGCAAATACCTGATGGAGGATTTCTGCTATGCGGGCGGGATGCCGGTGATCCTGCGAGAGCTGGGCGCGCGCCTGCGCGACACGCCGACCGTGCTGGGCGGTTCGATCACCGCCTACGCCGATGGAGCGGAATGCTACAATCGCGATGTGATATACGCGATGGATGCGCCCCTGAAACCCGCCGCCGGACTGCGCGTGCTCAAGGGCAATCTGGCGCCGCGCGGCGCGATCGTGAAACCCTCCGCAGCGACCGAACACCTGTTGGAGCATGAAGCGGACGCCTATGTGTTCGACAGTATCGAAGATCTGAAGGCAAACATCGATCGGGATGATCTGCCGGTCACTGCCGATACGATCCTGGTGCTCAAGGGCTGTGGGCCCAAGGGGTATCCCGGCATGCCCGAAGTCGGCAACATGCCCATTCCCGGCAAAACTGGTCAAAGAAGGCGTCCGCGATATGGTGCGTGTCTCGGATGCGCGCATGTCCGGCACCGCCTATGGCACGGTGATCCTGCATGTTTCGCCCGAGGCGCAGGACGGGGGGCCGCTGGCCCTCGTCAAAACGGGTGACCGTATCCGGATATCGGCACAGAACGGTGTGCTCGATCTGCTGGTTGATGAGGCGGAGCTGCAGGCCCGCCGGGACGCATGGGAACCCGACGCACCGCATACACCCGCGGGTACGCAAAAATGTACGTGGATCACGTGTTGCAGGCGGACCGGGGCGCGGATCTTGATTTTCTGGTGGGCAAAGACACCCGCCCCGTCACACGGGAGAGCCACTGATGCACGCGACATTCCATGACTTGAAAGACAAGACCGTCTTTATCACCGGCGGAGGGTCGGGCATCGGCGCGGCGCTGACGGATGGCTTTCTGGCGCAAGGTGCGCGGGTCGGCTTTGTCGGACGCAGCGATGCAACCGCCTTTTGCGATGAGATGGAGGCCAAGCACGGCACCCGGCCCCATTTCGTGGAGTGCGACATCACCGACACCGCCGCGCTCAAAGCCGCAATAGTTGAAATCGCCGACACGTTGGGGCCGATACAGATCGCCGTAAACAATGCCGCGAACGATCAGCGCCACGAAACGCTTTCGGTTGACGAAGAATTCTGGGACTGGTCGCAGGCGATCAATCTGAAGGCGTATTTCTTCGGGTGCCAAGCCGCCATCGAGAGCATGCAAAAAGCGGGCGGCGGCGTGATCGTGAACTTTTCCTCGATCAGCTACATGATGGGGAACGAAGGCTATCCGGCCTACACCACGGCCAACGGCGGGATCACCGCAATGACCCGCAGTCTGGCCCGAGAATTTGGCCGCGACAACATTCGCGTCAACGCCTTGGCGCCGGGATGGGTGATGACGGACAAGCAAAAGGAAATGTGGGTCACACCCGAAGCGCTTGACGGGATGCTGGATCGGCAATGCCTCAAGCGCCCGATTGAGCCAGAAGATATCGTGGGTGCCACCCTGTTTCTGGCATCTGACGCAAGCCGCATGATGACCGGCCAGTTAATGGTCGTCGACGGCGGCGTCGTGACCACCGGATAGCGCGATGAGATGGATTGCAGTCGATTGGGGCACCAGCAACCTGCGCGCCTGGGTGATGCAGGGTGACGCGGTTCAGGCCGCCCCTTTCATCCGCCGATGGCATGGGCACATTGGCCCGCGATGGGTTCGAGCCCGCGCTGCTGCGTCTGGTTGGGGACCACCTGCAAGACGGCTCGGTAACACCCGTCATCTGCTGCGGCATGGTTGGCGCACGGCAGGGCTGGATCGAAGCGGCTTACCAAACGGTTTCCGTCCTCGCCACCACAGGCGGCGCAGTCCGTGTCGCCGGTGTGTGACGGATCCGCGGCTGTCGGTGTCCATTCTGCCTGGCATGTCACAGGCAAGCCCCGCAGATGTGATGCGTGGCGAAGAAACCCAGATTGCCGGTTTTTCTCGCCGCCTTTCCCGATTTGACGGTGTTCTGTGTCTGCCCGGAACCCATTCGAAATGGGCCCATATCTCCGCCGGTTGAAGTTGTCAGTTTCCGCACATTCATGACGGGTGAGCTCTACGCGCTTTTATCGCGCCAAATCGGTTCTCAAGCACTCCATTCCTGACGGACGGATGGGATGACGCCGCATTCACGGATGCCGTGGGCGATGCGATGTCACGGCCCGAACGTGTGGTGGCCAGATCTGTTCTCTCTGCGTGCGCAGGGGCTCGTTTCCACGCTCGATCCTGCGGTGGCGCGTGCGCGGCTGTCTGGTATGTTGGTCGGGATGGAGCTGGCCGCGGCGCGGCCCTACTGGCTGGACAGAACGTGGCGCTCGTGGGCAACGGCACGCTCTCGCAGCGCTACAGCGAGGCGCTCGCGGCGCAGGGCGTCACAGCACAGACAACCGACGCCGAAGAGATGACGTTTGCCGCGGTTTGGCGCGCGGCCTTCATTCCCTGTCCGAAGGAGCCTGAACCATGAGCCGTCCCCCTGATTGCCATTTTGCGCGGCATCACACCGCCCGAGGTCGAAGCCATCGGTGAGCAGCTAATCGAAGCCGGTATCGACCGCATCGAAGTGTCCACTGAATTCGCCCGATCCGCTCACGTCCATCGGTTTGCTTGCCGATCTGTTGAAAGGGCGCGCGGTTGTCGGGGCAGGGACCGTGCTGACCGCGCAGGCTGTGGCCGATGTGGCCGGTGTGGGCGGACAATTGATCGTGTCGCCGGATTGCAATCCCGCGGTGATCGACGCGACCAAAGAGTCCGGTCTGCAAAGTTTTCCGGGCGTCATGACGCCGACGGAAAGCTTCACCGCGCTGCGGCACGGGGCGGACGGGCTGAAGTTCTTTCCGGGCAATCTCATCGGTCCGGCTGGACTAAAGGCGCTCAAGGCCGTGTTGCCACCCGAAACGGAAACCTACGCCGTTGGAGGTGCCGCGCCCGAGAACTTTGGCGACTGGCTGGCGGCGGGGGCCACGGGTTTCGGGATCGGAAGCGGTCTTTACCAAGCGGGTTTCAGCCTTGAAGAGGTAGCGACCCGCGCCGGCAGCATCGTGGCCGCCTTTGACGCGCTGCGCCCATGACCGCCACTGTTTTCGACGAGACGCGGTGCCTTTTGGGCGAGGGGCCGCTTTGGCATCCTGAACGGGGCGCTCTGTTCTGGTTCGATATCCTGAACCGCCGCCTTTACGGCGAAGGGCGGGTCCATCAATTTGACGAATACGTATCGGCCGCGGGGTGGGTCGACACCGACACGCTGCTGGTTGCCTCGCAGACGCAGCTCTTTACCTTCAATCTCGAGACAGGCGAAGACACGTTCGTCGCCCCGCTCGAAGCGGACAATTTGGTCACGCGGTCCAATGACGGGCGGGCCGATCCCGCGGGCGGCTTCTGGATCGGGACGATGGGCATCAACGCCGAGCGCAAGGCGGGTAGCATATACCGGTACTACAAAGGCACTGTCGAGCGGTTGTTCGACAGGATCACGATCAGCAATGCCATTTCCTTCGCGCCGGACGGGACCACCGCTTACTTCACCGATACGGCCACGCGCCACGTGATGCGCGTGGCGCTTGACGATGAGGGCTGGCCTGCTTCGGACCCGGTCTTGCATCTTGATCTGCGGGGCGAGGATCTGAACCCCGACGGCGCTGTTGTCGACGCAGACGGTTGTTTGTGGATTGCCCAATGGGGGGCAGGGCGCGTGGCGCGATACGATGCGGACGGTGCTTTTCTGGGCGCTGTTAGCGTGGGCGGCCAGCAGGCCAGTTGCCCCGCTTTTGGCGGTCCTGATCTCAAAACCCTTTTCGTCACCACCGCTGCCGATGGGCTGGATGGTGCAGGAGACGGGAAAACATATCACTGCGCGGTCAATGTGACGGGACAGCGCGAACACCGGGTAATTCTATGAACCTCAAGCGAACTCTGGGCACCTGCTATTATCCCGAACACTGGGACCGCGCCATCTGGGAAGACGATGCGCGGCGCATGGCCGAGGCGGGCCTGACATGGGTGCGGATCGGGGAATTCGCGTGGACGCGGCTCGAACCTGCGGAGGGGGACTATCACTTAGGCTGGCTCGACGATGCAATCGCGGTGCTGGGATCGGCAGGGTTGAAGGTGGTGCTGGGCACGCCCACGGCAACGCCGCCGCGCTGGATTATGGACAAACATCCCGACATGATCGCGCTTGACGAGCTTGGCCGCCCGCGGCGTTTCGGATCACGCCGGCACTACTGTTTCAGCCATGAAGGGTACAAGGCGGAATGCGCAAGGATCGTCTCGAAGCTGGCCGAGCGGTATGGCGATAACCCGCATATCGCGGCGTGGCAGACCGACAATGAATACGGCTGCCACGATACAACCCTTTCCTACTCCGACGCTGCGGGCACCGCGTTCCAAAGCTGGCTGCGCACCCGCTATCCCGGTGCGGGCAATGGCGGGGATATCAACGCGCTGAACGATGCGTGGGGCAACGTATTCTGGTCGATGGACTACGATGACTTTGACCAGATCGGATTGCCCAACCTGACCGTGACAGAGCCTAACCCGGCCCATTCGCTCGCTTTTCGCCGCTTCACATCGGACCAGGTGGTTGCGTTCAATCGGGTGCAGGTCGACATCATCCGGCGCCATTCCGATGCGCCGATCACCCACAACTACATGGGGCGGATCACGGATTTCGATCATTTCGATGTCGGCAATGATCTCGATTTCGCCAGTTGGGACAGCTATCCGCTCGGCTTTCTCGAAGACCGCTCGGGATTTGACGATGCCCATAAGAAGCGGTTTGCCCGGCAGGGCGACCCGGATTTCGGTGCGTTTCACCACGACCTTTACCGCGCGGTCGGCAAAGGCCGCTGGTGGGTGATGGAGCAGCAGCCCGGCCCCGTGAACTGGGCCCCGTACAACCCCGCGCCGCTGCCCGGTATGGTGCGCTTGTGGTCGTGGGAAGCGTTTGCACACGGCGCCGAAGCGGTGTGCTATTTCCGCTGGCGGCAAGCGCCTTTTGCGCAGGAACAGATGCACGCGGGTCTTCTGCGCCCCGATAGCGCCGACGCGCCCGGCATGGCGGAGGCGCAGCAGGTCGCACAAGAGCTTGGCAAAGCGCCGGACGTGCAGCCGGTGCAGGCTCCGGTGGCGTTGATGTTTGACTATGCCGCTGATTATTACTGGGCGGTGCAGCCGCACGGTGACGGGCTGAGTTATTTCGGGCTCGTCTTCGACACCTACCGCGCGCTGCGCGCAATGGGATTGTCGGTGGATATCGTACCGGCCAGCACGCGCGACTTTTCGGGCTACACCATGATCCTCGCCCCCGGTGTGATGCACATGGAAGATGATCTGAAGCAGGCCTTCGCGCGGGCCGATGCGACGGTTCTCGTCGGCCCTCGTACCGGCGCACGGGATGCCGACATGTGCACCCCCGTTCCGATGCCACCCGCCTGGCCGGATTTCGACGCGACCGTGACCTATGTGCAATCGATCCGCCCCGACAGCCCCGTTGCCCTGCCGGAGGGGGGCCATTTCATCCGGTATCTGGAGCATATCGAGACGGGCGAAACCGTCGTCGAGGCGACACAAGACGGCGCGCCCGCATTGGTACAAAAGGGCCGTTTCCACTATTTGGCGGGCTGGCCCGATCAGGATGCCGCGCGGCGGATATTGGGAGAGTTGGCCACGTCGGCAGGTCTTTCGGTCATGGATCTGCCCGATGGTGTACGGTGCCGCGACACAGGAACAGAACGGTTCTGGTTTAACTTCGACACGCAATCGCACACTGTGGCAGGACGAACGCTCGCACCGGTTTCAGTGCTGCGCGAGACACTGTAGCGGGGCAGGGAGGCTTGCGCCTGCCGATCTGGCGGGCACTGGTTTTCCCGGTTAGAAAGAGATGGATATGTCAGACCCCGCTTATTTCCTGTATCACTCCATCGGGCTCTATCCCGGCAAAGACCGCGAAATGGCGCGGGCTTTGGGTGACTTCGCAACTGTCTGGGGCGCATGCGATGACGCGCAGTGGCCGAAAATGCTCGGCGCGCGGCAGACGTTCATCGACCTGTGGTGTGATCTAATCGACGCCCCCGCGGGGACGCTGACCTCTGCAGACAACGTAACTGCGGCGCTTTATTCCGTTATTGGCGGGATGGCCGACCGCTTGTCCGGCAGGACCGTTCTGATTGCTGCCGATTGTTTTCCGTCGCTGCATTTTCTGCTGAACGGGCTTGCCGACCGTATCGGATTTACACTCAGGACCGTGCCGCTTCGCGAAGGGGGCTACTGGGTCGAAGATGACGACATGATCGCGGCGTGGGGGCCGGATGTCGCGCTCGCCATCCTGACGTTCGT
The DNA here is from genome assembly GCF_025141935.1 of Sulfitobacter sp. S190. Taxonomy (NCBI): domain Bacteria; kingdom Pseudomonadati; phylum Pseudomonadota; class Alphaproteobacteria; order Rhodobacterales; family Roseobacteraceae; genus Sulfitobacter; species Sulfitobacter sp. S190. Next base: position 1,482 of record NZ_CP081123.1, on the reverse strand, counting down.
GACCTCCACAGCATCGCACAGGCCGGATCTTGACCGCCTGCTCGCCCACGGTCGCGAGATGGGATCGCTCGTCGGTATTGATCTAACACAGGGCATCGGCATCGTCCCGTTTTCCGTGGTGGATACGCCCGTTGATTTCGCCATCTCGACGACGCTGAAATGGCTGTGTGGCACGCCCGGCGCGGGTATCATTCAGATGCGCCCCGAACTTATTGCTGCGTCTGCCCCGGAATTGCGGGGCTGGTTCAGTCAGGATAATCCGTTTTCGTGGGACCTGGAGGCGTTTGACTACGCGCCGGATGCGCGACGTTTCGACCACGGGACGCCCTCGGTCATGGCCTGTGTGGGATCCGTGCCCGCGCTCAGATGGCACGCGGCGCAGTCGGGGTTACAAGCCCACAACCGTGCATTGACCGACACGATCATCGAATGGGCTAACGCGCGCGGTGTGACTTTGGCATCCCCCGCATCGCGCAACCGGCGGGGTGGGTCGGTCATGTTGCATCTGCCGTCCTCTGTCGATCCTGCGCAGGTCGTAGACAGCTTGCGCGACGCGAATATTTTCGCGGATGCCCGCGGCCCGATCCTGCGGCTGTCGCCGGGCGCTGTCACTCGGATGCAGCATGTAACCCGGCTTTGTGATGCGTTGGATACGCTGGTTTAGAGACTGTTGAAGAACCGCTGCATCCTGTCCATCGCGTCTGTGAGCACGTCAAGCTCCGCACAGCCGAAACAGACCCGCAAATGCCCCTCGCCAGCTGTGCCGTAGAAACTGCCCGCTTCGACCACCACACCCGTTTCATTCAGCAATCTGTCCGCGCAGTTTTGCGCCGACAGGCCCGTGGCGCGGATGTCGGGAAACGCATAAATCGTGCCTTCGACAGGAGCGCAGGTGACCCCGGGCATCTGGTTCAGGCGGGTCACGACCAGATCGCGGCGGGCCCGGTCGCGGTCCACCATCTCGGCCAGAACACCTGAAGGACCCGTTACCGCCGCCAAGGCTCCGGCCTGAATGAATGTGTTCACATGGGTGACTTCGCTGGTGGTCATTTTCATCAACGGACCCATGAGGCCCGCATCGGCCGCCAGATAGCCAAGCCGCCAGCCGTCCATCGCGTAGGCTTTGGTAAAGGCGCTCATCGTGATTGTCCGCGTGCGCATGCCGGGCAGGGCCGCGATGGAAATATGGCGCGCGCCGTCATAGGTGATTTCTTCGTACACCTCGTCTGAAAACACCATCAGATCGTGTGCCACGGCCAGCTGCGCCAAGCCTTCAAGCTCGGCACGGGAATAGACACGACCCGTCGGGTTGCAGGGATTAACAATCGCAATCGCCTTGGTGCGCGAAGTGATATGCGGTGCAATGAGATCCGCATTCAGCGCGAAACCGTTTTCCGCATCGAGCGGCGCGATAACGACGCGGCCCCCCGCCAGTTCCACCTTGCCGATATGCTGCGGGTAGTAGGCGCAAGCAGGATGACC
>NZ_CP081122.1 GCF_025141935.1 Sulfitobacter sp. S190 | reverse complement strand
TATCGTCGGGGTCAATCCCTTCCATTTCTTCAACCAGACCTTCCAGTGTGATGGTCCAGCCATCCGCGTGGGAGATCTTGACGTCTTCGTCGTCGTTGACAAGCGTCGCGGACAGGTCAGCTGCATCGATGCTCGAGTGCATGACGATCAGGTCAAACTGGTCATCGTCGAAGTCAGTGATGACGTTGTCGCCCGATGGGCCAACGTAAACCACTTCGTCGTCGCTGCTGTTGTGATCGTCGTCATCGTCGTCAGATACGATGCGTACATCGAAGCCGAACACGAACTCGTCGCCATCAGCGCCACCGGTCATGGTGTCGTCACCGCCGTCGTCGAGCAGGCAGTCACCGTCTTTGCCGCCGAACAGCTCGTCGTCGCCGTTCATCGCGCTTGGCACGGTGCCATCAGCATCCCAGCCGTCACCGATCAGTGTGTCGGAACCGCCGCCTTCAACGCCGCTGTCACCGTAGATGACGTCGTCGCCGCGACCACCAACAACCAGATCATCGTCCAGGCCACCGTTCAGTTGGTCGGCACCGTTGTTGCCGTAGATACGGTCATCGTCGGTACCACCGTTGACAGTGTCGTTGCTGCCGCCTGCATCGATGCAGTCGTCACCACCGTTACCGTTGATGGTATCTTCGCCGGTGCCACCTTCGATGATGTCCTCACCGCTGCCGCCGTTGATTTTGTCGTCGCCGCGGCCGCCGTCGATGTGGTCATCGCCGGAGTTGCCTTTGAGAACGTCGTCGTCGTCGTTGCCTTCGATGGTGTCGTTACCGGTGCCACCTTCGATCGAGTCGTTTGCGACCCCACCCATGATGTCATCGTCATCTTCGCCACCGTAGATGGTGTCACGACCTGCGCCACCGCTGATGGTGTCGGAAGCTTCGCCTTGAGCCACGTCGCCGTCGGAGTTGTCACCCCAGATCAGATCGTGACCACCGCCACCGCTGATGCAGTCAGCGTTGTCGTTGCCTTCGATCCGGTCATCGCCAGCGTCGCCACGGATGGCATCGTTGTCAGCACCACCGTAGATGTTGTCGTAGCCTTTGCCGCCGTGAATGACGTCATCGCCGATTTCGCCGCGCAGGACGTCATCGCCAGCACCGCCCGACATGGAGTCGTCACCGGTGAAGCCGTTCATCACGTCGCCGCCTTCTTGACCGAACATACGGTCATTGCCAGCGCCACCGTTCATGTAGTCACGGCCTTCGTTGCCCGACATCTGGTCGTCGTCGTTGCCGCCATACATGCTGTCGCTGCCGGCACCGCCGGACATCAGGTCTTCGCCGTTTCCGCCGAACATGACATCGCTGCCACCTTGACCTGCCATGCAGTCGTCACCGGCGCCACCAAACATGGAGTCGTTGTTATGACCGCCGAACATGGCGTCGTTGCCGTCGTTGCCTTCCATGTAGTCGTTGCCGCGGTTGCCGATCATCAGATCTTCACCGTCGTCACCGAACATGGCGTCGTTGCCGCCCTGGCCTACCAGAACGTCATCGCCATTGCCGCCTTCGAGATAGTCTTCCCCGTCTGGGTCTTCGCTATCGTCGAATGAGTTGCCGCCACCCAGAAGGATGTCGTCACCGGCGCCGCCGTACAGGCTGTCCGAACCGTCGTCACCGCGCAAGAGATCCTTGCCGTTGCCGCCCAGCAGGACGTTGTCGTTGTTGTTGCCTTTCAGATGGTCGTCGCCACCAAAGGCATTGCCTTTGTCAACGTTGCCTTCATCTTCCAGATCTCCGTTGTCAGTACCACCGGTACCGCCACCCCATGGTGCGCCAAGGATGGAATCCCATGCGACCTGTTCGTCTACTCTATCAGCCATTTCGTTTCCCCCGAAAAAGGTTGCTAAAAATGTGCCGCGAATGCCGAATGGCACGCAGCTCCGGAAAACGGCAATAATCCGCCTATCCGATCACTTATTAGAGACAGCAATGTGAACACGAAAATACCCCCATATGGGGGTGATCTTGGTTTTTATTAACTGCAAACAAACTGTTTCGCTTCCGTTGACAAAACGGAAATCGAGTGGCCTACAGCAACCAAACGGCGGGTGAAGCTTCGCTGCGGGCCGGGGGATGACCCACGATCGAAGCTTTCTGAAACGATGCCAGAAAAACCCGTGTCTTGAGCATCGAACAGAATTGGGGCCTAAATATGACCGTATCTGCCCGATACTTCTCTATGTTTCACGTCTAATCGTTAAAGTTGTATTAACACAAATGTTTTTTTAGCGACGTTGCGGTATCTGCAAGAAGTCGCTCATTTGTGACATGTCACCCATCCCGGAAAGCCTTGTCGAAGTAGCGGGTGATGGGGGACAGAAGATAGGCCGCGGGGGTCCTGTCTTCGGTGCGGATGAAGGCATCTACAGGCATACCGGGGACCAGCACCTGATCTCCTGCCAGCTTTGCGGCTTCCTCTTCGGGCATGTTGATTTCCACCCGGTAAAAGGGTGCGCCCGATTGCTCGTCGGTGAAGGCATCCGCAGACAATTGCGTGACAGCGCCATACAGATCGGGTGTGTCGCGCATGTCGAAAGATGAAAACTGCAGCAGCACTTCCTGGCCCATGTATACTTCGTCGATATTGACCGGATTGACCCGCGCCTCGATGACCAGAGGCCGGTTCTGGGGCACCAGATACAGCACCGGTTCGGCCGGCCGGATCACCGAACGGCGCCCGAAGACGCGCATGTCATAGACGATGCCCGCAACCGGAGCCCGGATTTCCATCCGCTCGAGTTGCTGGATCAGCGAACGGCGTTGTTCGGACAGGCCGCGGTCGTTGATTTGCAGATCGCTCAGACGGGTGATGGCCTGCTCGCGGCGCTGCGCATATAGCTGCAACTCCTCGATGCTCAGCTCGGCGATACGCTCGAGCGCCTGCGCGCGCCGCGCGGTCAGCTCTCCGACCTGCCCGGACAGGCGTGCGCCCTCGCGCTGGAGGTTCAACACACGGGAAGCCTGGGCCAACCCCTGCTGCAGCAGGGATTCCTGATTGCCTGTCTCTACCTTGACCAGCTCTTCCTGCCGCTCCAGTGCGGTCATCTGTGCGTCAATGCCGGTGACCTGGTTTTCGAGCTGGACACGCTGGTTCTGCAGCTGGTTGACCGCTTTTTCCAAAGTTTCCTTGCGGGCCTCGAAAAGCTGGCGCTGGCTTTCGACAACACGAGCGACCTCGGGGGTCGTGGCGGCCTTTTCCAGCAGTTCGGCGTCAAAGACGATCTCGGTCGCATCGTTCTGCTCGGCTTCGAGCCGTCCCCGCCGGGCGCGGATCTCGACCAGTTGGCCTTCGACGATCGAAAGCTCGGATTCCTGCAAGGACGGATCGATGCTGATCAGCACCTGCCCTTCCTCGACCACGTCACCTTCCTGGATCATGATGTCCTGGATCACGCCCCCGTCGGGGTGCTGCACCGCCTGGCGGTTTTTCTCAACGATGATCCGGCCGGACGCCACGACGGCCCCGGCGATTTCGGTGCGCATGGCCCATGCACCCAGAGCGCCCACCAGAACAAAGATCGTCGTGAAGCCCACGAACAGGGGCGCCATCGCGCGGAATTTACGGGGAGTTTTCTTGAGCTTTGTCATACCACACCTGCCGATTTATTCGCGGCTTTCTTGACTTCTTTATAATTTGCGACGGTTTCGGCCAGAACCTGTTCGCGCGTGCCCCATGCCTTGCGGGCCCCGTCTTCGAGAACGAGCAGTTTCTCGCACTCCTGGATCGCGGCAGGGCGGTGCGCCATGATCAACACGGCCCCCTGTCGCGCCTTGACGTGCTTGATGGCGGAGTTGAGCGCGATCGATCCTTCGTTATCGAGGTTCGAGTTGGGCTCATCGAGGACCAACAGGACCGGATCGTCGTACAGCGCACGCGCAAGGCCGATCCGCTGGATCTGACCACCCGACAACTGGGTGCCGATGCTTTGGACCGGTGTGTCATAGCCATAGGGCAGTTTGAGAATCATCGCGTGGGCGTCCGCCTGCTTTGCTGCGGACACGACCTTTTCACTGTCCGATACCTGCGCCAGACGGGCAATATTCTCGGCGATGGTGCCATCGAAAAGCGATACCTTTTGCGGCAGATAGCCGATGTAGCGGGCAAGGCGTTCGGCGTGATACTGGTCCAGCGAGGCCCCGTCGAGCCGGATTTTACCCCCCGCGGGACGCCAGACGCCGGTGATGCCACGGGCCAGCGTGGACTTGCCCGACCCCGAAGACCCGATCACACCGACCGCCTCTCCGGGTTGCACCGAGAAGCTGACCAGCCGCAGCGTGGCCTGCCGTGCGCCGGGGGGCACCAGTGTCAGCTGATGTACGTTCAGACGGGCCGCGGGACGGGGCAGTTCGATTTGGGCGGCGTCCTCATCCACCTCCGACAGCAGTTCGGCCAGATTGTCCCAGCCGCGCCGCGCGCGTTGCACCATGGCCCATTGATTGACCACCTGTTCAACCGGAGCCAACGCACGGCCCAGCAGGATCGAGCCCGCGATCATCACGCCCGGCGTCACCTGCCCCAGCAACACCAGATAGGCCCCCAGAGCCAGCATGGTCGATTGCAAAAACAGACGGAATGTCTTGGTCGCGGTGGAAAAGCTGCCGCCCAGATCCTGCGACCGCACCCCTTCGTCGAGCGAGCGTTCGCGCATCTTTTGCCATTTGTTGAAGGCATTGGATTGCATACCGAGGCTACGGATCGTTTCGGCGTCTGCCTTGAGATGGTCCGAATAGCGGTCCGACTGGTAACTGGCCGCCGCGGATTTGACCGACGCGGTCCGTGTCGCCAACTGGTTGAACACCGTCAGCATGATCAGGATGCTGCCCCCCGCCACGGCGAGCGCACCCAGCCAGGGGTGGAAGATCGAGATGCCGATCAGGAAAACAGGTGTCCACGGCAAATCGAACAGCGCCGCAAAGATGGGCGAGGCATAGAACCGCTGCACCGCTTCGAGATCCTTCAACTGCTGTCCGCTGGTGCCGTGCATGTCGACCTTGCCGCCCTCGCGGTCGATCGAGGACTTCTTGAGCACCGCATCAAAGACACGGCGGTCGAGCTTGGCCTGGAACCGTGCGCCGATGCGGGTCAGGATCCGGCCCCGCGCCCAGTCGATGATCCCCATGATCAAAAACAGGAACGCCACCAGTATGAACAGCGCCACCAGTGTTTCCTCACTGCGCGCGCCCAGCACACGGTCATAGGTCTGCAGCATGAACAGCGGACCGGTCAGCATCAGCAGGTTGACGAAGATGCTGAAAAAACCAGCCGTCCACAGCAGGCTGCGGTTTTCCCTGCGGGCCTCGCGCAATTCAGACAGGCCTGCCAGATTTTCCGATTTTTTCATTTCGTCTCTCTCTACCCAAGCGCGGCAACCGGCCCGGTGGTTTTAATTGATGTCTCTGATAATACGCTAATTTACAAGTTCACGGACGACTATAGGCGCTGGTGATTTACGCGTCATCTGTAGTTTTTTCCGCACCATCTGCAACAATCAACATCTTGTCACGCGGCGGCAACCCGCCACAATATTTCGGATCGCAGGCCGAATTATGCCGGTCAGTCGATCCGATACTGTTGCGGTTTTGTTTCCAGTGCCGAAACATACCTGCACCCTGCATGCCATATGTGCTATTTCGCGGGAGCCGCAACATAAGATGTCCGGCGCGGATCCACAAACCGCGTTGAATTACTTTTGTGCCGTCTTTAACTGGCACGCGCATATCGTATCGACGGAAAGACAGCGCTCATGAGCACAAAGCACCTGATCATCCCGGGCATGGCCAAGGCCGGTACGACCTTTCTGTTCGATCAGCTCGCCCGCGATACCGACGTGTTCAATGTGCCGCGCATCAAGGAGCTGAACTACCTGACCGATGCGCGCAAACAGGTTTCCACCAAAGGGTATATGGAGCTGTTTCCCGACAGCGCGCCCGATCGCATCTTCATCGATGCCTCGCCGGTTTATCTGCAGTCTCTCCGCCCGCTGGCGCGCATTGTCGGCAAGGTGCTGCCGGACCGCGAAATGCGGTTTATCATCACCGTGCGCGACCCGATCCAGACAATGTGGTCACATTACCTGCACGATCTCAAATCCACCATTTGTCCAATCTGGCGCCACCCCAATCCGGGCAGTTTCTCGCTGTTCGAAAAGCCGGTGCTGAAGCGGTATTTCAAACACCGCAGCCGCGCCGTGCAGGGGCTGTGCGATGCCTATCCGGGGCGGGTGATGGGCCTGCATATGAAATCGCTTTTCAAACCCGAGGCCAGCGCCCTGATCGGCCGTTTTCTGGACGCACCGGTGCAGCCCTTTTCGACACAGAAGGTGTCCAACCCCGGAGGGTGGTTGCCCTATTTCCGCTATGGCGGGGCATCGGGGGCCGAATTCGTGCAAGGGGATACAGTGTATGAATTGCCCGCGCGTGCGCTGTTGTTGGTATCCAATGACCGCAGCGCGCTGATCCCCGATGTCGACGCCGCGCAGGCAGACCATTGCATGGCGCTGCAAAGCACCTTTACCCGCAATCTCGATGTGCCTTTTACCTTCTTCGAGCCGATCATCGAAGACTACCGCGCAACCTGTGCGGCGCTGGGGCTGGAACCCGACACCATCGAGGAGCCCGCGCGCATCGTATCGGAGGCCACGGCGCCCGTGTTGCCCGACGAAATCTGCAGCCAGCTGCGCCAACTGGGCACGCTGGGAGGGCGGGTCCGGGAAGTGTTCAAACACTGACGGTCCGGTATATAGCCATCCCCAAAGGGCTGTGCTAATGGCTCCGAAACACACCGATGCCCAGACAAAAAACAGGAGCTGACATGACTGCGAACAGCCACAGCGCCGATCAGAATATTTCGGGCCTGCCTGCAGTAATCTGCCCTGTATCCCTGTCCGCGCCGCGGGGTTTCGCGCCCCTTGTGCGCCCCACGTCTGCCGCCTGTCCCTTCTCCTAACGCCACACTGCCGGTGCTGCTGCTGCCGGTCCGAACTCCAGAGGTCTCCCGATGCAAAATCCCAACGAAGATGAAGATATGGCCCGCCTGTCCGCGGATGATATCGCCCGGATTGCCGACCGGGTCAGCCAGGTGATGCAGCTTGACCGCACGCGTCACCACGTCAGCAGCGCGCCTGATCTGGCTGCGCAGGTCAACATCCCCGGCTATCTCGCGCGGATCTTCGAGCAGGCAGGCAGCGTGTCGGGCGCCATTTCGAATGAAGCGCTCTATGATCTGGTCAACAAGCGCATCGCACGGCTGGAAGCCAGCCTTTATCTGGCGCGCGTCGAGCTGGAGAACCGGTCCGCGCACGAGCCCTCCGAAATCTATGCCGATCCGATGATGGTGTCGGCCTACGCAGAGCGGGTGAGCCACGTCACGTCCCTGCCCCGCAGCTACAGCTTCGAGCCTTCGGTGCTGGCACACGGCTGGTATCCGGTCGAAAGCGTCGGGGAGCATTATCACCGCTGGATGCGCCCGATGGACGAAAGTGCACTGGCCTGTCTGCCACATCTGGGCCAGATCGATCAGGTGATCGAAATCGAGGGCCGTGTGCTGCATGCAGATCAGCTGGAGAATTTGTCGATCAAGTTCGGGGACATCGCCGCGACCATCACCCAGAAAGACGAGATGCCCGAACAGTTCGTGGCGACGCTGGCGCTGTCGGCGCAGGACGTCGCCCATTCCAATTATGTGGCCATCGCGTTTGACATGACCGACTTCCGCCAGCCCAACGAGGCCGACAAACGGCTCTTGGGCATCAACCTGCGCCGCTTCACCTGCCGGCCGGAGGCCCAGGCGGAATGAAGATAGCGGCTCTTTGCGACTTTCCCTTCTGGGCCAGCAATGTCGGCACCGGCGTGCGCCACGACAGCCTGTGCCGGTCGCTGTCGACGATCTGTGATCTGACGGTCATCTCGACGGTTTCGTTGCACGCGAAAGACGCACATTTCGCCGAAACTGTCCCCTACCGGCTGATCGCCCGTAACCAGCTCAAGACGATCGCCCGCGAAAATACCCTGCCCGAAATACCGGGGGTGCGTCCGGACCGCGACCTGTCGCTGCGCACGATATCCCACATCGTTTCGAGCGAAGGGTTCGATGCGGTGCTGACCCCCTACTTCAACCGTAAATGGATGATCGAACATCTGCCGCCGCACCTGGTGCGCATCATCGATACCCACGATTGCCAGACCCAGCGAACCGCGTCGTTGCTGCGGCACGGCATTGTGCCGACCTTTTTGATGAACGCCGAGGAAGAGGGCCGCAAGCTGGCCGACTACGATGTGGCACTGGCCATGTCTTCCGAGGACCAGGCCGAATTCTCGGCCATGACGGACATTCCCGTCATCACCGCCCCGTTCCGCGTGCCCGCGCGGGATCTGGCACCGATGCGTCATGTCTACGGCGAGCCGGACAGCCGCAACCTGCTGTTCATCGCGGCCCAGAGCCCGGTCAACGACATGACCCTGGACTACCTGATGCGCGAGATCATGCCCCTGGTTCCCGGGAACTGCGTGCTGACCGTCATTGGCAATGTGACGATGCCCCCGAACGTGAACCTGCCCCATGTCACAGTGCAGCAGGTTCAGGGGGTCGAAGATCTGGTGCCGCTCTATGCGCGGGCAGACGTGGCACTCAACCCCACTTTCGCGGGCGGCGGCGTCAAGACAAAGACGCTGGAGGCCATGGCATTCGGTGTGCCGGTGGTGACCTGTGACGAAGGCGCGCGCGGGCTGCGCCACCTGCTGCCCGACGATCTGGTTGTCAACGACAAGGAACTCTTTGCACACCGGATCGGCCAACTGCTCGCGCAACCCGAACGCCGCGCGGCACTCGCACGCGAAGTGCTCGACAATCTGGCGGCGGAAGACGCCTATGACTGGTTGCCGGTGTTTGCCGATGTCGTACAGGCCGCAATCGCGGGCAAACGCGAAAGATACAAACGATGAAACAGAGCATTGATCGCATCATCTTTACCGGTGATTTCCTGCGCCCCTCCGACGCGCAGTTGCGACCGACACAACATGAAAACATCCGTTGGCTCGCGCAGACCCTGTCAGTGCCGTTGCACCGCGCCTGCGGGTTGCCGCAGGAGGTGGTCCACTGGGACGAACGGTGGGCCAATACCTCGCGCATCGATCAGGCAACGGTCACGGCCATTTTCCGGGCTTTCGGCCGCGCGGCCACGATCCAGAACTGGCCCGCGATCTTTTCCGCCGACCGGCTGCCCGCGTCTGTGGAGCATCTGTTCCTGCACTATTTCAGGGGCGCGTTGCTGATCGGGTTTGAACTGCCGCCCTATCTTGCCAATTTTTGCCGCCGCAACGACATCCCCTTCATCGACCTGTCGTTCTCGCCCGTCCGCTTCATGGACGACCTGTTGCTTGATTTCAGCGCCTCTGATCCCGCGATGAACGCAGCGGCCACGCCGTGGGAAACGCCCGAGGGGCTGATCGCGCTGCAGACCGGCGCCGTGTCCGCGCATGTGGCCAAAAGTTTTCCGCACCCGCCGCGGCCCAACACGCTGCTGGTGATCCTGCAGACCCGCTTTGACAAGGTGGTGATCGAGAACGGCCGCTTTTCCACCGTGCTCGACCATCTCGAGGCGCTGCACGCCGTGGCCCAGAATTACAATGCCGTCCTGATCCGCGAACATCCGCTGGAACGACAGGAAGGGGTCGGCAAGACCCTCCGACGGGTGCTGCCCAATGCCAAGCTGACGCAGGAAAACTTCTACCGGCTGGTGGGGCACCACAACCTGCGCGGTGTGGCGGCGCTGTCGTCAAGCTGCGTGACCGAGGCCACATGGTTCGGCAAGAAGGGCCATTATCTGCTGCCGGGGTTCACACCCGACCGCTTTACCCCCGGCCCTTCGTCCGTGACCCTGGGCGATGCGCTGATCACTTCCGATTTCTGGCGTGATGCCCTGCAGCCTGCGGGGATCGAGGTTTCGGCCAAGGACGGGCTGCAATTGCCGTTCAAACCCAACCGCTTTCGCCAGCAACTGCGCAGCGCCTGGGGCTACAACCAGATCGACACCGATATCTTTGCGCAATGGGCCGCCGGTTGAGGCCGCCGGCGCCCCTGCGGGGACGCCACTATCAGTTGCACTCTACCAACCGCAGCGCTATCACGCGCAGCAACGGTGTCGCAGGGCGACAATGAAAATCGGGACAAGGGGCACAGGGCAGAATGAAGAAGGCTTTTATCACCGGCATTACCGGTCAGGATGGTGCATATCTGGCGCAGCTTCTGCTCGAAAAAGGGTATGAGGTTCACGGTGGTGTCCGCCGGATTTCGCAACCCGAAACCACCCGTCTGGATATCCTCGGCATCGCCGACGACGTACAGCTGCACGAGTTCGATCTGACCGAGCAGAACAACATCTTCCGCGTTGTCCGCGACATCGAGATGGACGAATTCTACAACCTCGCGGCCCAGTCCTTTGTCGGGGCCAGCTGGGAATTGCCGATCTACACCGCCGACGTCGACGGCATGGCGGTGGTGCGCATCCTCGACACGCTGCGTTCGGTGCGCCCCGATGCGCGGTTCTACCAGGCCTCCACCTCCGAGATGTTCGGTCTGGTGCAGGAAGTGCCGCAATCCGAAACCACCCGGCTTTACCCCCGCTCGCCCTACGGGGTGGCCAAGGTTTACGGCCATTACATCACCATGAACTACCGCGAGAGTTTCGGCATGCATGCCAGCTCGGGGATCCTGTTCAACCACGAAAGCCCTCTGCGCGGCAAGGAATTCGTGACACGCAAGATCACGCTGGGTCTGGCCGCGCTGGCACGGGGCGGCGATGCGCCGGTAGAGCTGGGCAATATGGATGCAAAACGGGACTGGGGGTTTGCGGGGGATTATGTCGACGGCATGTGGCGCATGCTGCAGCAGGACACGGCCGACGACTATGTACTGGCCACCGGCACAACCACCACGATCCGTGACTTCTTTACCTATGCGGCCGAAGAAATGGGCATGGATCTGGACTGGCAGGGGGACGGCGAGGCCGAAACCGCAACAGATCGCAAGACCGGCAAGCTGGTGATGCGGGTCAATCCCAAATTCTACCGCCCCGCAGAGGTGGATCTGCTGATCGGTGACGCAAGCAAGGCCCGCGATGGATTGGGCTGGGTGCCACAGGTCGATGTCAAGGAGCTCGCCCGGATGATGGCGCGCAGCGACTACGACGCTGCTAAATCCTGATCCGAGGGGCTGACATGGCAGGCATGCTGGAACGTCGTATCAAGGATACAGTCGCATTCACAAAACGGGCCGCGGATGCGCTGAAGCGTCGCCGTCTGCAAGGCCCCTACCGCGGGTATGTCGACGGGCCATCCGACGAAAACGCCATCCGGGGCTGGGTCGTGCACCGCGAAAGCCGCAAGGGCAACCAAGCCGTAGGCCTGTTTGCCGGTGACACGCTGCTGGAAACCTGCACTGCAAATATCATCCGCGAGGACGTGCGCGCGGCCAGTGGCGCCGATCCAGACTGCGGGTTCCAGTTCACCCTGACGGATTCCCTGTTTGACCGCATCGCCCAGAGCGATGGCGTGCTGACCGTGCGCACGGTGGGCGCGGCAGAGCATGTAATCGGTACCGTGCGGCTGGATGTCGACCGGTCGGATCCGGTGCTGGAGCAAGACGAAATGGCCCGCTGCGCACATGTGCTGACTGCCGATCTGGAGGCGCTGGATACGCTGCTGGCACAGGTGCCCGAAGACGAGCCTGTGCACACCGCCCACCGCGCCCCGCCGCTGACCAATCACGGCAAGATGTTCACCACCGAGCGGGTGATCCCGGACATTCCCGAAAGCGGCCAGCCGGCCTATCTCGATTACGTGCGCTACCGCTACCGTATGGACGAGCATTACGCCGTGGAACCGGGACTGGAGAGCGCGGAGCGTTATCTCTACTGGTACATGACCGCTTACCGCGGGCAGGAACGGCGCCGCATTCCGCTCGCCAATGAGACCATCGAACATCTCAACGAGACATTGGTCATGGCGGGCCAGACCCATAGCCTGACACGGGCCATGTGGTGGCGGATGTCGGGACGTCCCGATTTGCTGGGGCGGTTCAACTTCAACGACCGTGACAGCTATCTGGATGCGCTGTTCTGGTGGGCCCACCAGGATGTCACGCACATGTATTTCGAAGATGTGCTGGTGCCCGACCGCCATGCGGACCTGCTGCGCGGCGTACATCCGTCGCGGCGTCTGGATGCCTGGCCGCTGAGCTATTTCACCGAACGGTTCTACAAAGACAGCGCGCAGCTGCATTTCATCAGGCCCGGGACGGCCGAGGGCCGTAAAACGCTGCTGTTGGCGATGTTGGTCCGGGCGGCCCGCAGACCCGATCTGCTGCGCTATATCCCCCGGACGTCAATCCGCAAATTGCTGGAAGCCGATGCCGATGGCGTGTCCGATCTGGACCGTTTCGTGACCGCGATACGCAGTGCGCAGCCACAGGATGAAAACACACCGGAAGACAGCTCCGCCGTCCCCCTCAGCTATGACCGCTATGCCGCGGCGCTGCGGCGGGTCTTTTTCGATCTCGACAGCTTTACCTTCCTGACCCGCTCGCCTGCGGGAGACCGCTTTGAGGCCGCCGCCCTGCCACGCCCCGAAACCGGAGAGCGCGTCGATGTGCAATTGATCGGCCCTCTGGCCAAGGCATCGGGACTGGGACAGGCGACACGCCTGTCGGCCGATATCTTGCGCAGCACCGGTCTGCAGGTGCGCGGCGTGGATTTCGATCTGGACAACCCCGCGCCCGAAGGGTTCAGCACCGAGACGATGATCGAACCCTACGGTCCGGCCAAGATCAACCTGATCCACCTCAACGCTGAATCCACACCACTGGCCTTTGCCTATCAACCGGATGTGTTTTCGGGCAGCTACAATATCGGGTACTTCTTCTGGGAGCTCGATCAACCTGCAAACTGCCACTATCTGGGCATGGAGCTGTTGGACGAAATCTGGGTATCGACCCAGTATGGCGTCGATATCTACAAGGCCGACGCCAAGGACAAACCGGTGGTCAACGTCGGCATGTGCTTTGAGGAAATGCCCGACATCACCCGCGAAGACGCGCGCGATTTTGTCGAGCGGCGCTTCCGGTTCGACGACAGCCACTATGTCTGCCTTGTGGCGTTCGACAGCTTTTCGTTCGTCCAGCGCAAGAACCCGGTATCGGTTCTGCAGGCTTTCCAAAAAGCGTTCGACGGCGTCGCGCAGGCCCGTCTGGTGGTCAAGACACAGAACCGCGACAACGTCTTTGACCCTGTTCAGGTCCAGCTGTGGGACCGGGTCGAGGCGATCATCGCCAATGATCCGCGCATCGTGGTGATGAACGAGACCCTCAGCTACCGCAATCTTCTGCGCCTCAAGGCCGGATCGGACTGCTACATCTCGCTGCATAAATCCGAAGGCTGGGGCTTTGGCATGATCGAGGCGATGGCCCTGGGTGTACCGGTGCTGGCAACGGCCTATTCCGGCAACATGGATTTTTGTACCGAAGACACCACCTGGCTGGTCGATTACGAAATCGTCGATCTCAAACAGGGCGATTACATCTTTGTGCGCCCCGGAGCACAGTGGGCCGAACCTTCGGTCGCGCATGCCGCAACCCAGATGCGCGCGGCGTTTGACAATCCGGACCTGCGCAAATCGAAAGCCGATGCAGCCCTGTCCCATATCCGAAAGAATTTTTCCCGGGAGGCCATCGCACAGCGGTACGGTGACCGCCTGAACGAAATCCTGAAAGATGTCGACTGATGGCTGTCCCTCCCCTGCGCCCGCGCGCCGAGCTGCTGTATCACTACTATAGTGAATTTGACGCCTTCGGGCTGATCAAGGCATATAGCCGGACCGACCTTGAACCGACGCCCGAGGTGATGACGAATTTCCTCGGTGCAATGGTGCCGCCCCGTATCCATCCCCCGATGCTGGAAAAGATGGTGGGCAAGATCGAACCGATCCCGAACCCCGGCAACTGGCACGCCGATATCGCCGAATGGGGATCGGCATTGCAGACGGTCGAACGGGCCAGTGACAGCTATTGTATCGTAGAGCTGGGCTGCGGTTGGGGATGTTGGTTGCTCAATATGGGGGTCGCCGCCCAGTCACGCGGTCTGAAGGTAAATCTGGTCGGCATCGAGGGCGACACGGAACATCTCGCCAATGCCCGCGACGTGCTGCAGATGAACGGCTTTTCGAACGATGAGGTGCAATTGCACCACGGGATCGCGGCCGCGACATCCGGGCAGGCGATCTTTCCCGATGCCTCGGCGCGCAAACGGACGTGGGGCGGTCAGGCGATTTTCGACGCCGACGCCGACACCCTGGCCCGCGCGCAAGCGGATCCCGATGTGCAGGTGCTCGACTGTATGACGCTTGAGGATCTGGGCGGTGGCGCCGCGATTGATCTTTTGCACATCGATATCCAGGGGGCCGAGGGCAGCTATGTCAAAGGCAACGCGGAACAGATGGACCGCTATGTCAAACACGTACTGATCGGCACCCATAGCCGCATCATCGAAGGGCAGCTCTTCGAGCATTTTCTGGCACGTGGATGGCGGCTGGAAATGGAGCGCCCGGCCATTACGCCGCTGCTTGACGGACGGCCCGTGACGCGCATTGATGGGGTCCAGTTCTGGTCAAACCCTGCCCTTGTAAAACAGCACGACACGAAGGATGACACCCGTGGAAATGCCTGACATGGACCGCGTCATCGGCGTAAGCTGGCCGCGCAGCGGGCACCATCTGCTGGTGCGGCTGCTGACACTCTATTTTGGTTCCGGATTTCGGTATTGCGACTATTACGGCGGTGTCGAGAACTGCTGTAAGGCGGTGCCGTGCACACGGCCCGACATCCACCTGAGCAAAAGCCATGATTTCGACCTGCAACTGCCGCAGATCGAAGGACGCAAATACCTCATCCAGTACCGCAATTTCGTACCTTCCGTGGTATCGAATTTCGAATTGCACGTGCGCAATGGCGGTGCCGACACGCCCGAGAGTTTCCGAAATTTCGCCAGTCAGCAGTTCGACGCCTACCGGGCCTTCACCAACAAATGGATCACCTCGGATTTTGCCGCAAACCAGCTGCAGATCGAATATGACCAGTTGCAGGGAGACCCGCAAAACGGTTTGGCGCGGGCCGCCGAATGGCTGCATCCCGGTGTCCCGATCGATCCCGCCCGGATTGCCGATGCGGTGGCCCGTGTCGACGGCGAGCGGATCGAGCGCGGCCGCGTCACGCCGCTGGCGGGCGCGGGTGTCCATTCGGCCCGCAGGATCGAGGATTTCCGCTTTTATGCGGCGCCACTATTTGCCACGCTGGAGAATATGCGGCTGAGCCGGGAGGAGGTCACGATCGTTTTCCGCGACGTTCTGGACCGCGATCCGGTCGCTGCGAATATGCTTAACTTTCAGGCCGCCGCATCAACCGACGCGCTGCGCCGCGATCTGATGGCTTCCGACGAATATACCGCCCGCCAGCGGCAAGACCCGCAGTCGCCAACCGACAAGGCCCACGACACATGACGCTCGACAGCGACACGGTTCGTATGGGCTACAGGCTCATTCTCGACCGCACTCCGGGTGACGCCGAAATCAAGGCCGGACAAGAAGGTTTTGGCAGCCTGCAGGCCATGCGTCAGGCGTTTTTCAAGTCGCGCGAATTCAAACGCAAATACGCCCGCATCTGCGAAGCGATGGATGAAAATCGCGCACCTACCCTGGTGCAACTGGAAATACCCGGCACCGGTGCCGGAGCCTTGCGCGACCAGTTGCTGGCGCAAAACGCCCTGCAGCCCTCGATGCCTGTATCGGATGACATATCCGACACCCTGCGCCAGCTGCCACATGCCGAACAGCGCGGATTGCGGTTTATCTACGGTGATCTGGTTTACGGTGCAGGCGATGCATTGGAAAATCCGCATCACTACATCACGTTGATCGCCGATCCCGGTGTGCGGCTGCACAGCCTGTGGCACCCGTACCGTACCGACGGCAGTTTTGGCAGCTTTCTCGAAGCTGGCCTCGAGGATACGGCACTGCGCCTCGAAATCGACAACGGCCAGATCCGCCGTCTTGCAGGCAATCTGGCTGCCGAGGGCATCGGACAGGAAAAGGGGCTGTTGCAATCTGCGCTGCACCGGGCACTCGGACCCGACATGTTCGTCGGCTTTGCGGATGCACCGCAGTCGCTGCTGGATGTGCTGGGTGACAACGGTCTGTTCGATGGCGCGGCGCCACCACACGTAGCCCCCGTGCTCGCCCTTTCACAATACGACAGCGATCTTGGTACGCTGACCCCGCCACAACAACAGCTTTTCGAAAGCTATACGGCCTGGGACACGTATCTTTTCACGGTCTGCCGTCAGTTCTTTCTTCCCAACGCACAATGAAAATGAGGCTTCCCATGATCACACCTGTTCTTCTGTGCGGCGGTTCCGGCACCCGGCTGTGGCCCCTGTCGCGTAAAAGCTTCCCAAAACAGTTCGCGGACCTGCTCGGCGAGGAAAGCCTGTTTCAGGCATCCGCGCGCCGCTTTATCGGACCGGGCTTTACCGACCCATTGGTGGTGACCGGTGATGCCTTCCGCTTCATCGTCACCGAACAGCTTGGCGCACTCAATGTAGCCCCCCAAGGCATCATGATCGAACCCGAAGGGCGCAATACCGCGCCTGCGGCGATCGCATCGGCCCTGTTCGCCGCCGCCCGCGACCCCGAAGCATTGATCCTGCTGGTCCCGTCCGATCACGCCATTGCCGATGCGGATGCGTTCCGTGAAGCGGTGGAAATCGGCCGGTCCGCGGCAGAAGCGGGGCGGATCGTGACCTTTGGCGTCGCGCCGACACGGGCCGAAACCGGCTATGGCTGGCTGGAAGCAGGCGACGCGCTGGACCCCGGCGTACACGCGCTCAACCGGTTCATTGAAAAACCCGACGCTGCAAAGGCCGAAACCCTGTTTGCACAGGACCGCTACCTGTGGAACGCGGGCGTTTTTCTGGCCCGTGCATCTGTTCTGGTCGATGCTTTCCGCACCCACGCGCCACAGATCCACGACCGTGTCGCCGCCGCACTGGATGCAGGTCAGACCGATCTGGATTTCACCCGTCTGGACCCTGCGTTGTGGTCCGAAGTCCCCGAAGACTCCATTGATTACGCCATCATGGAAAAGGCGCAGAATGTTGCTGTCGTCAGGTTTGGGGGTCAGTGGTCCGATCTGGGCAGCTGGGAATCGGTCTGGCAGGAATCCGAGCGCGATGCTTCGGGCAACGCGCGATCGGACAACACAACCGTGTTCGACTGCGAGAACACGCTGCTGCGGTCGGAGGCCGACGATATCGAGCTGGTCGGCATCGGGCTTAAAAACACTGTCGCGGTTGCCATGCGCGATGCGGTGATGGTTGCAGATCTCAGCCAAAGCCAGAACGTGAAGAAAGCGGTCAGCGTCCTGAAGGAACGCGGTGCGAAACAGGCACAGCACTTTCCTGTAGACCACCGCCCGTGGGGATGGTTCGAAACCCTCATTCTGGCTGACCGGTTCCAGGTCAAACGCATCCACGTACACCCCGGTGCAGCGCTGAGCCTGCAAAGTCACCATCACCGCTCCGAGCACTGGATCGTGGTGCA
The DNA here is from genome assembly GCF_025141935.1 of Sulfitobacter sp. S190. NCBI lineage: Bacteria > Pseudomonadati > Pseudomonadota > Alphaproteobacteria > Rhodobacterales > Roseobacteraceae > Sulfitobacter > Sulfitobacter sp. S190. Next base: position 39,498 of record NZ_CP081122.1, on the reverse strand, counting down.
GGGCACAGCGCGTGTGACCGTAGATGATACGGTCACACTGCTGACGGAAAACCAGTCTGTCTATATCCCGTTGGGCGCGGTGCACCGCATGGAAAACCCCGGCAAAGTGCCGATGGTTCTGATCGAAGTGCAAACCGGGTCTTATCTGGGTGAGGACGACATCATCCGCTACGAGGACGTCTACGCGCGCAGCTGATCCTCAGAACCAGCGTCCGATGGCCGTCAGACGTGTTTGCGACGCAACGCGTCCACCGTTGTGTGCCCAACCGTTCACGGTGACGCTGGTGCCGCTGCCACTGCCGCTGGTGGTGATGAAATGCGCGGCCGTTACCGACATGCTTCCGGTGACGTGGGGAGACGCGGCAAAGGTCAGCGGATAATTCCACCGGACCCCGCCAGACCCCGACGTGGTCAGCGACGAAGTGCAGATCTGCGTGCCGTCGGCAAAACGGACGTATTCGCCATTGGCATTGCTACCGCGCTCGATCACGGCACCGGTAGGTTGGCCACCGGTGGCACTCACTGTACCCAGCAGGTTGCCACGGGCATAGGCGAGTTGTCCGTCGATGGTGGCACCAGCCACAAGATCGGGAACACCGCTATCCGCCGCGATCGACAGCGCCGTGCTCCACGTGCTGCCATCCATGCTGACCTTGATGGCGAAATCATCCGATCCGGCAGTCCCCATTTCGGCACGTCCCGAAAATCCGGTCTGGAACAGCAGGCTCGCGGTGTCGTCGCTGTCGGCTTTGTTGATCTTGACCTGATGGCCCGCCCCCGCATTGCTCAAAAGGGTGGCGTCCGAGGCCACCGAGAAGCGGTTGACCGCATCCGGTGTGGCGTTGATGCCGAATTGTGGCAGGCTGCTGGCCATGCCCGTCCCATATGGCACCCAGACCGAGCCATCGAAAACCGTCAGAACCGACGTATCGCGACGCCATGCCAACCAACCCTGCTGAGGTGTGAAAAAGGCCCAGGATGTGCCTTCCCATAAGGCTACGGCACCATCCTGCCCTGCCCATGCGCCCGATCCACCCGTGCCCACGATATAGCGCGCGCCGGTTTCGGGGGTGCCGGGCGGAATGGTGCCTTGTGCTTCGACACTCAGCTGAACCAGCACATCGAGCACCCGCAGCGCTTCGTTGTGGGTGACGTGTTTTTGCGCCTGTGCGGCCTGGATATAGGGCAGCCCGTGCACGGCCGAGGTGTCAGACATATGGTTCTCCTCCAATGCGGATCCCGAAAAAGACAAGATCAGCGGAGACCATGCTCGTCACCGGTAAAGATATGCTGAGACGACCGTGCGCTGGCCGCGCAACCATGCCCCCCGCACCCTGTACCGTGCGAAGGGGCCATGGCAGCCGTCGGTCCTAGAGCTGGATCATCTCGTCGGTGATGTCGTCCAGTCGGCGGTTCTCGAAAATCACGCTCACCCCCTGGTCGGCAAATACCAGATCACCCTCGACTTCGCTCAGACGGTCCCGCACCTCCTGGGTGCTCTGATACCCAAAGGCTGTCAGGGACAGGGTATCCCACGCCTCCAGATCCAGCACCCTGTGGGTCCCGCCATCGGTTGGTGCAAAGATAAACCGGTCGCTCATCACGCCACCGGCGAGCGTGTTGTCACCGGTCCCGCCAACCAGCGCGTCATGGACACCCTGATCGCGGATCCAGGTTTCCAGCTGGGGCTGGGTCGTGGTGCGGAATTCGTCGGATTGGGCGAAACCGCGTACGACTTCGGCGCGTGTGCCGCCTTCGGACAGGACATCCAGCCACCCTTGCAAGCCGGAAGCATCCGACGCCCGATCCAGAACATTGAGATACAGCAGTTCGACAAAATCGGTGTCCAGCAGGTTCCCGTAGGTGGTTACAAACTCAGGAGACTGGACAAATCCGCCAACAACCCCGAGGTAATCGCGCCCCCCCGCCAGTTGCGAGACCCACGCAAGAAACCCGCCTTCGTCAGGCGCACGGTCCAGCGTGGCCTGGTAGAGGCGGTACACATCATCCTGCCAGGCCGGCGCACTGGCCGCCATGGCGGCGGCAGCGGCGTCCGCACGTGTGTTGTTCTGGAACTCGGTACTTTCGGAGAACCGCACCACGACATCGGCGCGGGTCAGATCGTCACCCAACCGGTCCACCCAACCCTGCACCTCGGCGGTGCTGGCATCGCGTTCGAGCACATTCTGGTATAGCAACGTCACGAAATCGGGGTTGTCGAGCGTGCCGTAAACACCCTGAAATTCGGTGCTGTCGACAAATCCCTGTGCCACCTCGACCAGCCCGCGTTCGCCTTCGAACAAACGCTCGGTCCAGGTCTGGTAGCCGGTGGCATCAGGGGCGCGGTCCAGCGTCGCCTGATACAGGCGGTACACTTGGGCGGCCACGTCACTGACCGCAAAAACGGGCAGGACATCGCCGTAGATGACGTCGTTCCCGCCGGACCCAAACAATGCGTCCCCGTCAGCCCCGCCGGTCAACGTATCGGCCCCCGCCAAGCCCACAAGCCCATCGCTACCCGCACTGCCGACAATGACGTCGGACTGGTTCGTGGCACGGATTTCGGCGCGGACCTCCGTCAGCCGGGTTATTGTATCTTGCCCGCCAAACCCGTCATTAGAGACTAATCCAGTCTCTAGATTGGCCCGCATTCCCTGCGTGGCCTGTTGGCCGGTACTGTCCAATGCGAACTCGATCCGAAAATCGCCCGTCGCCCCTGCCAATGTGATGGTGTCATTGCCCCGTCCCGGACGCAGATAGGTAAAACCCTCTTCCGCGACCGTTATGGCGAATGTGTCGTTCAGGTGGCTGCCGACCAAACCGATGCCGCCGGCCTGCATCGCCTGCGTGACGCCGTTGATCTGGGTCGTGCCTTCCGATCCCTTCCCGATGAGACCGGTGCCTGCTGTTCCGTCCAGATTGAAATCAAGAGCCGTCTCGCCGACCAGTTCGGAGTGATCGATGAACAGATAACCTGTTTCCCTCAGCACGGCTTCGATTGTGTCATCGCCCCTGCCGGGATCAACGATATCGAACGCTTGGCTGTCACCGGCATCCAGCAGGTCATCCCCGCTCCCACCGCGCAGCGTGTCCGTGCCAAGCCCGCCAATCAGGATGTCGTTGCCCCCTCGCCCGATCAGGCGGCTGCCGGTTTGCGCCGCCACAAAGGTATCGTCGAAATTCGCGCCGCGGATTTCTTCCACGTTGGAGATCTGATGGGTAAAGGCCGTGCCGTCCCACGCCCCGTTCACGACACCGGTTTCGAGGTTCGCCTGAACGCCTGCGGTGATACCGCCACGATCGTACCGCAGGACATCGAAACCGCCGCCGGCGTCCAGTGTATCGTTGCCACCGCGCAGGATGAACCCTTCACCCGCCGCCGATCCAAGGATCGTGTCGGCATTATCCGACGCACGCAGCTCAAGTATCCCGCCGTTGGGCGTGAAATTGAGCGTATCCGTCCCCCCCAAACCGTCGCTGATGGTACCGGTGACAAGGTTGGCGTTGATCCCTTCGCCCAGAACATAGTCAAGCCGCACAATACCGCTGAGGGTGAGATCGAAACTGTCATTCCCTTCGCCGCCATAGACCCCGACCCAGCTGGAAGCGCCGCCGTCAAGCACGATGGTATCATCGCTTTGACCCGAAATCATGAATATCCCGTCTTCTTGCAACGCGGCTACGGGATTGATCAACGTGTCGGTCCCGAAGCCCTGCTTGACGATGGTACCGGTGTTGGCGGTCCCGTCTATCGTCACACTGAGGGGTACGGTGACACCGCTATAATCCAGATCGACAAACGATCCCCGGCTATGGCCGGTAAAATCGAACGTATCATTCCCTCCGGAGGCCGCGATACGTTCACCGGTGTCCGATGCGCCGGGCACGATGGTATCGTCGCCCGTCCCGCCACCCAGCGTATCGTTTCGCGCACTGCCCAACAGGACAAACTCGGATGTGTTTTCAAGAAAGATGAAATCGGTCACCGTGGTCGATCCACGCGCGTCGACCGTGACATCCTGCAAATCGATAAGACTGTTGAAAATCGGACCTTCGCTGTCGGGGTCTTCCAGAAGTTCCACCATGCCCGCCACAAAGGTGGACAGGGGCCAGCTGATGTCGATGATGGATGTGGTCAACCGACCGGTAGGGTCGTAAAGGTCGATCCCTGTAAGCGTGCCGGTGGGGCCTGAGGCCGCTGCGATGTCCATGCCCGTGCCGGTCAGAACAGTGCGGTAGCCTGTTACGGTATTCGTTATCTCGATTTCAATCGGCGTGGACGATGTCACGCCCGACGTTATCGTTTCCAGGCCCTCGAAGGCGTTGTCGATCAATCCGCCGTTATCGCCAAAGAATGTCAGCAGCATGTACGTGTATCCCAATCCACTAATTCAAAATAAACTCCGAAAAAGGTTAATTGGAAAGGAAACCTAAAGATAGTTTCGATGCAGATTTTCGACGTTTACAACTGGTTTAGGGCGATTCGTGCCACATACTTTCCCCACGCGCCCCCCAATTATCCGGCAGCCCCCCTATTGTTTCCAATTCGGCATATTGTCAGTCACAATTTCGCTAATTTAATCAGATAATGCCGACTCTTCGTCGTTTACGTGTAGAGTGTCACTATCAATGCACCGGAAGTTGGTCTGCACCCGTTCGTTCGGGCACGCGATCGCGGGGTGTATTCGAAGAAATTGTAATTGGCCTTTTGCAATCTGCCATGCCTGAAGGGGGACGAACTTAGGTCCACATGCTGGCAGAGGCCTTTTTGGCATTGCATCCGGCCAATCGTGCCCCCGGTCCTTGTGGCCGGGGGTATCGTACGGCTCCCACACCCGCCCCTACATCCGGTCGGTACGCTACCAGTTGTTCTTCTGTGTGCGCACCCACCCCAGAAACGCGGCTTGCGGATCCGATAGCCGTTTGCGACCGGAGGCCGCCCACCAGTTCTGCCAATGCGCCGCCAGCGCGTGCACGTCCACACCGGGAATGATTTCGCGGGCCGCATCCAGCGTGCAGGGCTCCAACAATGGCGCGCCTGTGTTTTCAACAACCGTTTCCCGGGTTACCACGATCATGTCGCCAGGCGCTTCGTGCAACACGTAGTCAGGCAAGGTCGCCGCCTCGATGATCCGCCGCACCGCTGCGCGAAAAACCCGCAAAGGGGCCGCCGATCCCGATTTCTTGTGCAGCACCGCCACACTGACCATCCATTCGGCCTGCCGCCCACAATGCTTGCGTGCCAACTCGTAGATGCGTCGCTCGAGCGGTTTGCGCAGGCGAAAGTAGTCGCGGCTGAGGGTCAGCACCGAACGCGATAGTACCGCCCTGAACAACCACTCCGACAGTGTCACCGTGACACGCACCATGCGCCCGCCCCGCGACCGGCGCACAATTTCCCATCCTTCGATCAGACCGAACCCGCTGGTGGTTTCTTCTCCGCCCGTGGCGATGTTGGTCGTAATGCGTGTGCCCGCCAGCCGTTCAAACGCTTCCTTGAGGCGCGCGTAGGCGTCGCCCGACGTGTCGCGGTTCGTCGATACCAGAAGATCATGCGCCTTGAGATGCAGTGTCCGGCTGATGGTGCGGCCCGCATTCAGTGCCGCAATCAGCTGGCTGACACAATAGATCAGGATGTCCTTGTCGTGAATGGTCGCCCGGCCACGCACACTCGGCGTCACCTGAACGTGCACATCATTGTGGGCGTAGGACAAAACACGCCTGTCCGGCCGCGTGGCCAGAGAAAAGATCGGATGCTCCATTGTTCCCAGATCGTCCTTCAGGCTCGCGCCCAGAAAATCACAGACAAATAGATCAGCCGTTGGATGCCGGTCGGGTAAAAGCCCGCCGACAGCATGGGATGGTGTACGCACTGCTCTGGCCCTCTTTTCACCACATCCGCGTTTGGGCGGACGATTCCGTTATCGGGGTTTCAGTGACGTTGACCCTAGAGTTATCCACAGCATGCGTCCAGCATCCTGTCGTCGGATCAGAGTCGCTTCAGCGGCGTATCGGAATCGCCTTTTCGGGGGATCAGAGTCGCAAGTACCGGAGGAAAACCGAATTCGTCCATATATAATAGAAGGTTAGAAGACCCCTGCAGATCCTTTAACAATCCAATAACAAAAATTAACTGGAACAGGTAAGGTGATCCCACTGCACTTCGACCTAAGAGTGGCCTGAAAACCCCCAGAAAAGCTTAGAAAAGGACAGGCAGGACACAATAAAGGTTTCATGTTGCATCATTTGTGGTATCTCTTGAAAAAGAGCGCACATGAGCAGAGTGTCCCTATGAAGAGCGAGCCGCAGGCAAAGCTGCCTCCCTATTTTTCCATCCATCCTGACACGGCTCTCGCCCAATTGGGCGACCCCTCCGACACCAGTTCTTTCGAAGCCATTTCACAGGCCTGCACCGCAGGACGTGCGGACCTTGAATCGCGTGGTCTCGAAGAGGATGGTGCGCGCGGGCTGCGTCTGTTCTCCACCTGGGAAATCACACGTTATCTGATCCCCGTCGCTGCGGGGCATTTCCGGCGTGTTCTGAAACAGCATCCCGACCTGCCCCAAGGCAGAAGCGAGACGGCAGGCGGAGCCAAGTGGTTCACACTGGACGAAGTGCTGCGACTGCGGGCCCATTTTGCGGCGGAAGGGTCAAAGGCAAAAAATTACCTGCCCTACCGCCCCTCGGGACAACCCGCCAAGATCACCGCAGTGGCCAATTTCAAAGGCGGGGTGGGCAAGACATCGACCGCGGCCCATCTGGCCATGTCCGCCGCCCTCGACGGCTACCGGGTGCTGGTGATCGATCTGGACAGCCAAGGGTCCATGACATCGATTTTCGGCGGCAAGGTTGCAGATGAGTGGGGTACGGTTTTTCCTCTGCTCGCCCGGCACTACGCACGTCATCAGCAAATTGACAACCAGCGCAGACTTGACCGGGGAGACCCTCCCCAACCACTGGACGATACGCTGACCGAGGCGCTGGACATGAAGGCCACGGGTCTCGTGCAGAAAACCCATTGGCCCAATATTGATCTGATCGGGGCACAGCTGAACCTTTACTGGGCGGAATTTCAGATCCCCGTCTGGCGGATGGCAGCGCGGGGCTGGAAGCTTTGGGATGCGTTGACCGACAGTCTGGCCGCAGACGGGATGCTGGATGAATACGATATCATTTTCATCGATACACCGCCCGCGCTCGGGTATCTGACAATCAATGGTCTTGCGGCGGCGGATATCTTGCTTGTGCCTTTGGGGGCTTCTTTTCTGGAGTTCGACTCCACGGGCCGGTTTTTCGATATGCTGCACGCAACGTTCGGATCGATCGAGGACGCAGAAAACATGGCCGCCCGTGCTCTGGGGCGTGACGGGCTGTCCTTCCAGTGGGACGCGGTACGCGCCGTGCTGACGCGCTACGATGCTACCCAGCAAGGCGAACTGGCCGCCTTGATGCAAACCTATCTCGGGCCGGTACTGTCTCCCCACCGTCAGGATTACACGGCCCTGATCGGGCAGGCTGGAGAACAGGTGCAGGGGATCTACGAGGCCGACTACAGGAATTTCAACCGTGAGACCTACGTGCGCGGACGCGAAACCTTCGATACGACCTATGCCGCTTTCAAAAACCTGCTGGTCGGGGCCTGGCGCCGTGACGAACTGGCAGCACAGGACGCTGCAGAATGAACCGGGCCAGACTTTCGCGCCCACTGACGGGCCATCATTCCCTTTCGCACAGGAGAAGCCGACATGGGTAAACGCAAACGCCTGACCCCCGCCAACCCTGATTACGTGGCCGCCGCCCCCGAAACAAAATCTTTCACGCTGGGGCCTGCCGGGTCTGGAATGCGCAGGGCTCCTGTGGCCCAGGTTGCAGGCGACAGTGCCGCGGTCGCCGCCCTTGAAGAGGTGTCGGAAACACTGCGCAAAGCCCGCGAGGAAGGCCGGCTGGTGCTGTCTTTGCCGTTGGAAGCGATTGACACGGATTATCTTGTCCGCGACCGCCTGCGTGCCGGTGACGAAGAGCTTGAGGCGCTGTGTAATTCCATTGCGGCACGGGGGCAGCAGAATCCGATTGAAGTGACGGCCCTGCCCGGAGACCGCTATGGTCTGATCTCTGGCTGGCGGCGGCTCACCGCGCTCAAACGGTTGGCCGCCGACCGGCCTGAGGCGGGCTTTGACGTGGTTCTGGCGCTTTTGCGCCAACCCGGCGACAGTGCCGAAAGCTATCTTGCCATGGTCGAAGAAAATGAAATCCGTGTCGGGCTGAGCTACTACGAGCGCGCCCGGATTGCGGCGCGTGCGGTCGATGTGGGGGTGTTCGGGGATGCCGGAGACGCTTTGCGTAGTCTCTATGCGAATGCATCGCGCTCCAAACGGTCCAAGATCCGGTCCTTTCTGACATTGGTCGGCGCCTTGGATGATGTGCTGCGGTTTCCCGAAAGCATCGGCGAACGTCTGGGGCTGAAGCTGGCCGCAGCATTGGAGGGCGATCCCAAGGCCACCAAGCGTCTGGTGGCGCAGCTCGGATCCCTGGATCCCGCAACACCCGAGGCAGAGAAATCCTGTCTCGAAAACTTTGCGACTGGCAAGGGGACCGGTCCGGCGGTCAAGCGGGCCAAGCCACCGTCGCCTGCCAAAACACCCGCCACTGCCGGGGTGAAGCTAGAGCATGACGCAAAGAACCGCGTCGTTCTGTCAGGGCCGGGTGTCACGCCGGAGTTCGTCTCGCGGGTGCGGGAATTCATATCCGATCTATGAGACATGTTTCGCGCGCGAAACATATGCTGAAGTGCTGTTCTTGTGCCGCATGGCATCGACCGCTATGCGGTGCCCGACCGGATAACGAGGAAATTCCGTGCTGCTGATCCGCGCCTACCGTGTCTTCCAGTATTATGCGACCGAAACGGCCCGCGTCGAAATGCCGGGCCGGGTGCTGCGTGATCGGGATGGTCACCGCATCGGTGCAATCGACCGGATCGCAATACGTGTGGGCCGCCTGGTCGTCGAAGGCCACTGTGTTGCGGAGCGCGTTGCATTGAGCCAGGGAGGCGCAGAGGTTACTGCGATACCGCAATCGGGTGAGGAGGCTCCGTTCCACCTGGATTTGCCGTATGCCCCCGGTCCAGCCCGTTTGCTGGTGACACCATCCGCGCAGGAACCGCACAGCCATACAATCGCCGGCGTGTCGCCACTGCGGCTCAGGATAGCCCGGGCGCTGCGCGCCCTGCCCTTTATTGCCACCCTGATACGGATGTCACCGGTGATCTGGCGCTGGAAGCGCAGCGGCGATCTGGGGGCGCGCGAACGCGTGAAGGAGGCCCTGCACCTTGTCCCGCCCTCCCCCAGCGCAGTAATCGACGGTGCGGTGCTGACCGGTGCAGTCCCGCCGCTTTCAGATCCGGGTCGCTATACGATTGTGATGCCGGTCTATAACGCGCTTGAGGTGACCCGTCAGGCCTTGGAGCGGGTCGTACGCCACAGCAGCCCCGGCTGGCGTCTGGTTGTGGTCGAAGACGCTTCTACAGACCCTGATGTGCGCCCATGGCTTCGCGCATGGGCCTCAGATCATACTGACCGGGTAACGCTGTTGTTCAATGAAACCAATCTGGGGTTCATCGGCGCCACCAATCGCGGGCTTGAACGCGCCCGGCTGGATGCACCGGATGCGCCGGTCGTATTGCTGAATTCTGACGCGTTAGTGCCTGAAACATGGGCTGAGCGGCTGTTGGCGCCCCTGTGTGACCCGGCGGTCGCATCGGTCACGCCGTTTTCCAACGATGCCGAAATATTTACCGTACCGGCCATTTCACAACGACACGATTTACGCCCCGATGAACTGGATCTGCTGGCAAAACATGCCGCAGGTCTGGCCCCTGCCACATCAAGACCGGCCTTGCCTACGGGGGTGGGGTTCTGCATGGCGCTGTCGCCCCGGTATCTGGAAAAAATTCCACAATTCGACACGGTTTTCGGGCGCGGTTACGGAGAAGAGGTCGACTGGTGCCGCAAGGCCATACAGGCGGGGGGCTCCCATGTGGCCGCAACGGATCTGTTTGTGGAGCATCGCGGCGGTGCTTCCTTCGGCTCCGCCGAAAAACAGAGACTGTTGCAGCGTAATGCCGCGGTGATTTCGCAGCGCTACGCAAGTTTCGATGCCGAAGTGCGCGCGGTCGTGGGGCGCGATCCTTTGGTGGCCGAGCGCTTGGCCCTTGGCCTGTCGATGGCTGCCGAAAGAGCGACGGACGCTGTTCCTGTCTGGCTGGCCCATGCCATGGGTGGGGGAGCACAAAGCGATCTGGAAACTCGGATTGCGGCACGAACGGACGCAGGCGCAGCCGGTGTGGTGTTGCGGGTGGGCCGAGGATTCCGTTGGGTGGTCGAGCTGCACACGCCGCAAGGCGTGACTGTCGGCAACACAGACCAGTTTGCGGACGTCATGGCGCTGGTCGGGCGGTTGCCGAAACGGCGTATCATCTATGCCTGTGGCGTGGGTGATCGGGATCCTGCCGCCCTGCCCGATCTGTTGTTGAGGCTCGCGGGACGCGCCGGGAATACGCCTGCCCTGCAGACGCATCCGGTGGAGGTTCTCATGCACGATTACTTCCCGATCAGCCCCTCCTATACACTGCTCGGTGACGACGGGATGTGGCACGGGGTGCCCCTTGCCGGTGGTCCATTGGCATCTGATCGGGCGCATACATGGCGTGATCCTGCCGGAATAGAGACTGATCTGGCCCGGTGGCAGGACCGTTGGGGCGTGCTCATGCGCACCGCTGACCGGATAGAGGTCTTCTCCCGGTCCAGCCGGGATATCGTGTTGCAGGCCTACCCAGAGTGCGCGCAAACGATTGTCGTTCAGCCGCATCGCCTGCCTGCCCCGCCTCCGCGACTGACAGATAGGGTAAAGGCCGGCGATACGCCGGTGATCGGCGTGCTGGGCAACATCGGGGCGCATAAAGGCGCAGGCGTGCTGAGTGCGCTCAGCCGTAATCTGGCGCGGTCGGGACGGGCGCGGATTGTCGTGATCGGCAGGCTTGCGCCTGAATATACGCTCGCGCGCCCGTCACGTGTGCACGGGCGCTACCGTGTCGAGGATCTGCCAGCGTTAGTGTCACGCTACGGGATCACCGCATGGATGATCCCGTCGATCTGGCCCGAAACGTTTTCATTCACCACACACGAAGCCTTGGCCACGGGATTGCCGGTGATTGCTTTTGATCTTGGCGCACAAGGTGCTGCAGTTCGTGCGGCGGCCAATGGAGTGGTCCTGCCCTGCCCCGGCTCTGACGGGGTGGATATCGATGCGTTGCATGTCGCGCTGCGCACACCGCCTGAATGATCAGTCGGTCAAAGGGGGCGCAGAGCCGTCATCGGGCGCGAACAAATCGCCCCTTTCCTTCATGTATCGCCGGGCGATGTGCTGATTTTTCAGCCGATATGTCTCGAACAGGGTTTTGCGCATGTCGGCCCCGACGGGATTGGCGCTTTTGAACGGTGCCGCGCGATGCAGGCGCAAAATGAGCTGGCGTGCTTTTTGCAATGCATCCGGATCACCGCTGTAACGCCTGTTTGCCGCCAGCATCTTTTCCACCCCGCGCTCTGTCAGTCCGGGGTTCAACGGACGGTGTGCACGTTGCAGCGCTCCGGGATCTATATCGATCACTTTTGCGACGTCATCCACGATATCGAAAGGTGCGCCATCTGTGCCCTTGGGCAGATACCTGCGCACAATCATGGCGTCCGGCCCCAGAGCCGTGGCCGCCACATTGAGATAGTAGTCATAGTCCAGACGTGGCGCCATCCGTCCGAGAAAGCCGAAGATATCACCGGTTTCCCCGACGGATTTGACATGGTGATTGTAGAGAGAGGCCAGATAATCCGCCTGGGGACGCAGGTAGCACAGAATGCGGATGTCCCACCCGTCAAAGACCTCTTTGAGGATGGTATAGGGCTGCAAACCGGGCAGGGTCGGCAGCGGCAGCGTTGACAGCTCCTCGGATGAAACAAAAGCTGTCCGGACGTTTTCAGTCTCTAATTCGGCGCGAAGTGCGGTCCATGCAGCCCGTGCCTTGTGCGGACCGTGCATCTCGCGCGCCAGTGAATGATGGCCCCAGTGGCCGGGATGGTCGGAGAGCCCCGAAAGGGGGTAGAGGACGCCCTGCTCTTGCAACCGCGCACGGTTATCGAAGAACGTTTTCTGCAACGTGGTGGTGCCTGTTTTGAACAGGCCCGAATGAAGGAAAAGCGTTGGCATGCCCCGGTATGATCCCGTTAAAATCGAACGAGCAGTTCGCGGTGATGGCGCCGCAGCAATACAAGCCCCAGCGCCAAACAGCCGAGCGACAGACCAATCACGTACAGTGGCGACACATAGGTCGCATCATACGTGCCGTAAAAGCCCTGCCGCATCATGCCGGTGACATGGATGAGCGGATTGTACCACAGATAATCGGCGTAAGGGTCCGGAATGGCTTCGAACAGGAACAGGATACCCGAGATGATGAACATCGGTCGCATCAGGATCGACCAGGCCTTCTGCATCACCTCGAACCGGGTGAACAGATAGCAATTCAGAACGCCGATCCCGACCGATAGCAAAGCCGTCAGGGCAAAGGCTTCGACAATGACTGTCAGATTGGGTGTGACCCGTGTTTCGAAAACCGCCAGACATCCCATGAGGATGATATAGGCCACCATCAACTGCGTCATCAGGTTCAGCACAAACCGCGCGATGATGGCATCCAGAAAGGTCACCGTTGGATAGGCCAGCAACTGGCGGGAATACATCAGAGCCTGTGCGATCTTGTTGTGGATGTCGGTGAACATCAGGAAAGGCAGCATGCCGGTCGAATAGAACATCGGAAAGCTGATCCCCATGGGAGGGTTACGAAAGGCCGCGGCAAACACCAGTGACAGCAGAATGATGCCGCCCGCAGGTTCGAGTACCGCCCAGATATATCCGCCCGGCGAGCGCCCGTTGGTGGTCGACATCTCGCGCAGGACAAGCGCCCCGATGGCGCGCAGCGATGCAAAACGGCGCCGGGGGGGCTGCACGGGCAGGGGCGGGGCGATGTCGTGTTCCATGGCCCAACTCTTAACAGCTTTATGATCGCCTGCCATCGGTATATGGAGAAGGAGACACCTGCCGTCGCGCACGCAAAGACGAGGCCACCGCATGACCAAGCCCGAAAAATTCAAGACGGCCCCGCAAGCCCCGATCATGCCCGGGAGCAAAGCGCCGCCGCGCCCTGTCGGCGGCAGCTCTGTTTCGACCGCCCGCGCCCGCCCCTTGGGTGATCCGCATGACGCTGTGCCGCCGCCTGTCTCGTCGTCGTTCTTGCGTTTGCGTCACGGGCTGCTGGTGCTCAGCTTTATTCTGTGTGTGATTGTGCCCACCGGGGGAACGGCGTGGTATCTATGGACCCGTGCAGCCGACCAATATGTCTCTAAAGTGGGCTTTTCGGTGCGTCGGGAGGATAACAGTTCGGCCATTGACCTGCTGGGCGGGCTCAATGCCTTTTCCGGGTCGAGCTCCAGCGACACTGACATTCTGTATGAATTCATCCAGAGCCAACGGCTGGTGTCTGATATCGACGATGCCCTCGATCTGCGCCGCATCTGGTCGCTGCCCGAAAACGATCCGATCTTTACACTCGACTCTGATGCGTCGATCGAAGATCTGGTGAATTACTGGAGTAATATGGTGCGCCTGTCTTACGGGGCCGGGTCCGGATTGCTGGAGGTCGAGGTGCGTGCCTTTACCGCTGCCGATGCCACGCAGATCGCGCAATCGCTCTTCGATGAAAGCTCCAACATGATCAACGAGCTGAGTGCCATCGCGCGTGAAGACGCCATCGGTTACGCCCGTGAAGAGCTTGACGCGGGTCTCGAACGGCTGCGGCAGGCACGCGAGACATTGACCCGGTTCCGCAACGAAAACCAGTTGATCAACCCGGAGAGTGATCTGCAAAGCCAGGCAGGGCTTCTGGGGACGCTGCAGGCCCAGCAGGCCGAAACACTGATCGAGATCGACCTGCTGCGCGATATCTCGGGGCAGGCGGATCCGCGCCTTGAACAGGCCCGGCGGCGCCTCGTTGTCATCGAGAAACGGATCGATGCAGAGCGCCAGAAGCTCGGCTTTCGGGGGGCGGGCGCCGATGACAAGGCGTTCTCGGAGATCGTGGGCGAATACGAGCGTCTGACGGTGGATCGCGAATTTGCCGAACAGGCCTATGTCAGCGCTCTTGCGGCCTACGATTCAGCGCAGGCTGAATCGCGCCGCAAGACACGGTACCTCGCAGCCTATATGGAGCCGACACAGGCCCAGACCGCGCGGTATCCCGAACGGGGTACCTTGTTGATGCTGGTCGGCATGTTCCTGTTCCTGATCTGGTCGATCACTTCGTTGGTGCTCTATTCGGTCAAGGACCGCCGTTGAGGCCGCGATGATCCGTTTCGATAACGTCACCAAGGTCTATGCGCTGGATGGCCGCCGCAAAGTGGTTGCCGATGCGCTCAACGCGGTCTTTCCATCGGGACGTGCGGTCGCGCTTCTGGGGCGGAACGGCGCCGGAAAATCGACCCTGCTCCGGATGATTGCGGGTACCGAAGACCCGACGGAGGGCCGGATCATGTCTACGGGGACGATCTCCTGGCCCGTGGGGTTCGCAGGTTCGTTCCACCCCGAACTCAGCGGTGCCCAGAACGCGCGTTTTGTGGGGCGCATTTACGGTGTGGATACCGATGCCTTGGCGGAGTTTGTCGAGGATTTTGCGGGTTTGGGGGTCCACTTCCATCTCCCTTTCCGCACCTATTCATCGGGGATGCGGTCCCGTCTGGCCTTTGGTGTGTCCATGGGGATCGGGTTTGATACATACCTTGTCGACGAAATCACTGCCGTCGGGGATGCGGCCTTTCGCGCCAAGAGCGATCGCATCTTCAAGGCACGTCTGAAAACGGCCGGTGCCGTGATGGTGACCCACTCGATGGCGCAGGTCCGCACATTGTGCAATGCCGCGGCGGTGCTCGAAGAGGGAAAGCTGACTTATTACGATGACATCGAAGCGGCGATCGGACATCACAACCGCAATATGGCCACGGGCCGCTAAACGGGGCGCTGCGCCATGTTTCGCGCGCGAAACATGGTATCAGACCCGCCCGAGCGCCACGGCGAGATACATGGCACATGTGGCAAGCAGGGTCTGGCGGTACAGACCGGCCCGTCCGAACGCCAATACCCGTTTGAGCGGGCGGCTGCGGGGGGCTGCCTGCAAGGTCTGCAGTGCCGTTTTCGCCTGCGGGGTCAGCAGTCTATCATCCGCCGCCAGTGCCGCCATATTGGCCGAGAGCCAGTTCCCGTAGCGGCGCCCGAAAACCATGCGCATGCGTGCCAGTGACGCAGCAGGGCCGCGATGTGCACCCATCACGTTACCGGTGTGCTGGCGGTACAGCAGAACCGTTTCGGGGTCTATGACCACACGTCCTCCCGCGCCGCTGATCAGCTGGTACAGCCACCAGTCATGATAGGGCACGTCCTGTGCCGGAACCCCGCGTTGACGCACCAGAGCGAGGGCTGCGGTATTCAACACGGTGCTGTGGCCACTGACCACGTTCTGGGTCAGGGCATTGGCAAAGCCGACCGGGCGGCGTGGCGGGCTGGAATACCCCAGAGGGTTCAGGTCGGCGTCCACATGCCGGCTTTGCGCGCCGTAAAGGGTCGGAATCTGTGCCTGCGCCAGTATTTCTGACGCGCGGGCCAGTTTGTGGGGCAACCAGACGTCATCCTGATCCGACAAGGCCACAGGCTGTGACGGCAGATCCGGGTGGCACAGCAGCGACATGAAATTCGCCGTACTTCCCTGACGGGGCCCTTCAACCATGCGGACATCGTGTTTCGGGCCGGCACGGGTGCGAAAACTGTCGATCAAGTCCCGCGTTTCGTCCCGGGATCCATCATCGCTGATCCACAGGTCCCATGCGTCATGGCTCTGGTCCAGATAGCTTTGCAACTGGTCCGAAAGATGTGCCGCACCCTGATAGGTGCACAACAGGATCGTAAAGCGCGTGGGTTCCGGCATTTGCGGTCTGGTGTCCTCTGGAAGGGGCCGCCCGGTGATGCCGCAGAAGCGTCAGGCCCGCAAGGGCTGCGGGCCGCAGACACGGGTGATTTGAAACACATTCTCTCCAAGTTCCACAATTTGGCCAAGGATCGCGCCCGCCGCTGACAAGCCGCCGGTCCACTCTGCTTGCCAGTGTGGTGACCCTGGGGTGGAGAGCAGCATGTTAATCAGTCACGCGACCACGCAGGTCAGCGCGCAGATCAATGATCTGATCGGCCTGGATGATATTCTGGCGCTGCCCGATTACGATCTGATCTACACCGTGGCCCGGCAGGGCGGCGGTGTTCAGGTGTGGGATGCCGAAACTTTTGCCCTGCAGGATAGTCACTATTTCGCGCCTTCCGAAGGGTTGGATGCCAACTGGGGCCTTTTGCCGACGGTATTCGACGGCAATACCACGCTTGTGGCATCGGGGGGGCACGGTCTCAATGCGGTGCGATTGGCGCCGGATGGCAATGTCGCCGGAAACCTGTCGCTCGATATGTCCGGCGGGGGCAGGGATGACAGCCTGACGGCGGTTGCCGAGCTGACCAGTGGCGGGCAGACCTATCTCGTTGGGGCGGGCCGTGATGCAGAAGGGGTGCAGGTCTGGGCGAAATCCGCCGATGGTGCATTGCGCAGTATAGAGCAGGGTCTCACACAGACAGCCGCGCCCGGTGGGACTGCCGCGCTGTCTGATGCGGGCGACGGCACACTTCTTGCGCTGTCGGTGACAGGCAATCACCTGACGCGCATGCAGATGAACGACGATGGCCAATTGTCCGTGATGATGCAGCTCGATGTGCGCGACGGCCTGTGGGTGCAGACGCCGACGCATCTGGAAGTTGCCGATGTGGCCGGGCAATCCTACGCGATCGTCGGGGCACAGGGGTCCAGTTCGGTATCGGTGGTGGCGCTGGACCCGGATGGTCAGATGCGTGTGACGGATCACGTGGTTGATGATCGCGATACGCGGTTTTCCCAATTGTCGGTGCTCGAAACTGTCGAAATCTCGGGACAGACGTTTGTGGTTGCAGGCGGTGCAGATGACGGGCTGACGGTGATGACGGTACTGCCGGGAGGGCGGTTGCTGCATCTGGAGACGATTGTCGACGACACCGCCATGGCGCTTGAGGATCCCACCGCTCTCGCTCTTCTGGTCGAAGAGGCAGGTTTCGCAATTGCTGTGGCAGGTCGGGTGCCCGATGCGGAGGACGGCAGCAGCGGACTTGGGTTTTCCCGGCTCGAGGTGGATCTGGGGACATCGGTCAACACTTTGCAGGCCGACAGCAGCGGCCAGCGGATCACCGCAACGGAGGGGTGGGACCAGATCAGTGGCGGTGCGGGGAACGACCGGCTGGAGGGGCAGGGCGGGCGCGATATCCTGATGGACGGGCGCGGTCGCGACACCCTCGAAGGAGGCGAGGGGCGCGATATTTTCGTGCTCGAAGCGGATGGTCAGACGGATGTTGTCTCAGACTTCGAAATCGGCGTCGACCAGATCGACCTGTCGCAGATGGGGCGGTTCTATACCATCGACGCATTGGATATCCGGGCCCAATCGTGGGGCGCCGAAATCCGCTACGGGGGCGAAACGCTCCAGGTGCGCAGCGCCGATGGTCAAAGCCTGTCGGCAGATGATTTCAGCATCACCGATCTGGGCGGACTGTGGCATTTGCCGGTGGACCCGGTGGTGCTGGGCAATCAGCAGATCATTGGCAGTGCAGCGTCCGATTTCATCGAAGGGGGCACCGGCAGCGACACGTTGATGGGAGGGGCAGGGGCGGATGTGCTGGTTGGACAGGACGGCGACGACTGGCTGGGCGGTGGGGCCCCCGACGTGGAATTCGATCCGGTGGCCGCACAAGTGTTCCGGCTGTATCAGGCAACCTTGGACCGTGAGCCTGACGCGGCAGGCATTCACGGTTGGACAGATCACCTGATCGAAGGCACACGCACCCTGACCGAAGTGGCCCGTGGTTTTGTCCAAAGTGCCGAGTTCGAGACTGTTTATGGCGATCTGGACACAGCGGATTTTGTAACACTTCTCTACCAGAATGTACTGGACCGCGCCCCCGATGCGGGAGGGCTTGCGCATTGGACGGCCCGGCTCGACAGTGGGGCAATGACCCCCGAACAGGTGGTGGTCGGGTTTTCTGAAAGCGCCGAATTTACCGCAGCTACCGCCGTCGGAGCGGTTGATGTCTCGCGAACGGGGCTGCAGGTGTCATGGTCCGAAGATGTGTTCCTGCTCTATCAGGCGACATTGGACCGTGTGCCCGACCTTGCCGGCTTCATGCATTGGACGCAGGAACTTGCCGAGGGGCGCGCCTTTGACACGATCGTGGCCGGCTTTACGGGTTCGGCTGAATTCCGTCAAACCTACGATGTCTCTGACAACGGGGATTTCGTGTCTTTGTTGTACGAAAATGTGCTGGACCGCGCGGCCGACAGCGCGGGCTTGGCAGGATGGATGTCACGTCTCGATAGCGGCGCCATGACGCGCGAAGACGTGGTGACAGGGTTTTCGGGCAGCGCAGAATTCAAGGCAGCCATGGCAGAACCGATGTCTGACTGGATGCGCGCACAGGGCACCGATGATCAACTTGATGGGGGGGGCGGTACCAACGTCTTGCAAGGCGGGTTGCTGTCTGACCGGTTCGTTTTCCGCGCCGACAGCCCGGCGGACCATACCGTGGTTGATCCCGAATCCTGGGACACATTTGTGTTTGAGGGTTTTGGCTACAGCGATGTCTCCGATCTCAAGGCCCACGTCACGGCACAGGACGGGGACCTGTTATTCTTTGATCAAGGTGTCAGCGTTACGCTGCGGGGTCTGTCTCTGGAAGATCTTGATGCCGGAATGCTCGAGTTCTGAAGCATGGTCACGCCCGCGTCGCGGGAATGTCCGAAAAACGCCCCATCCGTATCGCAGGCAGGGACAGTGATTTTTTGAAGGAGAGCATCATGAGCGTGACGCATGCGCCAACGGCATTCGAACAACTCTTTCTCGAATATACCAACCGGGCACGGCTGAACCCCGAAAACGAATTCGATGCGCTGATCGCGGATGTCGGAAGCGTTACGGGTGTGCAGGGCAACATCACGTCCGCCATCCGCTATTTCGGTGTCGATCTCGAAGCCCTGCGCGTCCAGTTCGATGCGCTTGATGCTACGGCCCCCCTGGCGTGGAACAGCGCATTGGCTGATGCCGCCGAAGGCCATACACAGCAGATGATCTCGTTCGATACACAGTCCCACCAGCTGCCCGGTGAAGCCTCTCTGGGGGACCGGATCCGCGATGCGGGATATTCGTTCAGCAGGGCCGGTGAAAACGTATTTGCCTATACGCAGGATCCTCTGCACGGGCACGCAGGTTTCTTTATCGACTGGGGCTTTGACGATGCGGATCAGGGCGCCAATGGTTTGCTGTCGAACTGGCAAAGCATCGGTGACGGGATACAGGACGCGGCCGGCCACCGTGTGTCGATTATGAATTCCCGGTTTACCGAAGTCGGGATGAGCGCCGTTGACGACAGCGCCGATGATGCCACCGATCAGGTGGGCCCCTATGCAGTTACCCAGAATTTCGGCAGCCGCTGGGATTACGTGCCGCAATTGCTGGGCGTGGTGATCGATGACGCTGACGGCGATGCCTTCTACGACATCGGAGAAGGGCTGGGAGGCTTGAGCGTAACCGCGACAAGCGACACAGGTACGTTCGAGACGACCACATGGGCCTCCGGCGGGTACCAGATGGTGCTACCCGGTGGCGTCTACGACGTCACGGTATCGGGCGACGCGCTGGACGGAGTTATTTCGTTTTCCGTCACCATGGGGTCCGAAAACCTCAAACGCGACGCGTTCGCGGCCGATGCGCAGCCCGAAGGTCCGATGCGTGAAACAGGCTCTGTACAAAACGATATGCTGTCCGGTGCCGCAGGGGACGATGTGCTCAGGGGCGCCGATGGTGCCGATACGCTGACCGGCGGTGCAGGGGACGACGTCTTGTACGGTGACGTGGTGCCAATATCATCTTTGGGTGACGTCGCAGGGCAGGTTTACCGCCTGTATCAGGCCACACTGGACCGCGCACCGGACGCCGCAGGGTTTCAGGATTGGGCCGAGCGGTTGTTCGAGGGCACGCATGATCTGGAGCAACTGGCCGAAGGATTTGTCGCCAGCCAGGAATTCCAGTCGGTGTACGGTGCGCTAAGCGATACTGACTTTGTGGATCTGCTGTACCAGAATGTTCTGGAACGGGCGGGCAGCGTTGATGAAATCAGCGCATGGGTGAACCAGCTTGTCGGCAGTCTTGTCCCGTCGGAAGTTGTGCTGCGTTTCTCAGAAAGCAGTGAATTTGTATCGGGCAGCCGGCGCGACGCCGCTCAAGCGGCCGAAGCGGCCAGTGCGCCCGCATGGCAGGACGATGTGTTCCGCCTCTATCAGGCGACGCTTGACCGTGCGCCGGACGCGGACGGATTTCTGGGGTGGGCCGCGCAGCTGGCCGGTGGCCAGACCTATCTTGATGCGGTTGCGGGATTTGTCGGTTCGGCGGAATTTCAGGCAACCTACGGCACTTTGCCGGATGGTGAATTCGTTGACCTGCTGTACCAGAATGTGTTGGGCCGCGGCGCGGATGACGCGGGGCGCCAGGGATGGCTTGATGTTTTGGCCGACGGTGGAACACGGGCCGAAGTCGTGCGCGGGTTTGCGCAATCCGATGAGTTCCGCAGCGCCACCGCAGAACCGCTCAAGGCGTGGATCCGTGATCAGGGTGTTCAGGACGTGCTCGATGGCGGGGCAGGGCACAATATGCTGTCGGGTGGCGCGATGAGCGATCGCTTCGTCTTTTCCCCCGAGCAGGGCGGCACCCATGAGGTGGTCGACCTCGAAGCGTGGGACTATCTCGATTTCGCAGCCTTCGGTTACGATACGGCCGCGCAGGTGCGGGCGCGCATTGCACAGGATGGCGATGATCTGGTTTTCGCCGATCAGGGTGTCAGTGTTGTACTGCACAACACGGTTCTGACCGATGTCACGGACGATATGATCCTGATCTGATCTTGCCGTGCTGCGCCTCTGGTCAGCATTACCGCTGAAGTTAAAAGCAAAAACCCCCGCATCAGTGACGATGCGGGGGTTTTTCGTGCCTTGTCAGTCCGCCGTTCAGCTCAGGTTGTACCGGACCCGGCGCATCTCGGCGAGCGTGGTATCGGTGAAGGTGATCCGCTGCGGGCCCTGTTCAAAAATCACGTCCAATCCGTCCTGGCGCATGCGGGCCAGTGCATCGGCAGCATCTTTCAAGCCGAAACCCGACAACTGCAGTTTATCCCACGGTTCGAACCCGTTGATGGTGTCGGACCCGCTTTCGCCATTACGGAAGACGAACTTGTCGCTGCCCAGGCCACCGTTCATGGTGTCATTGCCTGCGCCCCCTTCGATCACATCGTTCCATTCCGGACGGACATCGCGCATGAACGCGTCAAGCGATGCGTTGGTCCGGTTCTGGAATTCGGTGCTTTCGGAGAAGCCCAGCACCACTGACGGGCGGCTTGTCTCACCTTCCAGACGCGTGACCCATGCCTGGATTTCGCCCGCGCTTGCATCGCGGCCCAGCACGTTCTGGTAAAGCAGCCCCACGAACTCGGCATTGTCCAGATCACCATACGTCTGTGCGAATTCGGCCGAGCCGGAGAACCCGCCGGCGGCTTGATCCAGCGCGATCCGGCCGCTGTTCAATCCGTCAAACCAGCCCAGGAACCCACCGCTGTCGGGTTCACGGTCCAACGTGGCCCCGTAAAGGCGGTAGATCTGACCTGACAGCGTCTTTTCGTTTAGCACGCCTGTCTCCTCGACAGAGGTGCCGTCATAGAGCACATTGTCGCCCGCTCCGCCCCGCAGAAAATCTGAATCAGCGGCATTTCCGGCAATCTGGGCGAGATCCGATCCGGCACCGCGCACGCTGTCGGCCAGAATGCCGTAGCTGTTGGCCAGATTGGCGAACTCACGCGATCCGATAAAGCCGTCAAGCACCTGGGAACGGGTTGATCCGGTGTCCAGACGATCGGTCCACGCCTGCAAACCACCCTCGTCCGCCGTGCGCCCGAAGAAGGCCGAATAGAGCACCTCCACGAAGTCCTGGTTTTCAAGGCCAAGGCGGGTGAATTCGTTCGAGAAGATAAATCCGCGGGCCACGTCGGCACCACTGCGGATGCCGGTGTGCAGGTCATCGGACCATATGTTGCGCCCCAATGCGTCCGCTTCGCGTCCCAGAATGGTTTCATAGAACCGGTCTACGAAAGTCTGGATGTCGTGCAGCGACTGGATTTCCTGGTATCCTGCCGTCCGGTAGGATGCGGCATTCGTGTCGGTCAGGTTTTCCCAGCGGTAGATTACGGCCTGGTCTTCCGAAGCGGTGGTGCCGCCGGAGATGATGTCGAGCCGCCCGTCGCCGTCGATGTCGCGCGCCACGGGAGTGCCTGCGTAGGTGGTAAAGAAGTAGTCCACGCTATCGATGCTGTTGATCTGTGAGCCGTCGGAATCGAGAACAATGGTCTGTGCGCCGATCGAAACAAGGATTTCCAGATCACCATCGGCATTATCAATGTCGACGGCGATCGGGCGGCGCGCGATGGGCAGCGCATCATCCGACGCGGCGAACCCGTTGGTGTAGGGGGTCACAACCGTATCGAACAGCTCTTTGCCGCTGCCCGAAATGCCATAGACATGCCCTTCGAGTGTGGCCACGACGATTTCGGCCGTGCCGTTGCCATCCAGATCGGCGATCAGCGGGCTGGCGAGCACGCGGCCATCGGTATCGAACTGGAAGCGCAGGCTGCCATCGGCATTCCAGACCTTGATGTACTGGCCACGGTCATCCTGAAAGAAGTTGCCGGTTCCTTGTACGATTTCGGGTGTGCCGTCGCGGTCAAGATCGACAATCTGTGGGCTTGACCAGAGCGACTGGGATTCGAACTTGCCCCGGAAATCCGCTTCCTTGGTATCGGCAACCTGTTCATTCCAACCGGTTACGATTGCCTGACCATAGCTGTCGAGAACGTGCAGGATACCGCCCTGATCGGGCAGGCCGGCCGCATCGTTATTGGTGATGTCGGCGGGTACGACAATTTCAAACAACCCGTCACCGTTCAGATCAACAACAGCCGGGGTGGCGCCTGCGGTGTCGTGCAGATCAACCTTGTTTTCCAGCGACCCGTCACGCCCGTTCAGCACATAGAAATAGTGGTCCCATGCCGTGAACATCACCTCGACTTGGCCGTCTCCGTCGATATCGAACACACGCGGCGCGCCGTAAACCCCGTCAGGGCGTCCATCGGGCCCCCCCGACAAGGCTCCAAAGCTGTCTTCGGTCTTGAACCGCCACAACAGATTGCCGTCGCCGTCCAGCGCGGCAATGCCGCCTTCGTCACCGGGCTGCCCTGCGGCGCTGCCCTCTTCGCGCGAATCCGCACCCAGGCCGACGACCAGATCGATGTCGCCGTCATTGTCGAGATCCGAAAATACCGGTGCGGTGGTCACGGATGTTGTCTCGTAGGTTTTGCCGGTCACCGGATCGGCGCCGGTATGGGCGTCAAAACTGTGGGTCCATTTTACGCTGCCATCGTCCTCGAGCACGACCAGTCCGGCCGGGCGGACTTCGTTCTGCTCAGCATCCAGCCCCTTGGACGTACCGACGAAGATTTCCTCCACCCCGTCATTGTCGATGTCATAGACCGCGACGGACGCATTGCGCACAGGGCCGAAGTCCAATGGCACCGACCACGTGTCACGCGGCAGATCAACATCCAGCTCATAGTCCAGAACCACGCCGTTGGGGGCCCCGTCGGGATAGGCTGACCAATAGATCTTGATGAAATAGGTACCGCCGTCATGCGAGACGTAATTGATGGTCTCGTCGCCTGCATTGACCGGGCTGCTGCGCAGGACGGTGCCATTGGCATCCTGCAATTCCATGTTGAGATCCATTTCCATGCCGCCCGGCGTGGTGCCGGCGGTATGTTTCATGTCGAACACCATGCGCCCCGGACCCACATCGACGCGGTACCAGTCGACACTGGTGCCATTGTTGACGACTGTCCGGCCTTCGGTCAGCGTCGCGGCGGTGAGGCGTGTATCATTGCCGTCGGATGCAACCGCATCGGCCAGATCCAGTTCCAAACGGTAGCTCAGGATCGTACCGTCGGGGGCGTTGTCGCCGAACTGGGCACTGATCACCTTGGCATAGTAAGTGCCGTCCTGTGGGACCAGAAAGCTGATGGTTTCGGTGCCGGTAGGGGTGGCGAAACTGCCTGCGGTGACGGTGGTCCCGTTCGCATCGGTCAGGATCAGGCGCAGGTTGCGCGGATCATCGCGGGTGTCGGCAGCGTCGTCCAGCAATTGCACCTCGCTCAGGGTCAGCGTCATCGTGCCGGCCGTGGCCTCGATACGGTGCCAGTCCACTTCGCGGCCCAGAATGTCGTGTGTGCCTTCGGTAAGACGTGCGGCGTCCGCGCGGCTGTTGTTGCCGTCCGCCGCCACGAACTGTGGCAGATCCAGCGCAAGCGTATAATCCAGATCGACCGACGGGTCGGAGGTGTAGCCGTAGATCGGATCATAGACACGTAAATAATATGTGCCGTTCTCGGGCAGCACGCGGCTGATCGATTCTGCGCCGCTGGTCGTGGCGGTCCGCCCCAGACCCAACGGGTCGCCATTCGCGTTGAGCAGTTCGATATTGAGGTTCTGGTTCGGGTCGTCGGGCGTCATGATGACTTCGAAGGGACCGTTTTGTGCCTCGAAGCGGAAATAATCGATGCCGTTGCCGGTAATCGCATGGGTTCCGTCCACCAGCCGCGCAGCATCATCAAGGCTGTCGTTACCTTCGTATGCGGCCGAAGAAGCAGCCATGGGAGGATAGAAATCGTCAAAAAGCTCAGCCATTTTCAGGTACCCGTCGTTTTGTTTTTTTATGTGGAAGAAGTCTGGTTTCCGGTTGGCCGCGACCCTGACGGAATTGTGCTTAACAGCACGTTACCGACAGCGAGAAAACGGTCCGGACATGTGTGGAGACACCCCGTACGGCGGGGCAGTTCGTGAATGTGCATGATCAATTCAGCAGTCCCAGCAAATAGCTTCCGTACTCGTTCTTGCCGAACATCTGCGCCCGTGTGCGCAGCGCGTCGCTGTCGATCCACCCCTGTTGCCAGGCGATTTCGTCCGGGCTGCCGATCTGCTGACCCTGGCGTTGCGACAGGGTGCGTACGAAATTGCTGGCATCCAGAAGCGACCCGTGCGTGCCGGTATCCAGCCAGGCGTACCCGCGCCCCATCGTTTCGACCGACAGGACACCGTCATCGAGGTACATCTGCAAAAGATCGGTGATCTCCAGCTCGCCCCGGGCGGATTTCGTAACACGGGCGGCCCGCTCCGGCGCGCTGCCGTCAAGGAAATAAAGCCCGGTCACTGCAAAGGGGGAGGGGGCCACGGCAGGCTTTTCGACGATCTCGCGCACGGTGCCCTGCGCGTCGAACCGCACGACGCCATAGCGTTCGGGATCAGCCACCCGGTAGCCGAACACCGTACCACCGTCGGCCCGTGCATCCGCCGCCTTCAGCAGCTCCGGCAAGCCATGGCCGAAAAAGATGTTGTCACCCAGCACCATGGCCGATGGGCTACCCGCGAGGAAATCCCGCGCCAGCAGATAGGCCTGTGCCAATCCATCGGGATCAGGCTGCATGATATAGGTTAGTGATATGCCCCACTGCGCCCCGTCGCCCAGCAATCTGTGGAACTGGTCATGGTCCTGGGGCGTGGTGATGATCGCGATGTCCCGGATCCCCGTCAGCATGAGCGCCGACAGCGGGTAATAGATCATGGGCTTGTCGTAGATCGGCAGCAGTTGCTTGGACAGCCCCATGGTGATGGGATAAAGGCGTGTGCCCGATCCGCCGGCCAGTATGATGCCTTTGCGCGTGGTCATTCGGTTTCCAGTTCTGCCAATACCTGCCCAAGCCCCACCTTCCAATCAGGGGGTCTAATGCCGAAATCCGTCGTCAGTTTGGCGCAATTGAGGCGAGAATTCAGTGGACGGCGGGCCGGGGTGGGCCAGGCGCTTGTGGGGATGTCGGTGACGGTCGTCGTGCGCCCCGCCCCCGCAAATGTGGCCCGCGCAAGATTGGCCCAGCTGGTCGGGGGCTGGCCTGCGTAGTGGTACAATCCGCCCGCCTGTCCGGCCCCGAGTGCGCGGGTTACCTCCAATAGCGTGGCGGCGATGTCCGCGGCGGGTGTCGGGCATCCGATCTGGTCGGCGACCACCTGCATCTGGTCGCGGTCCTGTGACAGCCGCAACATGGTCTTGACGAAATTGTTGCCATGGGCGGAGAAAACCCACGCGGTGCGCAGGATCAGCCAGTGGCCGCCTGCCGCACGGATCTGTTCTTCGCCGGCGTATTTTGTCTGCCCGTATACGCCTTGTGGTGCGGGCGTATCGGTTTCGCGCCAGGCCCGCTGCCCCGCGCCGTCAAAGACATAATCCGTCGAGACATGTACGAACGGAATGTCCAGCGCAGCACATGCCGTGGCCATTGCGCCGGGCGCATCGGCATTGACCACCGCAGCCGTTTGCGCGTCCGTTTCCGCACCGTCCACAGCGGTATAGGCGGCCGCATTGATCACGGCACGGGGGCGATGGTGCGCGATAAGCGCCTCACAGCGGGCCGGATCTTGCAGATCGGCCTCTTCGCGTCCCAACGCCGTTACCGGCGCCTGTCGCTGTAGTTCGCGTGCGACCTGCCCGGTTTTTCCGAAAACGAGGATCACGCCCCCCGTCCCAGACGTTCTCCGACCCCGTCGCGGTCTTGCAGTGCGCGCCACCAGCTTTCGTTATCAAGATACCACCGGACAGTTTTCTCCAGCCCCTGTTCGAGCGTCACGGACGGGCGCCATCCCAGTTCGGTGCGTATCCTGTCGGGGGCGATGGCATACCGCAGATCGTGCCCGGGCCGGTCTTCGACCAATGTGATCAGATCACCATAGGGTGCCTGTGCGGGCCGCAACCGGTCGAGGATCGCGCAGGTCATCCGGACCAGGTCAATGTTGCGGGCCTCGTTCTCGCCGCCGATGTTGTAGGAGCGCCCGATGGCCCCCTCGCGCACCACCAGCAGCAAGGCGTCCGCGTGGTCTTCGACGTAAAGCCAGTCGCGGATGTTCTGTCCCTGCCCGTAAACCGGGATTGGTTTGCCCGCCAAGGCGTTGAGGATCACCACCGGCACCAGTTTTTCGGGGAAGTGGTAGGGGCCATAGTTGTTCGAGCAGTTGGTCAACACCACAGGCAGGCCGTAGGTTTCGTGCCAGGCCCGGACCAGATGATCCGATGATGCCTTCGAGGCGGAGTAGGGGGACCGGGGGTCGTAGGCGGTGTCTTCGGTGAACTGCACCGCGGGATCGTCGGGCAGGGAGCCGTATACCTCGTCGGTGGAAATATGATGAAAGCGGAAATGCGCGGGGCGGTCCTGGGCGTTCCACCACGCGCGGGCAGCCTCCAGCATATGGAAGGTGCCCATTACGTTGGTGTCGATAAAGGTGCCGGGCCCGTCGATGGAACGGTCCACATGGGATTCCGCCGCCAGATGCATCACGGCATCGGGCGCGTGGGTCGCAAAGACCCGATCCAACTCCATACGGTTGCGTATGTCCACATGTTCGAACGTATAATCAGGGTGTTGGGCGACCCCGGCGAGGTTTTCGAGACAGGCCGCGTATGTCAGCGCATCGACATTGACGACCGTATGGCCATCCGAGATTGCGCGCCGGACCACGGCCGATCCGATGAACCCGGCGCCTCCTGTGACCAAGAGCTTCATGGTGTGCCATCCCAGTCGAAGGGGGTGTCGAACTCTGCCAGCCGTGGCGCGTGCGCGTCCTTGTCTGACAACACCGGAGAGCCTTCGAGCGCCCAGTCGATGTCTGCGCTGTCCCAGTGCACGGCGCCATCGCAATCGGGCACATAGTAGTCAGTGCATTTATAGATGATTTCGGTGTCGGGGCTGCGGGTGACAAACCCGTGGGCGAAACCTTCGGGGATCAGCAGCTGCTTGCCGTTCTCGAAGCTCAGCTCTACCCCGGTCCATTGACCATAGGTGGGTGACCCGCGCCGGATATCGACGGCGACATCATAAAGACACCCGCGCCCGCAGCGGACCAGCTTGGCCTGCGCATGGGGGGGTGCCTGAAAGTGCAGGCCGCGGATGGTGCCTGCCTGCGACGACAGTGAATGGTTGTCCTGCACAAAATCATGGTGGAATCCGGCGTCTGCCAGACGGGCGCTGTTCCAGCTTTCGCTGAAGAATCCACGTGCATCGCCATGACGCACGGGCGTCAGAACAACCACCCCCGGAATGGTGGTTTCAGTAACCTGCATGTTGCCTCAATCGCTTTTTTTAAGCGTTTCGTGTTTTGCATGATCCTATCGGGTGGGTTGCAGCCGCGCCAGCTTTGCCCGCCGCTATCCGCGGCAGGGTTGCTTTTTGCCTCCAAGCGTTGCCGATCTGCAAAGATAGACCTGTCGGGCGCGGGCAGGGCGGATGCGGCCAAAACAGGGTGTAACGCGATTGAAGCCCCCCTGCATTGCGACTATCAACAGGCGCATGAGCCATTCCTCCAAAAAACCGCTGTCGACCGTTACGCCAAACACCTGGGAATTCCTGCGCGATCCGATGATCGCGCCCACGGGCTTTCGTGAATACGATGCCCGCTGGCAATATCCCGAAGCGATCAATCTGCCGGGGATCACCGCGCTGGGTCTGGGTCTGGGCACCCAGATGCACGCGCGCGGTATCGACCCGGTCATCGCGGTGGGCAACGATTACCGCGACTATTCGCTGTCGATCAAGAATGCGCTGATCCTGGGTCTGATGCAGGCGGGCATTGCGGTGCGCGACATTGGTCCCTGCCTGTCGCCCATGGCGTATTTTGCGCAATTCCATCTGGACGCACCCGCGGCGGCGATGGTGACCGCGTCGCACAACCCCAATGGCTGGACCGGCGTGAAAATGGGTTTCGAGCGGCCCTTGACCCACGGTCCCGATGAAATGGCCGAACTGCGCGATATCGTGCTCGAAGGTCGCGGCGTGGCCCGGCCCGGCGGGTCATACGAATTCGTACCCGGCGTGCGCGAAGCCTACCTCGATGATCTGGTGGGGGATTTCAAAATGACCCGCAAGCTCAAGGTGGTTTGCGCCACAGGCAATGGCACGGCGGCGGCCTTCGCACCCGAGCTGTTCCGCCGGCTTGGCGTCGAAGTGGTCGAAAGCCACAACACGCTCGACTATACCTTCCCGCACTACAACCCGAACCCCGAGGCGATGGAGATGCTGCACGACATGAGTGCCAGTGTGAAGGCATCGGGTGCCGATCTGGCGCTGGGGTTTGACGGTGACGGGGACCGTTGTGGCGTGGTCGATGACGAGGGCGAAGAGATTTTTGCCGATAAGGTCGGTGTCATCATGGCGCGTGATCTGTCGAAACTGTACCCGAACGCAACCTTTGTGGCCGATGTGAAATCGACGGGCCTGTTTGCCTCCGATCCCGAACTCAAGGCCAATGGCGTCACGGCGGATTACTGGAAAACCGGCCACAGCCACATGAAGCGGCGGGTCAAGGAATTGGGCGCGCTGGCGGGCTTCGAGAAATCGGGCCACTATTTCCTCGCCGAACCGGTGGGCCGCGGATACGACTGCGGCATGCGTGTGGCGGTCGAGATCTGCAAGCTGATGGACCGCAACCCCGACATGTCCATGTCAGACCTGCGTCGCGCTTTGCCTATGACCTATGCCACACCCACCATGTCGCCCTATGCGGCCGACGAGGAAAAATACGGCATTCTCGACAGGATCGTGGCCCGGCTGGCGGATCTGACCGAACTGGCAGGCCGACCTGTCAAGGACGTGGTGACCGTCAACGGTGCACGGGTGATCCTCGACAACGGCTCATGGGGTCTTGTGCGGGCCAGCTCGAACACGCCCAATCTGGTGGTGGTCTGCGAAAGCTCCGACAGCGAAGCCGAATTGCGCGCCATCTTCGAGGCGCTTGACGCCATCATCCGTACCGAACCGGGGGTCGGCGACTACGACCAGACGTTCTGAGCGCAACCGGCTGAAGGGGATCGGGCATGAAAATCGCGGTTGCGGGTCTGGGGTATGTCGGATTGTCGAACGCCGTTTTGTTGGCGCAGCACAATCAGGTCGTGGCCGTCGATATCGACCCGGACCGGGTGCGCCTGATCAACGCGCGCCAAAGTCCGATCGTGGATTCGGATATCGACAGGTTCCTGCAGACCCACAGTCTGGACCTCGAAGCCACGACCGACGCGGATGCCGCTTTTGCGCAGGCCGATTATATCGTGGTCGCGACGCCCACCAACTATGATGCAGAGACGAACTACTTCGACACATCCAGTGTCGAAGACGTGGTGGCCCGGGCGCTGGCGGTGAGCACGCAGGCCCATATCGTGATCAAATCGACAGTGCCGGTGGGCTTTACCCGGCAGCTGCGTGAAACACTGGGCAGCGAGCGGATCATGTTCAGCCCCGAATTCCTGCGCGAGGGTCAGGCGCTCTACGACAACCTGCATCCCAGCCGGATCATCATCGGGGCGACGACACCGGCGGCGCGCGGCTTTGCCGATCTGCTGGTTCAGGGGGCCGTGGCAAGTGACATTCCGGTCCGTTTTACCGATGCGTCAGAGGCCGAAGCGATCAAGCTGTTTGCCAATACCTATCTTGCCATGCGGGTCGCATTCTTCAACGAACTGGACAGCTATGCGATGTCGCGCGGGGTCGACAGCCGACAGATCATCGAAGGCATCAGTCTCGATCCGCGCATCGGGGGGCACTACAACAACCCGTCGTTCGGGTACGGCGGTTATTGCCTGCCCAAGGACACCAAACAACTGCTGGCCAATTATTCCGAAGTGCCACAGAACCTGATCCGGGCAATCGTGGACGCCAACCGGACCCGCAAGGATTTTCTGGCCGAGCGGATACTGGCGCTGGAGCCACGGGTCGTGGGGGTCCACAGGCTGGTGATGAAGGCGGGATCGGACAATTTCCGGCAGTCATCGGTGCAGGGCATCATGAAGCGGATCAAAGCCAAGGGCGTCGAGGTCATCGTCTATGAGCCGACGATGGAGACGGACGAGTTTTTCAATTCGCGTGTCGTGCAGGATCTGGTGGCGTTCAAACGGGAATCGGATGTGATCATTGCGAACCGTCTGACGGATGATCTGCGCGATGTGGCCGAGAAAGTCTTTAGCCGCGATCTGTTCGGCGCCGACTGATCCGGCGGACGGGCATAGGGAAGTGGGAGCAGGGTAATGCCGGACAACACGAACGTTCTCATCGTCGGCGGTGCGGGCTACATCGGATCGCATACGACCCTCGCGCTGGCAGATGCCGGTTTCACCACGACAGTCTACGACAATTTTTCGGGCGGCCACCGGGACGCCTGTTTCGGAGATGCGCTGGTCGAGGGGGATCTCGCAGATACCGCGCTTCTGACGCAGACGTTGCAGGCGCGGGGCATCGGCACGGTGATCCACTTCGCCGCGCTTATCGAGGCGGGCCAGTCTGTGATCACGCCGTTGCCGTTCTATGAAAACAACGTGGCCGGCACGCTGTCGTTGCTGCAGGCGATGAACGCGGCCGGTGTGCACAAACTGGTGTTTTCCTCCACGGCGGCGGTCTACGGCAACAGTGTGGACCGACCTTTGCTGCACGAAACCCTGCCGCGGGCCCCGATCAACCCCTATGGCGACAGCAAAGCCATGGTCGAGACCATTCTGGAGAGCTGTGTGGCCGCGTACGGGCTGCAGGCCATTGCCTTGCGGTACTTCAACGCATCGGGAGCCGATGCCGCAGGGCGCAGCGGCGAACGCCACGACCCCGAAACCCACCTGATCCCGCTTGTGATCGAGGCGGCACAGGGCAAACGGGACGCCATCCACATCTACGGTACGGATTACGACACGCCCGACGGAACTTGCGTGCGCGACTATGTGCATGTCTCCGATCTGGCGGCGGGGCACGTGGCTGCGGTCCGGCATCTTGCGCAGGCACCCGCGCCGGCATTCACGCCAATCAATCTGGGCACCGGCACCGGGCTGAGTGTGCGCCAGATCGTCGATGCGGTTCAGCGCATATCGGGGCGCGCGTTTCGCGTCGTGGAATCCGGCAGGCGCCCGGGCGATCCGGCGTCTTTGGTGGCCGATCCCGCCGCGGCCCGCGATGTTCTGGGCTGGGCTGCCAAACACAGCGATATCGACACCATCGTGACGGACGCGTGGCACTACGCACAAGCGCGCGGCTGATACGCAAAAGGGCCGCCGGACAGGGCGACCCTTGATCGGTGTTTTGCAGAAAACCGCAGGCGTCAGAACAGCAGGTCGTCCGCAATTTCCGCGCGGCTGGTGTCTTCGATCCGCAGGCTGTCGCCACCGCCCAGATCAATCACCACGTCACGTCCGACGTTGTCGGCACGGTTCATGATCTCGGACAGGCTGTTGAAGTTGTTGGCCGTCAGGTCGATGACATCGCGGTCGTCTTCGAAATCCCCGATCGTGTCATCGCCGCTGCCGGGAACGAAGACAAAGATGTCCTTGCCCCAGTTGCCATAGAGCAGGTCGTCACCGGGACCCCCGTCGATGGTGTCGGCACTGCCGCCGCCCCGCAGGGTATCGTCGCCCGCGCCACCGTGCATCATGTCCGCGCCGCCATCTCCATACAGGCGGTCGTTGCCGCTGCCGGCATTCAGGGTGTCGCGCCCCGACCCGCCGCGCAGTTCATTGTTGCCGCGCGCATCAACGACCAGATCGTTGCCATTGCCCGCAGACAGGGTGTCGCTGCCTTCTTCGCCGTACAGGGTGTCGGCGTGATCACCCCCGTTGAGAGAGTCGTTGCCGCCGCCCCCGCGGATGACATCGGTGCCCGCAGAGCCGACCAATGTATCACCGCCCCCGCCGCCGAACATCACGTCATCGCCGGGATCGCCGTACAGACGGTCACTGCCCCCGTTGCCATAGATCGTGTCGTCGCCCACACCGCCCTGCATGGTGTCGGCGCCCGCGTTTCCGTCCATCCGGTCATTGCCGTAGTTGCCGCGGATCACATCGTTGCCGGACAATCCGCCGAGCGTATCGTTGCCGCCGCCACCGTAGAGCGTATCGTTATACCCCGTGCCTTCCAGACGGTTGGCGCTGCTGTTGCCCTGCAGGGCAACAGGCCCCTGGGTGGGCGCATCGGGCGCCGTGGGCGGTGGGGGCGGAGGCGTGCTGCCGCCGCCTTGACCGGTGTCGAGATCTACGTCGCCGGACGTGGTGGCAAAGTTCTGCGTGATCATCACGGCGTCGAAGCCCCTGTAGTCGCCCCGCTCGATCCCTAGGCCGATATAGTCGTAGTTGGGGTTGAGAATATTGGCGCGGTGGCCGGAACTGTTCATCAGGCTGGTGTGGATGTCGCGCACATCGTCTTCCAGACCAGCGGCACCGCGCTCGCTTTGGAAACCGATGTTTTCCCCCGAACGCCAGCTGCCCGAAAAGTCGAATCCGGCGGCAACCATACGGTCGTTCGAGCTCGATCCATCCTGGCCGGTATGTGAGAAACGGTCGACAGCCAGCATCCACTCGCTGTGGGCTTCGGCTGAATCGTTGAGGTTCTGTTCAAGCCGCAGAGGGTCTGCGCCAACTTTTGCGCGCTCTGCGTTGATCAGACTGAGCATGTAATATTCAAGGGAACTTGCGTTTGCCATGGGACTGCCTTCCGGTTTCTTGCCTCCGGAGGGTTAATCATGGAAAGCCGCAACGAGACAATCCAGCTGCGTACGGTCAGTGGAGTTCTGCTCAAACCTTACGTCAATCGGCATGAGACTGCCGGTTTTACCCGATCAGTGGCGTTGTTCCGGAGGTGTCTCGCTGGGTGCGATCGCCATGCGGGACAGCGCGCCCTGGTAGCGGGAGACAAATTCGCTTTGGCGGCGTGTGCTGGTCTTGGCCAGAATACGCTTCATGTAGCTGCGCACCGTCGACAGGGCGAGATTGGTTTCCTCGGCCGTTTCGCCCAGCGATTTGCCGCGCAGGATGTGACAGGCGACGCGCCGCTCGGCCGCGGTCAGCCCCGACAGCTTGAGAAGATGGTCCCGCAGGGCCGAGTTTTCGCGGCCCCGGCCCAGAATGACCAATGCCCGCGGTTCGGCAAATTCCGCCAGATGCGACACCCAGACCATGCGCGCCGGCCCTTCGTCATTGCGCAGCGACACGATGGAGGATTTGCCCTCCGGACCGGTTGCCAGATCCAGCGCCTGCTGGAAGGCATCTTGGACTTTGGGGCTCCGGGCGATCAACCGCTCCTTGTCGATCTCGAAGCCGCCGTGATTGGCCAGCCAATCATCCGAAATATTTGCACAGCAATCGATCATACCGTTGCGGTCGACGACGGCAAAATGAACCGACAGGACCCGCAGGGCGGTATCGATCAGTCGCCGGTTGCGTTGGCCCTTGGCGCCGGTCAGATGTTTGAGCTGCTCTGAAACGAAGGACAAGGCGACGGGCAGAAGCGCATCGAGTGATGCTCTCCTGCCCGCAGTTTCGCCCCCCAGTACGGCCACTACAGGATAGAGATGGCCGCGTGGTTCGCCGATGGTGATCTCGAAAGGCGCCGCATCGATGCGGCGCAATGTTTCGGCACAGGTGTCCTGACCGCGTTTGCGGCGCAGGCTGATGGTGCGCATCGCCTGTGTCAGGACGGTCAGGCTGTCGCCGGCGCTGGTGACGCGTGCACAATCCCCCGCCGCGCCAAAACCTGCCCAGTGATCCAGAAAGTATCCCGCATAAGAATCGAACACGCCCATATACATGGCATCAACGCCAGCGGACGCCGCCAACTGATTGGCAAAGTCACGATATTCCTGGGTCTTTTGCTTCATGGTTCAAATACAGCATCGATTCCCGAAAGCCGTCACACAGCAGTGTGGCGTGGGTGAATAACGCAGGTCCAAAAATGCACCGGGGGGCCTGTCACCCAACGCAAAAGATAAAAAAATAGAAAAATAGTGCTCGTGCTATCGGTCGGAAAAACTTGATTCTTAACAAAATATTAATGTTTTGAACCTAAAAGGTAGGACTGCCCAAAACAAGCGTTATGACCAAAAACCGGTGCATGAAATTTCATTGGTTCTACTGCTACGCCAGTTTCACTCGAAAGCAGTTATTGTTTCTGTCTCAGAACAAAAATTTTTCAAAACACTCGGAAAGCGGGAATTTAACATAATTTACGCTATAGGTTTGGTTTATTTGTGATGTCAGCGCCGCGCGTGACTCGCGCAAGGCGGCGCGCATATGAATATGCGCGCCGCCCCGCTGTGTGTTCCTTGGCATGCGTCCTTTCGGACGCCTGCGTCAGAAGTCGATCATATTGTCGCTGATGTCGGCCAGCTGGGTGTTCCGGATCGTGACGCTGACCCCCTGATCGGCAAAGATCACGTCCTCGTCGGCCTGGGTCATACGTGCACGTACGTCCGCGGCGCTGGTGTACTCGAATCATAGAAGTCGAGAACATCCCAGCTTTCCATGTCCATGATGACATGGTTGCCGCCCAAGGACTGATCGATGCTGAAGCGGTCCGACAGCATACCGCCCACAAGAACGTTGTTGCCTTCCGCACCTTCCAGAAAATCATGCGTGCCCAGAGCGCGCACAAAGCTTTCGACATCGTCGTCGGTGGCATTGCGGAATTCTTGGCTTTGCGAGAATCCGGTGACGACCTCTTCACGGGTGCGGCCACCGTCGATCCGCTCAAGCCAGCCGTTGAGCTCTTCTGCCGATGGGGTGCGGTCCAGAACGTTCTGGTACAGCAGCGTGACAAAATCGCTGTTGGTGGTGGCACCATAGAGGTTCTGGAACTCTGCCGATTGGGTAAATCCGCTTACAACGCTCTGGAATTCGCGTCCGGTACTGAGATTGTTCACCCAGCCCAGCAGCCCGCCTTCGTCGGCTTCGCGGCCCAACGTGGCCTGATACAAACGATAGACATCATCGACCCACGTTGCCGAGGATCTTGCATCGATAAAGGCATTCGCCGCGCCAGCGGTGCCGGCCACGAACTCCTGTGTTTCGGAGAATTCGAGCGCGATCGCCTCACGGCTCGACCCGCCGCCGTCGAGCGCGTTGACAAACCCCTGGGCCCCCGGACCGGGATCACGGCCCAGCACGTTCTGGAACAGAAGTTCGACAAACTCGGCGTTGCTGGCCGCCCCGTAGACCGACTGGAATTCGTTTGAATTGACAAAGCCCGAAGAGACTTCCTCGAGTGTCTGTGTCTGCTCGACGATCCGCTGGGTCCAGCCGGCGTGACCGGCGTAGTCCGGTGTCCGGTCCAGAAGGGCTTCGTACAGGCGGTACACCTGTGCCGACACTTCGCGCACGGGCCCCCAGATCCAATCCGTCACCGTAGAGCGCATCGTTGCCACCGCGCCCATCCAGCAGGGTATTGCCCCGATCCCCGATCAACCTGTCACTGAACTCGGAGCCCTCAGTCCCATTCGATGTTCGACAAGCGGTGCACAAAGCCCTGCGAGGATGCTGTACCCGCGATCAGATCGACTTCGACACCGGTGTCGAGCCGCTGGTAGCGCACGGTATCCGTGTCGCCTCCGGCGCCATCGACAGTATCATTGCCGCCATCGCGCAGGTCGAACACATCGCGCCCGGCCGATCCGGTCAGCAATGTCGGCGGAACCTGTACCGCGCAGCTGGATATTGGCCACGTCATCCACGCCGGTGATGGTCTCGCTGTTTGCCGAAACCGTCATTGGATACGGTGCCCGATCCGAGGTCGACCACAGCCGCCTCTGTGCGTCCTCCTGGCCTGCGTTGTTGTGGGAAGTTCAGTTTGACCATGCCGGTCGTGGCCAACAGGTTGTACGTATCGCTCCCATCCCCGCCGGTGACTTCCAGATAGCCTTCGTCAGCAACCTCGAGATTAAACGTATCATCCGAGGCAGATCCCGAAATGCCCATGCCACCGAACAGGACCGCATTTTCTGCGTCGCGGATCACGGTGGTGCCGTTTGCACCCTTGTTGATGGTCGCATCTCCGGTGGCGTTGACGGTGATGATCTGGCCGATGCCCGCACCGTTCAGATCGTAGTGCCCGACGCTGAGATACCCGTCTTCGCTGAGCGATTCCGTGAGAATGACATCGTTGCCCCGGCCCGCCGATACATCATCGAAAGACGTGCTGGATCCGGGGTCGAGAACATCATCCCCGTCACCGCCGCGCAGCCGGTCGATACCATCACCGCCCACCAGGGTGTCGTTGCCGCTGCCTCCTTCAAGCCGGTCGTCGCCATCGCCCCCGTTCAGACTGTCGTTGCCCTCGTCGCCGCGCAGCGTGTCATCGCCCAGATTGCCGAACAATGTATCGTCGCCGCCACGACCTTCGAACCGGTTTGCCGCATCGTCGCGGTCATCACGTCAGCGCCATCGCGTGAGCCGCGGAAGGCCTCGACATTGGACACTGTGTGGGTGAAATCATTCCGTCCCAGACACCGGTTACCGTGCCACCGATCAGATCGACATTGATCTCGCTGACGCCACTGCGGTCATAGCGCAGCGTATCTTCGCCAAGACCCCCGTCCAGCGTATCGTTGCCCTGTTCCAGAATGAACCGCTCTGCGCGGTCCGATCCCGTGATGCTGTCGTTGAAATCGGTGCTGCGGAATGTGAACCGGCCATTGCCTCCGAGGATATTGATGGTGTCGGTGTCGCCAAATCCGTCGTTGCTGACGATGCCGGTCGCCAGATCGGCAACCACACCCTGAAAGGCATTGCCGGTATAGCCGCCCTGATAGCTGATGCGCGTGGTGCTGTCGTCGCTGAGCGTGACATTGAACGTATCGTCGCCGCGCATGCCCCACCTGCATGAAGCTGTCACCACCTCCAGCGGTCAGGTTGAAGGTATCATCCCCGCCGCTGCCATAGATATTCAGCCCGTCGCCCTGCAGCGGATTGGTGACAGACAGATAGGTATCCGTGCCCTGCGCGCCCTTGCTGACGGTCATGGTGTTTTCGGGGCCCATTGACGGTAATCGTGACGGGGCCTGCAACGTCTTCGTAGGTGACGTCGACATAGCTTTCGTCGCCGATGGAGCCGAAATTGACGGTGTCGTTGCCGGCACTGCCAAAGATCACGTCGCCTTCGAACTGCGGGGCCGCGCCGGGGTTGATGCTGTCGCTGCCAAGACCGCCACCCAATGTGTCTTCATTGCTGCTGCCGGTTATCGTGACCGCGCGGGTCAGCTCGTCAAAGCGGAACTCGGCCCCGATATCGGCGCCCGATGCATCCAGATTGACGGTGTCCTGGCTCAGCAAGAGAGCAAGCAGCCCCTCTTCACCGTCATTCTCAAGCAGGTCGTCGATTGCCGCGAGAAAGACGGTGACATCCCATGAAATACCGGTGATGGAAATAACAGGGTTTGCGTTGGCGTCCGCGATCAGCAGGCTGGTCATGGTGCCTGTGGGTTCGTCGCTGCCGGGGGGCAAACTGAAGTTGGTGCCGCCTACAGTGGTCGTGAATCCGGTGCTTTCGTCTACAGCCCTGATCTCATCGGACGTGATGGAAATGATGTTCGCATCATCGAAAGCCTGTTCAAAAAAGTCGTTGGTAATTCCGGAAAATACAATATTCGCTGGCATCTTGGATGTACCCTTATGTTGTGCTCTAGCCCGAAATCGGGGCTACAAGTGGTAAAATATTCCGGTGACCCTGCACGGTGGTTGATCCACGTTACGGGTGCACCGGTCCTGTAAAAGCAAACATACCTACATTTTTTGACACAGCAAGAAATTGCCAAACGGGATAAAAGACATCCTGTCTGGGGCTGAACTGCCACAGCCTGCGCGGTGCCGGGGGCACGCAAAAAAACACCGCCCCTTGAAACAAGGGGCGGTGCCGGGGGACGAACCTAGGTTAAAAAACGCGAGGTCCGGTCCTCACTTCCGTAACGCCGCTGCGCGAGGCAGCGGCGTATCGGAGTCCTTAGGCCAGAACGTCCAGAACGATGCTTGTATCTGTGAGCATGACGTTGGCGTCCGTATCCAGATAGTTCGTTGCGATCTCCAGCTCTGTCGAGTTGATCGTTGTGTTGCCGATCTTCTCGATGCTGAGTTCTTTCTCCTCTGGGCGGATTTTGCCGACACCTGGAACGTCGCATGTGTCAGCGGCGTCTGCGTCGCACTCGAAGTACGTAACTTCTTTGTCACGGAACTCGATGATGCCCTTGTCGTTGGCGCCAACAACATCGTCTTGGCCTTCCAGCAGGAACTCCATCAGAGCGGCGTCGTCGAAGAAGA